>JBGPOZ010000070.1:0-19070 GCA_041488295.1 Allostellaceae bacterium
CATCACCTCGGGTATCGGGGCGGCGATGATCGGCTGGTTCGGCACCGCGCTGCTCTGCTATGTGACGCCAAAGGAGCATCTCGGGCTGCCCGATCGCGACGACGTCAAGACCGGCGTCATCACCTACAAGATCGCGGCGCACGCGGCGGATCTCGCCAAGGGGCACCCGGCGGCGCGGCTCCGGGACGACGCGCTCTCGCGCGCGCGGTTCGAGTTCCGCTGGCGCGACCAGTTCAACCTGTCGCTCGATCCCGAGACGGCGGAGAAATTCCATGATCAGACGCTCCCCGCCGAGGGCGCGAAGCTCGCGCATTTCTGCTCGATGTGCGGCCCCAAATTCTGCTCGATGAAGATCAGCCAGGAGGTGCGCGACTATGCCGCGCAAGGCATGGCCGAGAAATCCGAGGAGTTCCGCAAGGCCGGCAGCGAGATCTACAAGGTGCTGGAAGGGAAGGCCGCCGCGGCCGACTGATCGCGGCGGTGGAGGAACGAAGCTATCCGGCGCGGCCGATCGTCGGCGTCCTCGCGGTCGTGCGGCGCCACGGCCGCATCCTTCTGGTGCAGCGGGCGAAGCCGCCCATGCCGGGACGATGGGGCTTCATCGGCGGCGTCCAGGAGCTCGGCGAGACGATCTTCGCCGCGGCGGCGCGCGAGCTCCTGGAGGAGACGGGTGTGGTCGCCGAGCCGGTCGACACGCTGACCGCGCTCGATGCCATCTATCCGGACGAGTCGGGGCGGGTGAAGACGCATTTCACCCTCGTCGCCGTCCTCGCCGAATGGCGCTCCGGCGAGCCGCAACGCGATGCCGACGCGCTCGACCTCGGCTGGTTCACGCTGGAGGAAGCCGAGGCGCGCGGCCTGCCGTGCTTTCCCGAAACCTTACGGGTGATGAAGCTGGCGTTGGCTCACGGGTGAACCCCTCTCCTACGCGGGAGCGGGGAGAAACCGTTGACCCGACGATACCGCGCCCCGACGAGCGGATCGCGCAGCGCCGCCTCGACGAGATCGGGCGGCGCTTGCACGGCCACGCGATCGAACTCGACCTCGCCGCGGATGCGGTCGAGGAACAATTGACGCAGCACGGTGACGAGATCGGAGGGGACCCTGCAACACTGGCAATGGCCCGACTGCTCGACCGCCGCGGCGTCTGCGTGACGGATCACCCTATGAGCGAAAGGCTTTGTCTTGCCGCTGGTCAGGATGAGGGCGACGCCGCGCTCCTCCGCTGGATCCGACTCGCGCGCGACCACCGACAGCGGAATGCGGCCGTCATCGCTCACCGTTGCTAATCCTGGGTGAGAAACCGCCGATAATCGTCCTTGAGGTCGGCGACCGCGGCGGCGACCAGCCTTGCGCCATGCTCGGGCGTCGCCAGGGTCGGGTCCGAGCCGATGCGGCCGTCGGGGAAGAGCCGGCGGTAGTCGTCAGCATCGGCGAAGTCGCGCGGCTTGGGGCCGACCGGCGCCATCGCCTTGCGCTTGATGGCCTCGGGATAGGCGTATTGCGTCACCGAGACCTCGCTCGGCGTCGCATGGCTGCCTTCGCGGTCGCCGAACAATTCTGCGGAAATCTTTTGGACGGCAGGGTTTTCCCACCAGTTCTTCAACCGACATCTGATCGCGGGCGCGTTGCTCCCGGGCCGTTGCATCGAGGTCTCGGCATAGATCTCCGAGAAGGCGGCGTTGGTCGTCGCGATGTTGCCGCCATGGCCGTTGAGGAAATAGAAACGCTCGAAACCGTGGCGCGCCAGCGAGACGACATAGTCGCGGATCATCGCGATGAGCGTCGTCGGGCGCAGGGTGACCGAGCCCGAGAATCCCAGGTGGTGCTGCGCCATGCCGATGCTGATGGTCGGGCCGACGAGCGCGCCGATCTCATCGCCGAGCTGGCGGCCGATCACCTCGGGGCAGATGGCGTCTGTGCCGATGAGGCCGTTGGGTCCGTGCTGCTCGGTCGAGCCGATCGGGATGATGATGCCCTTCGAGCGCTTCAGATACGAATCGACCTCTTCCCAGGTCTGCAAGTGAAGTTGCATGGGTTCCAGTCCTTCGAAGGAGCGAGGGGCGGCGGCCTTCTTACAATGTGTTGATCGGGCAGCCGCAAATCGGGCAGCTCATCTGGGCGATGGCGGTTTCGATTTCCGCCTCGGTCGCCTTGCCTTGCAGGCGTTGCTTCACGTCGGCGACGAGCTCGCGGTGATAGGCGCCGTCCTTGACGCTGCACGATTCGAGATACAGGCGCCGCGTCGTCGCATCCATCGACTGAAGCGAAAGAGCGTTTGCCGGCCGCGCGGAGAGAACAGATACCGCGCCGACGAGGCCGGTTGTCGCAAGCAATTGACGGCGGGTGATCCCTTTGGACATTGCCGATCTCCGCGATGGGCGATTGCCTCAATAGGTAGTGCATCGCGCCGCGACCGCCAAGAGGCAATGGACGCCACGCCTGGCGAGGGTCGATCGTATATAGTGGCGCCGTGCAGCCCATCGACCGCATCGCCCCGCAGCCCTGGATGACCGAGCCCGCGACCGTTTCGGTGCTGGCCGCGCTCGGCGCCGGGGGGGCGGAGCCGCGTTTCGTCGGCGGCTGCGTGCGCGACGCGCTTCTCGGACGCCAGATCGCCGATATCGACATCGCGACGCCAGACCCGCCGGAGCGGGTTCTCGCCTTGCTGGAGGCCGCCCGGATCAAGGCCGTGCCGACCGGCATCGCCCACGGCACTGTGACGGCGGTCGTGCCGCCCCGTCATTTCGAGATCACGACGTTGCGGCGCGACGTCGAGACCGATGGCCGGCGGGCACGCGTCGCCTTCACCGACGATTGGGCGGAGGACGCGGCGCGGCGCGATTTCACGATGAACGCGCTCTTTCTCGATGGCGAGGGCCGAGTCTTCGATCCGGTCGGTGGGTTCGCCGATCTGCGCGCCGGGCGTGTCCGCTTTGTCCGCGATGCGCCAACGCGCATCCGCGAGGATGTGCTTCGCCTTCTTCGCTTCTACCGCTTCCACGCGCATTACGGAACCGGCGCCGCCGATCCTGCGGCGCGAGCCGCCTGCCGCAGCCTCGCTCATCTCCTGCCGACATTGTCGGGTGAGCGGGTTGCCGGCGAGACCCTCAAATTGCTGCGCGCGCCCGACCCGATCCCGACCCTCGCCCTCATGGCGGAGGATGGCGTTCTGGCCGTGCTGCTGCCGGAGGCGACGCGGCGCGATCGTCTGGCGGCGCTGATCGCGCTCGACCCCGACCGCGACGCGGTGCGGTGCCTCGCCGCGCTGCTGCCCGATGACGCTGCCGCGACCGAGGCCGTGGCAGCAAGGCTACGTCTTGCAAACGCACAGCGCGACCGATTGGTGCTGCTCGCGGCGCCGCCCTGGCCGATCGATCTTGGTGGCGACGAGCGCGCGCAGCGGCGCGCGCTGCGCCATCTCGGGCTTGATGCCTATCGCGATCTCGTGCTGCTGCGCGCAGCGGAGTCGGGCGCGGCAAGCCGCGCCGCCGAGCTTCTCGCCGAGGCGCCGCGCCGCGCCCCACCGGATTTTCCCGTGCGCGGGCGCGACGCGGCCGCCCTCGGCGTACCGCCCGGTCCGCGCATCGGCGAGCTGCTTGCCGCCGTCGAGGTATGGTGGGAAGCCGGCGATTTCCGTGCCGGTCGGGCGGCGTGCCTCGAGCGCCTCGCGGCGCTCGCGCGCGGCTCGGATGCCGCAACGTGACGCCGCGTCATCGAGAAAGAGATTGGCGATGCCGCGATTTGGCGATAGAAGCGGCCGCCTTGCCGAACTCCTGATGAGATGACGGTTACGCCCTTGCCCAGATTGCGCGCCGGCGCTCTGCGTCTTCTCGTCCTGCTCCTCGTCGTCGGCGGGATCGGCGCGGCGGCGGCCGGGCATGGCGCCATGCGGTGGGAGTCCGTGCGCGCAGAGGCCATGGCGCTTCACGATCATGTTGCCGAGTACCCGCTGGCGCCAATCGTCTTCGTCGCGATCATGGTGGCGGGAAGCCTGGTCTTCGTGCCGCGCACGATCCTCGTCGCAGCGGGCGGCCTGCTCTTCGGGTTCTGGCCGGGTCTAGCCTGGGGCACGATCGGCAGCACGCTCGGCGCGCTCGCGGGATTCGTGCTTGCGCGCTACGTGAATGCCGGCCTCGTCGACGCGGCGACCTTGCCGCGCCTCGCGCCGGCGCTTCGGGCGGCGGACCGCAGCGGCTGGCGGGCGATCGCCGTGCTTCGCCTGCTTCCCTTGCCGCACACCCCGGTCAACTACGCCCTCGGCGTGACGCGGATTTCGTTCTGGAGCTACGCCATCGGCTCGGCCATCGGCATGTTTCCGGCGAGTTTGGTTTGCGCCCAGCTCGGGGCGAACGGCAACACGGTGCTGAGCGGCGGCGATTGGCTGTTGTCGACCCTGGCGACCTTGGTGCTCATCTCCCTCAGCCTCATCCTGCCGCGCCTCAAGATCGTGCGGCGCTCGCTCCGCACGGGCGCGGACTAAATTCCTCCGATTGTGGCGCCGGCGACGGCGGCGAGCAGCACGACGAGCCAGGGCGGCACCCGCCAGAACATCAGCAGCAGGAAGGCTGCAAGGGCGAGCGCAAAGTCGCGCGGCGCTGCGATAGAGCTCGTCCAAACCGGCTGGTAGAGCGCGGCAAGAAGGAGACCGACGACGGCGGCGTTGACACCGCGCAACACTGCCTGGACCGCGCTTCTCTGGCGCAGAGCATGCCAGAAAGGGAGGGTCCCGATGACGAGCAGGAAAGAGGGCAGGAAGATCGCTACAAGGCAAAGGAGGCCGCCCGCCCAGCCGCTCGGACCGGGATGCATCACGGTGCCGAGATAGGCTGCGAAGGTGAAGAGGGGGCCCGGCACCGCTTGCGCCGCGCCGTAGCCCGCGAGAAAGGTGTCGTTGTCGACCCAGCCCGGCGGCGCGACCTCCGACTGCAAGAGGGGCAGGACGACATGACCGCCGCCGAAGACGAGCGAGCCCGACCGATAGAAGCTCGTGAACAGGTCGAGGCCGTGATTCGTCATGGCCTCGCTGACAAGCGGCAGGCCGAGAAGGAGGGCAAGAAACAGTGCAAGCGCGAGGATGGCGTGCGGGCGGCCGATCGCGAGCGGGGCGGGTGGCTCGGTCACCGCGAGATCGGGGCGCTGCAACAAGAGGCCGACCACGCCGCCGGCGACGATCGCGACGATCTGGCCGACGCTTCCGGGGACGGAGAGGGCGAGGAGGGCGGCGGCGACCGCGAGGGTGATCCGCGGCTGGTCCGGCGTCAGCGTCCGCGCCATGCCCCAGACGGCTTGCGCCACGACTGCGACGGCGACGATCTTGAGGCCGTGCAGGAAGCCGGTATCGAGAATGCCGCGCCAAGCGGCGACACCGTAGCCGAAGAGGATGAGGGCGACGGCGGAGGGGGCCGTGAAGCCAAGCCAGGCGGCACAGGCCCCACCCAATCCTGCGCGCGTCAACCCGATCGCGATGCCGACCTGGCTGCTTGCCGGGCCGGGAAGAAACTGGCAAAGCGCGACAAGATCGGCGTAGGCGGCCTCGTCGAGCCAGCCGCGGCGACGCACGAACTCGTCGCGGAAATAACCGAGATGCGCCACCGGTCCCCCAAAGGAGGTGAGGCCAAGACGAAGGAACGCCAGAAACACGTCGAGGACGGATACGGGCGCCATTCGACGGTGATCGGGACTCTGCATTACGGCCAGGCGACTTCCGGCGGCAGCGACATCAGGATCGCCTCGACATTGCCGCCGGTCTTGAGACCGAACAGCGTGCCGCGGTCGTAAAGCAGGTTGAACTCGACATAGCGGCCACGCCGCACGAGCTGGTGGCGGCGTTGCTCGGGCGTCCAAGGCTCCAGCATGTGGCGGCGGACCAGCTTCGGATAGACCTCGAGGAAAGCCTCGCCCACGGCGCGGGTGAAGGCGAAATCACGCTCTGGGTCGCCGCTGTCGAGGTAGTCGAAGAAGATGCCGCCGACGCCGCGCGGCTCGCCGCGATGCTTCAGGAAAAAATACTCGTCGCACCAGGCCTTGAAGCGCGCGTAGTAGGTCGGGTCGTGCGCGTCGCACGCAGCTTCGAGCCCAGCGTGGAATTGGCGCGTGTCGTCGTCATCGGGATAGATCGGCGTCAGATCGGTGCCGCCGCCGAACCACGCCTTGGTCGTGACGATGTGACGGGTGTTCATATGGACCGCGGGGACGAGCGGCGAGCGCGGATGCGCGACGAGCGAGATGCCGCTCGCCCAGAATCGCGGATCCTCGGCAGCGCCCGGGATTTGCGCGCGAAACTCCGGCGAGAACTCGCCGAACACGGTCGAGACATTGACGCCGACCTTCTCGAAGACGGGGCCGTGCATCAGCGCCATGACGCCGCCGCCGCCTTCGGGCCGCTGCCATTCGCGTCGCGCGAAGCGGACAGGGGCGGCGTTCTGGGGCTGTGCCGTGCGGCAATCGTCCTCGACCCTTTCCAGAGCGTCGCAGATACGGTCGCGCAGGGCGGCAAACCATGCGCCGGCGCGGGCGCGGCGATCGTCGTCGGGCGTCGTCATCACGGCTCCCCGCTGAAAAGCCCAGTCTGCCGCATCGCTTCGCCGAGCACCATCGCGGCGGCGAGGGCGACGTTGAGGGAGCGTCGGGCGGGCTGCATCGGAATTCGAAGCCGCGCGGCGCAGGTCGCATGGACTTCAGGCGGGACGCCGGCGGATTCGCGCCCAAGCAGCAGGATGTCGGAGCGGGCAAAGGAGAAGCGATGGTAGGGAATGGTGCCCTGCGTCGTCAGCAGCACGAGCCGTTCCTCGGGCTCCTTGGCCGCGAGGAACGCCGCCCAGGAAGCGTGTCGTGTCATCTCGGCAGAAGCGAGGTAGTCGAGCCCGGCGCGGCGCAGGCGGCGATCGCTCAGTACGAAACCGCAGGGCTCGATGATGTCGACGGCGACACCGAGGCAGGCGCCGAGACGCAAGAGCGTCCCGGTGTTCTGCGGAATGTCGGGTTCGTAGAGGGCAAGGCGCATCGGCGGCAGGTGGCGGAATCGGCACGGACGACTGTGCGGCGACGATGCAATGAACTCCGGCTTTGCAACGTCCCGCAAATCCATTATACCGCTGAGCGAATTCTGCGCGCCTTTCTGCGGAGGAAAGGCGGGGCGATGCGTCAGGATGCCGCATAGTCGCGTTCGATCAACAGTATAGCTTGCGCGGCGGCCAGCCGGCGGGCTGGCCGAGAGAAAGAGGTATTGCGAGATGGCCGAGATTGCGCACCCGGCGGGGGGCGGCGCCCATGGCGCGGAGACGTCGCGCCGCGATTTTCTGACCCTCACGGCGGCAGCGGTCGGAGCGATCGGTGCGGCCTCGGCGATCTGGCCGTTCCTCGACAGCATGAACCCGGCGAGGGACACGCTGGCGGCTTCGACCACCGATGTCGACCTCTCCCCCGTGCAACTGGGGCAGCGCGTGACGGTGGTGTGGCGCGGCAGGCCGGTCTTCATCGATCACCGGCCCGAGGAGGAGATCAAGAAGGCCGAGGAGGTCGACGTCGCCTCGCTGCGTGACCCGCAAAAGGATTCCGATCGCGTCAAGAAGCCGGAATGGCTCGTCGTCGTCGGCGTCTGCACGCATCTCGGCTGTATTCCGCTGGGGCAGAGCGCGACCGACGACCGGGGTTCGTTCGGCGGCTGGTTTTGCCCGTGCCACGGCTCGGTGTACGATACCTCGGGCCGCATCCGGCAGGGACCAGCGCCGGAGAATTTGCCGGTGCCGCCCTACAGCTTCACCACCGACACCACCATCAAGATCGGCTAGAGGCGGGCCATGGCTGCACCTGCGAAGCAAAACAAGCTCGTCCGATGGATCGACCATCGGCTGCCGGTCTTCACGTTCATGCAGCATGAGCTGAACGAGTATCCGACGCCACGCAACCTTAACTACTGGTGGAATTTCGGCTCGCTCGCCGGGATCATGCTCGTCATCATGATCTTTTCCGGCATCTTTCTCGCGATGGCCTATACGCCGCACAAGGACATGGCCTTCGATTCGGTCGAGCGGATCATGCGCGAGGTCAATTACGGCTGGCTGATGCGCTACATCCACATGAACGGCGGGTCGATGTTCTTCATCGTGACCTACATCCACATCTTTCGCGGGCTCTATTACGGCTCGTACAAGACGCCGCGGGAGCTGCTATGGATGCTCGGCGTCGTCATCCTTCTCCTGATGATGGCGACCGCCTTCATGGGCTACGTGCTGCCTTGGGGCCAGATGAGCTATTGGGGCGCCACCGTCATCACCAACCTCTTCTCGGCGATTCCGGTGGTCGGCAACGCGATCGTGACCTGGCTGTGGGGCGGCTTCGTCGTCGACAACCCGACGCTCAATCGCTTCTACTCGCTGCATTACCTGCTACCGTTCGCCATCATCGGCGTCGTCGTGCTGCATCTCGTCGCGCTGCATCAGCACGGCTCGAACAATCCGCTCGGCATCGACCGCAAGGGGCCGCAGGATTCGATCCCGTTCCATCCCTATTACACGGTGAAGGATCTGTTCGGGCTCGGCGTCTTCCTGCTGTTCTACGCCGCCTTCGTCTTCTTCGCGCCCAACATGCTCGGCGACCCGGCGAACTACATCCCGGCGAACCCGCTGCAAACGCCGCCGGAGATCGTACCGGAATGGTACTTCCTGCCGTACTACGCGATCCTCCGCTCGGTGCCGAACAAGCTGCTCGGCGTCCTCATGATGTTCGGCTCGATCCTCGTGCTGTTCATCCTGCCCTGGCTCGATACGTCGCGCGTGCGCAGCGCCACCTTCCGGCCGGTCTACAAGTGGTTCCTCTTTGTCCTCATCATCGATTGCTTCGCGCTCGGCTGGGTCGGGGCGCATCGGCCCGAGGGCATTTTCGTCGTCGTCGGTCGAATCACGACCGCCTACTACTTCTTCCACTTCCTCCTCCTGCTGCCGTTCCTCGGCTGGTTCGAGCGCCCGCGCCCGCTGCCGACGAGTATCAGCACCGCCGTCCTCAAGGGCGGAGCGCGCCTCGCCGGCGCGGGTGCGACGCTGGAGAAGCCGTAATGCGCAAGCTCACCCTGTCCCTCGCCGCTGCCGGCATCGCGGCCCTGACGCTGGGCGCCGCGGCGGAGGAAGCCGAGCCGTCGCTGCCGGGCGAGCATTGGTCGTTCGAGGGAATCTTCGGCACTTACGACCGCGCCGAGCTGCAGCGCGGCTTCCAGGTCTATTTGCAAGTCTGCGCGGGTTGCCACGCGCTCGAGCATCTCATCTATGGCGACCTCGGCGGGCCGACCGGCCTCGGGTATGACGACGAGCAGGTCAAGGCGATCGCCGCGCAAGCGCAGGTCGGCGACACCAACGACCAGGGCGAAGCGGTGCAGCGACCGGCGCGCCCCTCCGATCCGTTCGCGCGCCCCTTCGCGAACGAGAAGGCGGCCCGTGCCGCCAACAACGGTGCGCTGCCGCCCAATCTCTCGCTCATCACCAAGGCGCGCGAGGGCGGACCCAGCTATGTCTTCGGGGTCTTGACCGGCTACAAGGACGCGCCGGCGACGATGAAGATGAGCGAGGGGATGAATTACAATGTGTATTTCCCCGGCCACCAGATCGCGATGCCGCTGCCGCTCGTCGATGGTGCGCTGACATTCTCTGACGGCACGGCGTCGACGGTGAAGCAGCAGGCGCATGATGTCGTCGCCTTCCTCACCTGGGCGGGCGAGCCGATGATGGAGCCGCGCAAGCAAACCGGCGTCAAAGTGTTTCTCTTCCTGCTGATCGCCACGGGCTTTGCCTATGTCGTGAAGCGCAGGATCTGGGCCGATCTTCACTGACATCGTCGGCACCGCTGACGCTTGCAACGGCCGCCGCTTCGGCGGCCGTTTCGTCTCGCGCGCAGCGGTCTATCAAAAGAGACTGTGCTGAGGTAACGTGCTGAAACGAACGGGGGAACGCCGATAAGGGCAATGCGGTATTCGTTTCTGAGCCTCGTCGGCAATGCGTTGACCGGACATCGCGGATGGCCGCGCGCCTGGCGCGACCCGGCGCCGAAATCCGCCTACGACGTCGTCATCGTCGGTGCGGGTGGGCATGGGCTCGCGACGGCGTATTACCTGGCGAAGGATCACGGCATCGCCAATGTCGCGGTGCTGGAGAAAGGTTGGCTTGGCGGCGGCAACACCGGACGCAACACCACGGTCGTCCGCTCGAACTATCTCTGGGACGACAGTGCGCACCTTTACGAGCATTCGCTGAAGCTGTGGGAGGGGCTTTCGCAGGACCTCAACTTCAACGTCATGTTCTCGCAGCGCGGCGTCGTCTTCCTGGCGCAAACGCGGCACGAGCTGCGTGAGATGAACCGGCGCGTCGGCGCGCTCCGTCTCAACGGCATCGATTCGGAGATGCTGACGCCGGAACAGCTGAAGCGCGAGGTGCCGATCCTCAACACCGATCCGCGCGTCCGGTTTCCCATCCTCGGCGGCATGGTGCAGCGGCGCGGCGGGACGGCGCGGCACGATGCCGTCGCCTGGGGTTTCGCCCGGGCTGCCGATGCGCGCGGCATCGACATCATCCAGAACTGCACGGTGACCGGCATCCGCCGCGATGGCGGGCGGGCGGTCGGCGTCGAGACGAGCCGGGGGTTCATCGCCGCCAAGAAGATCGGCGTCGTCGCCGCGGGTCATGTCGGCACCATCATGGCGACGGCCGGGTTGCGCTTGCCGATCGAGAGCTTCCCCCTGCAGGCGCTCGTCTCGGAGCCGTTGAAGCCGATGCTCGACACCGTCGTCATGTCGGGACAGGTGCATGTCTATGTGAGCCAGTCCGACAAGGGCGAGCTGGTGATCGGCGCCTCGCGCGACAACTACAATTCCTATGCCCAACGCGGCAGCCTCTCGATCGTCGAGGACCAGCTTGCCGCGCTCGTCGAGCTGTTCCCGGTCGTCAGTCGCCTCAGAATGATGCGGCAATGGGCGGGGATCGTCGATTGCGCACCGGATGCGAGCCCGATCATCGGCCTGACGCCGGTCGAGGGGCTCTACGTCAATTGCGGCTGGGGCACCGGCGGTTTCAAGGCGACTCCGGGCTCCGGCTCGGTCTTCGCGCATACGATCGCGACGGGACGGCCGCACCCCTTGAATGCCGCCTTCTCGCTCGAGCGCTTCAGCGCCGGCCGCCTCATCGACGAGAGCGCCGCTGCCGCGGTCGGACACTAAGGGGAAAGAGCATGCTCCTCATCACCTGTCCATGGTGCGGCGCGCGCGAGGAAAGCGAATTCGCGCCCGGCGGCGAAGCGCATATCCAACGCCCCGACCCGCAGACGGCGTCCGATCGCGATTGGGCCGAATACATGTACTATCGCACCAACCCCAAGGGGCTCCACGTCGAGCGCTGGCTGCATGCCCTCGGCTGCAGGCGCTGGTTCAACGTCGCCCGCGACACGGTCACGCACGAGATCCGCGCCGTCTACAAGATGGGCGAGAAGCGGCCGGAGGGTCTTTGATGGCGCCGCAACCCTTCCGCTTGCCGCAAGGCGGCCGCATCGACCGCAACCGCGCGATCGCCTTCACCTTCAACGGCCGGCGCTATGAGGGTCATCCCGGCGATACGCTCGCTTCCGCGCTCATGGCGAACGGCGTCTCGCTCGTCGCACGCAGCTTCAAATACCATCGCCCACGCGGCATCATGTCGGCCGGCGCCGAAGAGGCATGCGCCATCGTCCAACTCGGCGTCGGAGAGCGCACCGATCCCAATTGCCGGGCAACGCAGATCGAGCTCTTCGATGGTCTCACAGCCGCCAGCCTCAATTGCTGGCCCAACGTTCAGCTTGATGTCAGCGTCATCAACGACCGGCTGCACCGGTTCCTGCCCGCCGGCTTCTACTACAAGACCTTCATGTGGCCGCGCCGCGGCTGGCTTGCTTATGAGCGACTGATCCGCGGCGCTGCCGGCTTGGGTCGCGCGCCGACGGAACCTGATCCTGACCGCTATGAGAAGCGCTTCGGTCATGCCGATGTGCTGATCGCCGGCGGCGGCCCGGCCGGCATCGCCGCCGCGCTCGCCGCCGGCCGTTCGGGTGCGCGCGTACTGCTCGTCGACGAGCAGAGCGAGTTCGGCGGCCAGCTCCTCTGGCGCGATGGCGAGATCGATGGCGGCGCGGCGCTCGCCTGGGTCAAGAGCAGCCTCGAGGAATTGGCGGCGATGCCGGAGGTGCGTTTGCTGTCGCGCGCCACGGTCGCCGGCTATTACGACCACAATTTCCTGACCGTGCTGGAACGGGTGAGCGATCACCTCGATCCGCGGGACGGCCCGCCCGGCGCCCCGCGCCAGCGCTTGCGAAAGATCCGAGCGCGGCAAGTCGTCCTCGCCACCGGTGCCATCGAACGACCGCTCGTCTTCGTCAACAACGACCTTCCCGGCATCATGTTGGCGGGCGCGGCGCAAAGCTATGTGCGGCGTCACGCCGTGCGACCGGGCAGCCGTGCCGTCGTCTTCACCAACAACGACAGCGCCTACGAAAGCGTCGCGGCGCTCGCCGAAGCCGGCGTCACCGTGACCACGGTGGTGGATGCGCGCGGCGGCGAGGTCCCGGCTGCCGCGGCCTGTCGCAAGCGCGGGATCGAGGTGCTGGGCGGTCACGTCGTCATCGCCGCGTCCGGCGGACACGCGCTGAGCGAGGTCACCGTGGCGCCGCTCGATGCCGCGGGAACCGCACTTGCCGGCCCTGCCAGCACGCTGCGTTGCGATCTTCTTTGCGTCTCGGGCGGCTGGAGTCCGACGGTACACCTCTTCTCGCAATCGGGCGGGCGGCTCTCGTTCGATGCCGCCTCCGGGTGCTTCGTTCCAGGCGAGTCACGGCAGGCCGAGCGGTCGGCGGGCGCGGCGCGCGGCAGCCTCGATCTCGCGCAGTGCTTGATCGAGGGTCACGAAGCGGGGCTGGCCGCGGCGCGCGATGCCGGCTTTTCGGCACCGGTCCTGCCGCCGCCGAGCGCCGTCGCGCAGCCGACAACGCCGGTGCGCCCGATCTGGGAGGTGCCTTCCCCGCACGACGGACGGCGCGACCGCAAGTTCATCGACCTCCAGAACGACGTGACCGCGGCAGACATCGCGCTCGCCGCGCGCGAGGGCTACCGCTCGGTCGAACACGCAAAGCGCTATACGACGGCCGGGATGGGCGTCGATCAAGGCAAGACCGCCAACGTCAATGCGCTGGCGATTCTCGCCGGCGAGACCGGCGGCGCCATCCCGGCGGTCGGTACCACGACATTCCGGCCGCCCTATACGGGAGTCACCTTCGGCGCCCTTGCGGGGCGCGGCGTCGGCGAGTTTTTCGATCCCGTGCGCAAGACGCCGATGAGTTCTTGGCACGAGGCGCATGGGGCGGTGTTCGAGCCGGTCGGGCGCTGGCGCCGGCCGCTTTATCACACGCAAACCGGCGAGGACATGGACTCGGCGGTGCGGCGCGAATGCCGTGCCGTGCGCAACGCCGTCGGCCTCGGCGATGCCTCGACGCTCGGCAAGATCGACATCAAGGGGCGCGATGCCGTGACCTTGCTCGATCGCGTTTACACCAATGGCTGGGGATCCTTGAAGCCCGGCCGCTGCCGCTATGGGCTCATGCTGAAGGACGACGGCATGGTGTTCGACGACGGCGTCACGGCCCGGCTCGGCGAGCGCCATTATCTGATGACGACGACATCGGGCCACGCCGATGCGGTGCTCGGCTGGCTCGAGGAATGGCTGCAATGCGAATGGCCCGATCTCGACGTCTTCCTTACTTCGGTGACGACGCATTGGGCGACCTTGATGCTCGCCGGACCCCGCGCGCGCGAGGTTCTCGCCGCCGCCGGCACCGACATTGACACGAGCCGTGAAGGCTCGCCCTTCATGACCGTCCGCGAGGGTCATGTCGCCGGCATTCCGGCGCGCATTTTCCGCGTCAGCTTCACCGGCGAGCTTTCCTTCGAGATCAACGTCCCGGCGCGCTATGGGCTTTCCCTGTGGGAGGCGCTGATGAAGGCGGGCGCCGGTTTCGGCATCACGCCGGTCGGCACCGAGGCGCTGCATGTGCTGCGCGCCGAGAAGGGCTATATCGTGGTCGGGCACGACACCGACGGCACCGTGACGCCCTACGATCTCGGCATGGATTGGATCGTCGATCAGAAGAAGGCCGATTTCATCGGCAAACGCGGCCTCAAGCGCAGCGATCTGGCGCGAAGCGGGCGGCGCCAGCTCGTCGGTCTCCTCACCGAGGATCCAGCCCTCGTCATCCCCGAGGGAAGCCAGATCATCGCCGATGGCTCGTCGCCGACCGGGAAGCCGCCGGTGCCGATGTTGGGCCATGTCACGTCGAGCTATTGGAGTCCGGCGCTCGAGCGCTCGATCGCGATGGCGCTCATCGAGGGCGGGATCGAGCGGCAGGGTGCGGCGGTCCACGTCGTCATCGCGCCGGACCGCGCGATACGCGCCGTCATCGGCACCAGTCGCTTCTACGACCCCGAAGGGGGGCGCCTCCATGGCTGACGTGCGTCCCCTCGCGCGAAGCCCGCTCTCGCACCTTCGCGACCATGCGCTGGAGCGGCAGGGCGGACCCGTCCTGCTCCGCGAGCTGCCGCTTCTCGGTCTGCTCGATCTTCGGCTCGGCGCTGCCGAGACAACCGCCCGATCGGCGGTGGAGGCAGCTCTCGGCTTCGCATTGCCGGGTGAGCCAAATCGTGCGACCGAGAGGGATGGTCTCGTCGCCCTGTGGCTCGGTCCCGATGAGTTCCTGATCGTGACGCCGCCGGGCCGCGAGGAAATCCTCGGCGCGTCGCTCGCGGCGGCATTGGCTCCGTATCCGGCATACGTCACCGATGTCAGCGATGGCCGCACCGTCATCGAGCTCGGCGGGCATCGCGCGCGCGACGTGTTGGCGAAGGGGTGCAGCCTCGACCTTCATCCCCGTGTCTTCGCCCCCGGCCAATGCGCCCAAAGCGGTCTCGCGAAGGCGCGGATCATCCTCCGGCAAATCGATGATTCGCCCCGCTATCACCTCTTTGTCGAGCGCAGCCTCGCGGAATATCTTTTTCTGTGGCTGATCGACGCAGCTGGCGAGTACGACGCTGACCGTTGAGACGCCGCGGAAGCGGAATGGCGCAAGGAAAGTCATCGAAGACGAATGCCACGGTATTGCTGGCGGACGGCATTGCCCGGCAACAGGCCGGGGATTTGTCGGGTGCGAGCAAGGTCTATCGCGCTGTCCTCGCGGCAGATCCAGGGGACGCCGACGCCCTGCACCTGCTCGGCATCGCCTCATGCCTCGGCGGCAACGAAGCGGAGGCGTTGCGATGCGTGCGGGATGCGCTCGCCATCGCGCCGGGGATCGCCATCTTCCATGTCAGCCTCGGCAATTTGCTGCTGCGATCGGGTGAGCCCGCAGCGGCCATCGCCGCTTTCGAAAAGGTGCTCGCGCCAATACCCGGGCATGCCGAGGCGCAGCGACAGCTCGGCAATGCCCACCGCGCCTTGGGGCGCCTGCCCGAAGCCGAGGAAGCGTTGCGTTGCGCCCTCGCGTTGCGGCCGGAGCATCCACCCACCCTCAACGATCTCGCCGGCGTGCGCGCATCGGGCGGCGCGCTCACCGAAGCGGTCGAGCTGCTGCAGACGGCCGTGCGCATCGATCCGACCCTGGCTCAGGCGCGCAACAATCTCGGTTGCGCGTTGCTCCAGCTTCAACGATGCGAAGAGGCGATCGCGGTCTTGCGCGAGGCGGTCGCCATGGCGCCGCATTACGAGCCGGCGCTGCGCAACCTTGTCGCCGCGCTGTGGACCGCGGAACGGAGCGATGAGGCGCGGGCGGTTTTGGCACCACAACCACCGGCGCTCGCGGCGCGTTGCATGACAATGCTTGCCGACCTCTCGTGCTCGATCGGCGCGTTCGATGAGGCGGTCGCCTTCGCCGACGCGGCGGTCGGCATGGAGCCGGGCGATGGCGACCTGCATCTCGCATTGGGCACGGCATTGCTTGGCGCCGGGCGGAGCGATGACGCAATTGCCGCGATCCGCAAGGCGGCGGAGCTCGATCGCGGCCCGGCCTCGGAGACGATCGCCGTTCCGCGACCCGGCACGCCCGCACCGCGGCCGCTCATGACGACCGGATTCGAAGGGTCCTTCGCCGAACAGACATTCCGCGCAATGCAAGACGGGTGGGCGGACATCTTTCGCGCCCTCGTGGCGAAAAACCCCCGAGACGAGAAGCTCTATCTGCGCTTTGCGCATTTCAAGGCCGTAGACGGCGATCGTGCCGCGATGCTTGAGATTTACAGCGAGTTGCTGAAAGTAGCGCCGGAGCATCCCGTGGCATTGCATATGGTCGCGGCTCTCTCCGGCTCCGGGACGACTCGGCGCGCACCGGATGCGTATGTGACGCACACCTTCGACGGTTTCGCCGACAGCTTCGATGAGAACTTGAAAAACCTCGATTATTGCGGACCGGAGCTCGCGCTGAGCGTGATCCGTCGCACCGCCGTGGCCGCACGCATGCTGGACATTCTCGATGTCGGCTGCGGCACGGGCCTATGCGGATTGGTCTTGCGCCCGTTTGCGCGACGCCTCGTCGGCGTCGATTTGTCGTCGGGAATGCTCGAGAAGGCGCGCGCGCGCGATATTTACGACGATCTCGCGCGGGCCGAGATCACCGCGTATCTGCGTCAACTCGATCGCGCCTACGATATGGTCGTCGCGACCGACGTGCTGGTCTATTTCGGCGCCATCGACGAGGTTGTCGGCGGCGCGGCGAAGGCGTTGCGCAAGGGCGGACGCTTCATTTCGACACTGGAGCATCTCGTCGCCGAGACCGAGGAGCGGCGGCAATTCAGGCTGCAGCAGCATGGCCGATACAGCCACGGCGAGGACTATGTTCGGAGCACGATTTCGGCGGCGGGATTCGCCCTGGAGACATTGGAGAAGGCGAATATCCGCAGCGAGCGAGGGGTTCCGGTGGCGGGGCTGGTGATTGCGGCGAGAAAGGTGTGATCGGGGGGGCGATGGGCACCAAGACGATCGGAATGGAGCCGCTTTGGGCGATGAAGCTCGCCGGAGATGCGATTGCCGATGAAACCGTTCGCCGGCGCTATCTGGAAAAGCTTGCCGCAGCCGCGCGCAGGGTCTCCGCCGTCGCGCGAGATAGGCCGCACCTGACGAGGCAATCGGCGTTCTCACCTGTCTGGGACAGCGATCCTTCATGCGCCTTCGATGCGGTCCTCGCGAGGAGAGAGACGACCGATTGACCGCCACGGATTCCGGTCTGAGGGGCCGGGTGGTGAAGGGGAGCGCGGGCGGTTGCTGAAAATTGTCACACGCGCTCGTTCGACTTGTATGTGGCGGCAGATGTCGACCCGCGCTTGAACTACCCGCCGAATACGTTAGTGTTTCGTTAACCATGTTACGTCACCCGGCATTTCGTTGACCTCTTGAAGAATGCCGCACGCACGGATAGGCCCATGCAACCAATCGAGCCGTTCGTTCACGAGATCGCCGTGTGCTACCTATTCGTTTCGATGATGATGTTCGGTGAGGCGATGGCCCGCGTACGCTTTTGCAGTCCGCGCCAGTGATGCTTCGCGCCGCTCGCATCCGGCCGCTTAGTCTGTTCCGTCACTTCCTGGAGGGCAGGGCGGCGCCGGCGCTGTAGCGATGGCGCCGTCCTGCCGCGCTCGTGGTGTAAACCATGGATCAAGGGGCATCGGCTCTTCTCGGGGCCTTCATTGGCGCATCGGCCGGTATCGGTGGCGGCGTCCTCCTCGAGATGTACAAAAGGAACCGTGATCGCGAAGGCTTCGCCTTGGCGCTTGGCGGCGAGATTTACTCGATCATCCATGTGACCGAGCAGCGCCAGATCGCGAACGGATACGCCGCCCTTTTGCCGCGCCTCGACGCCGAAGACGATGTGAAGATGCCGCCCATCTTCCGCGAACCAGGGCAGCTCGATCCGATCATGGAGCGGCATCTCGATAAGATCGGCTTCCTCAAAGGCGATCTGCCGTTCCGTGTCGGCCTCTTTTATTCGAATCTGCAGGCGGTCCGATCGGATCTGATCGCGTTGGCGCGCGGACACTTCAACGGCCAGCCGAAGACGCAAGCGCTCATGATCCGACGCGACATCGCGCTGTGGAACGAGACGGTGAAGATAGGCCAAGCCTTGGTGACCGATCTGCACAACCTCCACCGCAAGCCGTTCCCGCTCGAGGTGCAGGTGCGTCAAATCTGGACGGGCATTCGCGGAAGAATGGCGCGGTGACCCGCAGGGCGGATCCGTGCGTTTGAGGCTTGGACAGAAGGGCGCGCCAGTGAGAATCTCGCTGGCCTGATCCCGGCGCACGGCTAGGTCACGATGAACGCACAGGGTTGGAACAAGCTTCTCGATGGCTGGCCTTGGTTCGGCGGCGCCGGCCACTACCCGATCGACGCCTACTCGGAGTTCATGCCGGCGCCGCGCTTGGGCCGCACTGCCTATGGCAGCCCCGACACCTTGATTGTGCGCGACGAAGACCCCTGGGGCTGGCCGGTCACCGAGTACGAGGAAGGCCTCGAACTGTCTGCGGGGCTGGCGCACATCGCGCGATCGCTTATCGAGCGGATGGTGCATCTCGCCAATGGCCGACCAGCACACCGCATTCCCAAGGAAGATCTCGCGCAGAATCCCTACTGGCCCGATGCACTCGCCCAGCATGCCGGCGCTTTGGCCCACGAACGGTTCCTCCTGCTGCTGCCGCTGTCGTTGGCGCGCACTCAGGACGACAAGGGCCGGGTGCGGTGGACCTTGTTCGGCGCCAGCGAGCAAGGTCCGGGACGAGCCTTCTGGCGCAGCTTCTTTGCGGCACCCGGACGCGAGCAATCGGCCCAGCGGAGCCACGATGTGCTTCGACGAATTCTCAAGGAGGCGTTCGATCTACCGGACGCAAAGCTAGCCGACTTGCGGGCGCTCGGTCTGCGCATCCTGCCGGCTCGGGAGGATCCAGCCTTTCCCTACTGGACCGACGACCCGCTGCCAGTTTCTCTCGAGCCATTGCGGCTGGGGGAGCACGAGCCGGTCGGCGATGTTCG
>JBGPOZ010000071.1:0-18911 GCA_041488295.1 Allostellaceae bacterium
AGCCGCGGATGCCGGACGGCGCCTCCATGACGGCCATGGCGAGAGCGGCGCTCGTCCGCGGCGGCCATTTCTCCTCGAGCGCGGCGCGCACCGGTCCCAAGGAGAAATCGGCGCCGAGGCGGTCGTTCCGCTGCGCCGCGCGCAGCGTCGCAGTTGCCGCCGCATCGACGCCCTTCGTACCCACGACAACGCCGTAATCCTCTCGCGCGCGCTCTGCGGAAATGAGCCCGGCGCGAATATCGGCGAGAACGAGATCGGGGTCGCGCTCGAAGGGATCGCCGAAACCACCGCCGGCCGGCGTCACCATCAAGAGGACGTCGCCCTGGCGCAGCTCGAGCACGTCGATCTTGCCGATCTCTTTCTCGGCCGGCGTCCCGGGATTGAGCACGGTCCGGCCCGATCGCCCGCAGCCGCCGCCCGCGGTGCCCCAGGGCTGGAACTTGAAGCGGTCGAGGCCGCGCACCGTCACGGTCGAGGCGAGGCCGCGATTTTCCATCTCGATCCGGACGGCGCCGCCGCCGCGATGCCGGCCGGGGCCGAAGCTGTCGGGCTCGACCGAGAAGCGGCGGATGATGAAGGGCGTCTCGAGCTCGACGACCTCGATCGGTGCGCTGCGCAGGAAGCCGACGGGCGTGTCGATGCCGTCGACGCCGTCGCCGTTGCAGCGTCCGCCGGTACCGCCGATGAAGGGCTCGACGACGCTGACATGCTGCCGCCCCGTGGCCTCGTCGAATGATGCGACGGCGATGATCCCGGCCTGTCCCGCGCCGGCCGCGGCAAGGCCGCCCGGTACCGCCTGGTTGAGGCAGCCGAGAATGGCGTCGTAAAGGCGCATGACGGCGACCCAGCGATTGCCCATGGCCGCCGGGAACTCGGCATTGAGAATCGTCCCCTTCTGCGCCGTCGTCCGCATCGGCCGAATGATGCCGCCGGTCATCGGGATGGTCGGCTCGACGGTGAGGACGTAGTTGATGATCGGCATGCAGAGGAAGGGATGCGTGCGCTTGCCGGTCACGAAATTGAGCGAGAAGGGCACCTGAGGGTCGCTCCCGGTGCAGTCGATCTCAAGCGTCTCGCCTTCGACCTTGAGCCGCGCCTGGATGTAGATGTGTCCCTTACCGTCATGCGTCTCGAGATAGTCGTTGAACACATATTCGCCGGGGGTGAGGCGCGCGATTGCCTGCCGCGCCTTCAGCTCCGAAAGGGCGATGACATCGGCGACGCCGTCGAGGAAGCCTTGCATGCCGTAACGCTCGCACAGCTCCTGCGCTCGGCGGTCGAGCAGCGCCAACCCCGACAGCATCGCCTGGAGATCGCCCCAGATGAGATCGGGGATGCGGCTGTTGTCGGCGAAAAAGTTCCACAGCTGCTGATTGAGCTCGCCCTTGCGGTAGAGGAGGTTGGGGCGCATGCGGACGCCCTCCTGGAACACCTCCCTGCTGGTCGGCGAGATGCTGCCCGGCACCGCGCCGCCGATGTCGGAAGCGTGGATGAAGGCCCAGCCGAAGGCGATGATGGTGCCGTCGCGGAAGACCGGGCGGATCATGTGGATGTCCATCGTGTGCGTGCAGAGCGCATCGCCCGTGAACGGATCGTTGCTGATGATGATGTCGCCCGGCGCCAAACTCTCGATACCGATCTCGTCGACCATGGCGCGGAGGTTCTGGCACACCGAGGACGTGACGCCCGAGCGCACCGGATAGGCGAAGAACTCGCCGTCGCGATTGGCCATCGCCACCTGGTAATCCTGCGTCTGCTTGACGAAGGTCGTGTAGGCGGTGCGGTAGGCGACGTTGCTCGCCTCCTCGGCGATGGCGGTGAAGCGGTTCTTCATCACCTCGGTGCGGACGGGATCCATCTCAGCCTCTCCGTTGAAGAACGAGGTCGCCGAACCGGCCGATCTCGGCCGAGAAGGCGGGCGGGATGACGATTGTCGAGGTCTCCTGCTCGACGATGGCCGGGCCTTGGGCGCGCCAGCCGACCTGCAGATCGGCGCGCGCATAGATCGGGGTGTCGCGCCAAGCGCCATCGAAGCGGATTCGACGCCTGCGCCGTGGCGCGATCTCGCGGTCCCTGCCGGGCGTTTCCGGCACCGCTTGCGGCTGCGCCAGTCGGCCGCGGATGCGCAGACGCAAGGTCAGGATCTCGACGGCGGCGTCGGGCTCGGCATGGCCGTAGAGGCGGCGATGCTCGGCGTGGAAGGCGGCGGCGATCTCGGCGAGATCGCCGGCGCGCGCGGCGTCGGGCGCGATTCGCGTATTGACGTCGAAGGATTGGCCCTTGTAGCGCACATCGGCGAAGTATTCGACGGACGGAGCAATCCTGAAATCCTTGCCGACCTGGTTGGCAAGCCAGGCCTCGCCCTCGGTCTCGAGCGCGGCGTAGATGCGCGTCACCTCCGCCGCTGTCAATGCCATGCCATGCACCGTCCGCACGAGGTCGTAGAGTAGATCCGAGACGAGACAGCCGAAGGCGCAGAAGACCGAGGAAGCGCGCGGCACGACGACGCGGCCGATGCCGATCTCGTCGGCGAGGAGGGGCCCGTGGATGGCGCCGGCGCCGCCGAAGATCATGAGGGTCAACTCGGCGGGTTCGACGCCGAGCCGCGCCATGAAGGGGAGCGCGTTCGCCAGCATGTTCGCCGTCGCGACGGCGACGATGCTTTCCGCCGCGGCGATCGTGTCGCGCTTCAGCGCCTCGGCGATGGGCGCCATCGCCGTCTCGGCGAGAGAGCGGTGCAGAGAGAGGCTGCCGGCCAGCGGCACGTCCTCGTCGAGATAGCCGCAGAGGAGATAGGCGTCGGAGACGGTCGGCTGCGTCCCACCGCGGCCGTAGCAGGCGGGGCCAGGCGCGGCGCCGGCCGAGCGCGGCCCCACCTTCAGGACCGGCCCGTCCATCCAGGCGATCGAGCCGCCGCCGGCGCCGATCGCCTCGATCGCCGTCACCGGCATCATGATCGGAAAATCGCCGACCTTGCCGTCATGCGAGACCATGATGTCGCCGTCGCGGATCATCGAGATGTCGGTCGAGGTCCCGCCCATATCCATGGTGAGGAGGTTCGGCTCCCCCAGCATCTCGCCCAAGACGCGCGACGCGGTGACGCCCGCGGCAGGGCCGGAGAGGAGGGTGTGGATCGGCATTCGGATCGCTTCGCCGGTCGCCATGACGCCGCCATTCGACTTGGTGATGAAGAGCCGCGCCTTGGGCAGGCGCTCGTCCAGAAAGCCTTGCAGCTTGCCGATGTAGCCGGCCATGGTGGTGCGGGCATAGGCGTTGAGGAGCGCGGCGCTCGCCCGCTCGTACTCCGATTGCTGCGCCCAGACCTCGTGCGAGAGGACGAGGTCGAGATCGGGGAAGGCGTCGCGGATCGCCGCGCCCGCCTGCCGCTCATGCGCCGGATTACGGTAGGCGTGGATGAAGCAGATGGCGATCGCCACCGCGCCCTCGTCCCGCGCGGCGCGCGCCGCGGCGACCGCCTCGGCCGGATCGAGCGGGCGGTCGACCGATCCGTCGCGCAGCATCCGCTCGCCGATCTCGAAGACGAGGTGGCGCGGGATGAGCGGCGCCGGGCGGCGGTTGAAGAGATCGACCGGCTTGTCGAGGCGGAGCCGCGCGAGGCCGAGAATGTCCTTGAAGCCCGCCGTCGTCAGCAGCGCGATCGGCGGCCCGCTCCGCTCGATGACGGCGTTGGTGCTGACGGTCGTGCCGTGGACGATGAGGGCCGGCTCGCCCGGTACGATGCGGCCGCGCTGGATGAGCTGCTCCAGCCCGTCTTTCACCCCTTGCGCGAAATCGGGCGGGGTCGACGGCACCTTGAAGGCCTCGACCGCGGCGTAGCCCCTGGGATCGCCGTCCCAGATCGCGAAATCCGTGAAGGTCCCGCCGATATCGACGCCGATCCGCAACACTGCACCCGCCTCCCCAGCACCATTGAGGTCTCGCCGCGCTCGACGAGACCGCGCGGCAGGTTATCGGGACAAGCGCCATGCGGCAACGTGCCCGGCGACATAGCAGGGCGGCGCGGCGGAGATGTCGAGACCCTATGGCGTCTCGTCTACTCGGGAACGCCCAGAACCTGGAAGAACTCGACCAATTGCGGACTCATCGGCAGATCGAGACGCTCGCCGGTCGGCAGGCGCTTCTGGAACCATTTGTTGTACATCTGCACGATCTCGCGGCTCTCGGCGAGCCGCGCGAAGGTGCGCTCGACGATCGCCGCCAGATCCGGGTCATTCTTGCGGAACATGAGGCCGTAGGGGTCGTAGGACAGGTATTCGCCGACGATGTGGTAATTGGCGGTCGACTTCGTCGTCGCGATCAGCCCGTAGAGGAGGACGTCGTCGCTCGCAAAGGCATGGGCGCCGCCAGAGGTCAAGGTCTTGAAAGACTCGGCGTGATCCCTGCCGGTGATGATCTTGACGCCGAGTTTCTGCTTGTCAGAAATCGCCCGCACCGCCGCTTCGTTCGTCGTGCCTGCGGTGACGATAACGGTCTTCCCGGCAAGATCTCGATACGAAGCGATCCCGCTGGTGCGCGGCACCAGAAGCTTGGTGCCGGCAACGAAATAGACGGGCGAGAACGCAACCTCCTTCTTGCGCGTGAAATTGCTCGTCGTCGAGCCGCATTCGAGGTCGATCTCGCCCGCAAGCAAGGCGGGGATGCGGCTCT
Source organism: Allostellaceae bacterium (assembly GCA_041488295.1). Lineage (GTDB taxonomy): Bacteria > Pseudomonadota > Alphaproteobacteria > ATCC43930 > CGMCC-115725 > URHD0088. Next base: position 4,669 of record JBGPOZ010000071.1, read on the forward strand.
CCGACGTCACCGGCTTGTATTTGACGGTGATTTCCATGTTGTCGAGTTCAGTCGAGATCTCGTCGACGACCTCGTTGCAGAGGTCGATCGCGTAACCGATCGGCGTGCCGCGCGTGTCGAGATAGGAGAATGGGATCGAGCTCTCGCGGTAGCCGATGGTCAGGGTCCCGGTGTCCTTGACGTGCTTCAAGGTCCCGGTGCGTTCTTGCGCCGTCGCGGCAGAGATGAAGGTGATCGCGGCTAAGGCGGCAAGAGTCGCTCGCCATCTCCACCTCGGCCCTCCGCCGTGGAGATCGCGGCGGAGGGAATGATCTCGGCGCACCCGCGGCACCTCAGGCCGCTCGCGGCTGCAACTCGGGCGCGCCAGGCGTCGGTGCTGTCACCTCGCCTTCCCATTTCGCGACGACGGCGGTGGCGAGGCTGTTGCCGATGACGTTCGTCGCCGAACGGCCCATGTCGAGGAACTGATCGATGCCGATGATGAGGAGAAGGCCGGCCTCGGGAAGATTGAAGGAAACGAGCGTCGCGGCGATGACGACGAGCGAGGCGCGCGGCACGCCGGCCATGCCCTTGCTCGTCAGCATGAGGACGAGAAGCATGGTGACTTGCTGCGCCGCGCTCAGCTCGATGTTGTAGGCCTGCGCGATGAAGATCACCGCGAAGGTGCAATACATCATCGAGCCGTCGAGGTTGAAGGAATAACCCATCGGCAGCACGAAGCTGATGATCTTCTTGCTGATCGGCAGCTTCTCGAGCTGCGCCATGGTGATCGGATAGGCCGCCTCGCTCGATGCGGTGCTGAAGGCGAGGAGGAAAGGCTCGCGGATGAGGCCGATGAGCCGCGTCGTGCTCGGGCCGAGGAAGATGTAGCCGGCGACGATGAGGAGGCCCCAGAGGATCGCAAGACCGAAATAGAATTCGGCCATGAATTTGCCGTAGGTGACGAGAATGCCGAGGCCCTGTGTCGTCACCGTCGCCGCCACCGCGGCGAAGACCGCGAGCGGCGCCAGCCCCATGATGTAGCCGGTGATCTTGAGGATGACATGGGCGGTCTGGTCGATGATGTCGACGAGGGGTTTCGCCTTCTCGCCGAGCGCCGCCGCGGCGATGCCGAAGAAGAGCGAGAATACGACTATCTGCAGGATCTCGTTGTTCGCCATCGCCTCGACGGCGCTCTTCGGGACGAGGTGGGTGACGAACTCCTTCAGCGAGAGCGACGCGACTTTGAGGTTGGTCGACGCGCCAGCGTCGGGCAGCGGCAGATTGAGGTTGACGCCGGGCTTCAGGATGTTGACGAGGACGAGGCCAAGCAGGAGCGAGGCGAGCGAGGCGCAGACGAACCACAGCATCGCCTTGCCGCCGATCCGACCGATCGCCTTGGTGTCGCCCATGTGCGCCACGCCGACGACCAAGGTCGTGAAGACGAGCGGCGCGATAATCATCTTGATGAGCCTCAAGAAGATATCGGTCATCAATGAGATGTAGCCGGCGATCGCCGACGCCGTCTGCGGGTCGGGCCAGACCGTGTTGCAGGCGTAGCCGACGATGATGCCGAGCACCATGCCGATGAAGATGACCGTCGTCAGTTTTTGCGACCGCACCATGACCCCTCCCGGCGAGCGATGGCGGCGATGACGCGTGTTTCGGCGGCCGCTTCTTCTTTGTTGCAAATCAATGTCAGCTTGACATCACCAAATCTCCTGCGCAAGGACGCCACGCGGCGCAATTCATGCGTGTTGCGAAGCTTTTGCCGCGATGACATCCCGGAGGGGAGTCGGAGTGGCCCCGGCGGGACTTTGCAGAAGCGCTGGAGAAATGCTCAATGCGCGAACTGCGCCGCCCGGAGACCGGCGGCTTTGCTGCCGCCGCGCGGCGGCACTGAAACCTCCGCCGCATTTCGCACACCCACGCTTGCTCGGGAATGAGGCTTCCGTCATCGTGCGTCCGGGGTGACGGACGCCGGAGGCAGGACGGCCAGATCAGGGGCGCTCGATGAAGGAATTCGCCGCACACGAGGTCGGGCCGCTCGACGGCATCCGTGTCGTCGATCTCTCGCGCCTCGTCTCCGGCAACATGCTGAGCCTCCAGCTTGCCGATTTCGGCGCCGAGGTCATCAAGATCGAGGATCCGAGCAAGGGCGATCCGTTGCGCGATTGGCGCGTCAAGGGCGTCGAGGTTCATTGGAAGGTCTATGCGCGCAACAAGAAGAGCCTCGCCTTGGGGCTGCGCAGCGCGGACGGACGCGCGGTGCTGGCGCGGCTTCTCAAGACCGCGCATGTGCTGATCGAGAATTTCCGCCCCGGCACGCTCGAGGCGATGGGTTTCGGCCCGGACATCTTGCACGCTGCCAATCCCGGCCTCATCATCGTGCGCATCTCGGGCTGGGGTCAGGATGGGCCCTACCGCGACAAGCCGGGCTTCGGCTCGCTCGTCGAAGCCATGTCGGGCTTTGCCGCGAAGAATGGCTTCCCCGACCGCCCGCCGGTGCTGCCGCCGCTCGCGCTCGCCGACATGGTCGCCGGGCTCTATGGCATGTCGGCGGTGCTTCTGGCGCTGCGCCACCGCGAGGTGCGCGGCGGCACGGGGCAGGTGATCGACCTGCCGCTGCTCGATCCGATCGTTTCCGCGCTCGGCCCCGACGCCGCGATCTACCGCCTCACCGGCGAGATCCCGCAGCGCACCGGCAGCCGCTCGCCGACGACCCAGCCGCGCAACGTCTACCGCACCGAGGAAGGCCGCTGGATTGCGATCTCCGCCTCGATGCAAAATATGGCCGAGCGTCTCTTCCGCGCGATCGGCCGTCCCGACATGATCGCCGATCCGCGCTTCCGCTCCAATGCGGACCGCGTCAAGAACGTGCTCGAATGCGAGGCCCCGATCGTGGAATTCATCGGCGCGCGCAGCCTTGCCGAGAATCTCGCAATCTTCGAGCAGGCCGAGGTTACGGCGGCGCCGGTTTATGAGATCGATCAGTTCCTCGCCGACCCGCACGTCCAGGCGCGCGAGATCGTCGTCGACATGCCGGATGCCGAGATGGGATCGGTGCCGATGCACAATATCGTGCCGCGCCTCTCGCAATCGCCGGGACACATCTTCCGACCGGCGCCGGCGCTCGGCGAGCATACGGCGGAGGTTTTGGCGGCGATCGGCTGCGGCGAGGACGAGATCGCGGCGCTGAACCGAGCCGGGGTGATCCGTCTCAGCGGAGGCGAGAAGGACGGGGCGGCGTCATGAGCGAGACACGCTCCTTGCCGGTCTGGCGCTCGATGCTCTTCGTCCCGGTGACGGTGCCGAAATTCGTCGAGCGCGCCGCCGAGCGCGGCGCCGATGCCATCATCCTCGACCTCGAAGACAGCATCCCGGCCGCCGAAAAGCTGCGCGCGCGGGAATTGCTGCAGGAGGCGGCCGGCTCCGTTGCGCGCAACGGCGCCGATACCCTCGTCCGCATCAACCGGCCGTGGCGGCAGGCTTTGCGCGACATCGAAGCCGCGGTTTCGCCGCGCATCGGCGCGCTGATGCTGCCGAAAACCGAGAGCGCCGATCACGTGACGATGATCGCCGAGGTGGTGAGCGAGCTCGAGGCCGAGCGTGGCATGATTCCGGGCGCGACCAAATTCGTCGCCATGATCGAGACGGCGAGCGCCTTCTTCCGCATGGCGGAGATCGCGCGCTCCTCGGGCCGGCTCGTCGCCATGACGCTCGGCGCCGAGGATTTCGCGCTGTCCGTCGGCATGCTGCCCGAGGCGGAGGCGCTCTTTCACCCCAAGCAGCAGATGATCATCGCGGCGCGCGCGGCCGGTATCCTGCCATTGGGTTTTCTCGGCACGGTCGCCGATTTTCGCGATCTCGAGGCGTTCCGCATGACGATCCGGCGCTCGCGCCGCCTCGGCTTCCTCGGCGCTTCATGCATTCACCCCGCGCAGGTCGCGATCCTCAACGAGGAATATCGCCCCGCGACCGACGAGGTGAGGGAGGCGGAGCGCATCATCGCCGCCTACGCGCAGGCGGTCGCCGCCGGGACGGGTGCGATCGAGCTCGACGGCAAGATGGTCGATGTGCCGATCGTCGAACGCGCCCGCCAGCTCCTCTCCCGCCACCAAGCAATCGCCGCGCGGGAGGCGAGGCGGTCGGGGTGATGAGCCGCTACTCCGATGCGTGCCAATATTGCATGCGCATCGCAATCGATTTGTTCGTCGTGCCAAGGTCGATCGCCGCCGCTTCGAACATCGGCGCGGAGAGAAACGGCCTTACATTGTTCGAGAACGCAAATCCTTCCAGCGGGAAGCCGAATGCGTTGGTGTCGAACTTGCCGTTGGCGTTCTCGTCGTGGAAGGCGGAGACCGCGTAGGTTCCGGGCGAAAGATCGCGGAAAATGATGGTGACCTTCCCGGAAGCCGCCTTTGCCGTTGCATCGGCGACCGTCATGCCATCGGGCCATTGATCGGCGTTGCCGTAGAGTCCGGCCAGGATGTTGCCGTGGCCGTTCCTGATCTTCGTGATCGTCACCGTCAGATCCGCCGCGTCGACGCTGGCAAGTGGCAGGGTGGCGAAGGCAAGGGCAAGGGCGAGAGCCCGTGGCGTTGCGAAACGAACGACCATCTTCCCCCCATTCGCAGTCGCCGGGTCCCGCTCGTTATAGGGAAAGAACCGCAGGTTGCGTTCCCACGATCGAAGGAAAATTCGCCAAGAGGTGCGAGACCGGCAGCGAGTCGACAAGGGGGGGTCGTCACCGCCGCGCGACGAGATCGATCTCGACTAGCGCGCTGCGGGCGAGGCCGGTGACACCGACGCAGGTGCGGGCCGGGAGCCGGCCTGGCGGGAAGTAGCTTTTGTAGGTCGTGTTCATCGCCGCGTAGTCGCGGGCGAAATCGGTGAGGTAGACCCGCGCCGACACGACGTCGGCTAGGCTGTATCCGGCGCCGCCAAGGACGAGGATGAGATTGTCCATGACCCGCCGCGTCTGTGCCTCGACACCTTTGGGAAGCGGCCGGCTGTCGTCGTCCGGCCAGGTCGGCATCTGGCCGGTGACGAAGAGCCAGCCATCGATCTCGACCGCATGGCTGAAGGGCGCGACCGGTGTCGGCGCTCCCTTGATCATGTGAAAAATACGCTCTGTCACGCGGGTTGCTCCGATGAGGTGCTGACCATGTTCGAGCCCTCTCCCGCTCGCGCTATGCGGCGAGCAGTCGGTCCAAAACCGCCGTCGCGTGGATCCGGGTCGTATCGAGAAAGGGAATGCCGCGATCCTCGACCCCGCCCAGGATCAAGGACAATTCGGTCCCGCCGAGAATGAGCCCGTCGATACGCACACGGTCTCGCAAAGCCTTGACGATCGCCAACAACCGTTCGCGCGTCTCCGGCACGACGCGGCCGTTCACCAGCTCGTTCATGTACTTGTCGTGAATGTAGGTCTGCTCTTCCGGATCTGGCGCGATCAAGGAGATCCCCGCCCTGGAAAAAACCTCGCGGTAGAAATTCCCTTCCATCACGAATCGCGTGCCGAACAGGCCCAACTTCCGCAGCTTCAGGGCCGTCGCCGCCGCGCAGGTTGCTTCGACGATGCTGATGAGCGGGATAGAGGATCGGCGAGCAACCTCGTCGAAGACGATGTGCGGCGTATTGGCGGCCAACAAGCCGATTTCAGCGCCGGCCCGTGCCAGCTTTTCGACTTCATCGACAAGATAGACCGTCACCTCGACGAGTTGGTTTGCAGCGATCAGCGCCAGCATCTTCCTGAGATCGATGCTGTTGATGATGATCGAGGGCGCACTGCCGTCGGGTCGCCGCTCGCGGTAGGCGGCGATCATCAAGCGGTAATACTCGACGGTCGATTCCGGCCCGATCCCGCCGATGATCCCGACGCTTCTCATCTCGGCTCTCTTATCCGCCCGCCGCCGCGACCTCGGTGCGGCGACGGAACGGCCGATAAAGTTCTGCCTTCTGTCCGCCCAGTATCTCCCAAGAGCGGGTCCAGGCCGCGAGGCCCTGGCGCAGGCCTTCGAGGCGGAAGAACTCGTCGGCGCCGTGGAAATTCTCGTCGGCGGTCGAGAACGAGAAGAGCAAGGTGTTGATGCCGAGGATGCGCAGGAACATTTCGCTCACCGGCAAGGTGGCGCCGATGCGGACGCGAATGGGGGTCTTGCCGCACACCTCCGTCAGCACCCGCTCGACGACGGGAAGGCAAGGGTGGTCGGCCGGCATTTCATAAGCCCGCGCGCCGTGCCCGTTCCAGCGCACCGTCACCGCGCCGCCGGTCGGGCAATGCGTCTTGAGATGCCGCTCGATTGCCGCGGCGATCGACGCCGGCTCCTGGCCCGGCACGAGGCGGCAGGAAATCTTGGCGTGTGCCTCGAACGGGATCGAGGTCTTGCTGCCGGCGCCCTGATAGCCGCCCCACATGCCGTTGAGATCGAGCGTCGGGCGCAGCCAATTGCGCTCCAAGGTCGTCCAGCCCTTTTCGCCGACGAGCGCGCTGGCACCGGTCAAGGCGAGATAGGAATCCTCGTCGAACGGTACCGCGGCGAGCGCCTTGCGCTCCTCCCCGCTCGGCGCGCGGACGCCGTCATAGAAGCTGGCCACCGCAACGCGCCCATCCTCGTCATGGAGCGAGGCGACGAGCCGCGCCATGAGGTGGAGCGGGTTGGCGATGGTGCCGCCGTAGCGCCCGGAATGGAGGTCTTTCGCCGCCGTGGCGACAGTCGCCTCAACGATGACGATGCCGCGGCTGGCGAGGTTGATCGCCGGCAGATCGGTGCGCCAGCGCGCGCCGTCGGCGGACAGCACGAAATCGGCGGCGAGACGCGCGCGGTGCTTTTGCAAGGTCGCATCGAGATGGCGGCTGCCGACCTCCTCTTCGCCCTCGATGATGAATTTGACGTTGAGCGGCAGCCGCCCCGCCGTCTGCATGAAGGCCTCGGCGACCTTCAAAGGGATCAGCATCGGGCCCTTGTTGTCGCTGGTGCCGCGGCCATAGAGCCGCTCGTCGCGCAGGACCGGCTCGAAGGGCGGGCTTGTCCAGGCGGCCACCGGATCGGGCGGCTGGACGTCGTAGTGACCGTAGACGAGGATCGTCGGCGCGCCATCGGCATGAAGCCAATCGGCGTAAACCGCGGGGTGGCCGCCGGTTTCGATCACCGCGACGTGCTCGAGCCCGGCGCGTCGCATCTGATCGGTGACGAAATCGACGGCACGGCCGAGATGCGGCGCGTAGGCGGGATCGGTACTGACGCTCGGGATGCGCGCGAACGCCGTCAATTCCTCGATGATGCGACCCTCGTGCTCGCGCAGGAAGGCAAGGGCCAGGGATTGGCTCACTTGCCGCCGCTCACCGAAAGGACCTGCCCGGTGATCCAACCGGCATAGTCCGAAGCGAAGAAGAGGACGCCATGGGCGATGTCCTCGGGCGCGCCGAGGCGGCGCAGCGCAATGCTCTCGACGAGCTGCTTCTGCCCGTCGGCGCCGTAGGAATCCCATTGCTTCTCGGTCGAGGGATTGGAGCGCACGAAGCCGGGCGCGATGTTGTTGACGGTGATGCCGAACGGCCCCAGCTCATGCGCAAGCTGGCGCGTCAAGCCGATCTGCGCCGCCTTCGCCGAGGCGTAGGCCTGGATGCCGGTGAGGCTGATGCCGAGCCCCGCGCCCGACGAGATGTTGACGATGCGCCCGGCGCCCGCCTTCTTCATGCCGGGCGCCGCCGCCTGCGCGAAGTTGAAGGCGCCGGTCACGTTGACGTCGAAGATCACCTGCCATTGCTGCGGCGTCACCGCTTCGAGCGGCTGCCCCACCTGACCGCAAACTCCGCCCGCATTGTTGACGAGGATGTCGATCCGGCCACGCGATCCCGAAGCTTCGGCGACGAAGGCGGCGACCGCCTCGCGATTTGCGACATCGACGGTGCGCACCTCGATGCTGCCGCCATGCGCCGGCTTCGCCTCGGCCTTGGTGGTGCGCAGCGTCTCGGCGTTGATGTCGCATGCCCAAGTCTCGGCGCCGCGTGCGGCGAAGGCATGCGCGATGGCGCGGCCGAAGCCGTGCCCGCCGCCAGTGACGATGACCGTCTTGCCGGAAAATTCGATGTTCATGCCTCTTTCCTCTCTCGCACAATTTGCAGCATCTTCCATCCCTCTCCCCTTGTGGGAGAGGAAGGGGCCTCTCGCGGAAGCAAAGCTTCCGCTGGCGGCAGGCGAAGCGAAGCTTCGCCGAGAGCCCATTGCACAGCAATGGGAAGGTGAGGGGTATGGCGCCGCTCCGCGGCAGGTCTTCGGAAAGACCCCTCACCCTCCCCGCTACGCGGGTCCCCTCCCTCTCCCGCAAGAGGAGAGGGATTTAAATGAAGTTCCGCCGCCTATCCAACTGCTTCCGCCAAAATGTCGAGATTGGCGCGGTCGAGCTGGCGCCTGCTATCCTCGATATCGTGGATGAGCTCGACCAGACGCCGCACGATCGGCGCTTTCAAGCCGTGCTTCTCGGCGATCGTCGCGATGATGGCGATCTGCGCGTCGACCTCGGTCTTGCGCTTGCGCACCGCGAGATCGCGCCAGATGCCGCTATGCGACTTCGCCGATTTGCGATTGTGCGTCACCATCTCATCGAAGGATCGCTGGACGCGCGCCGTGTCGACTCCGGGCATGAAGGCGCCGGGATCGAAGCCGTTGAAGCCTTCGGGGCGGATGCGTTCGGCGGTGGCGATGCGCATCACCTCTTGCCCGAGCGCGAGATAGAGGCCGCGCCGCTCCTTGGCGTCGAGCGCGTCGGCGATCGAATCATCGGTGAGCGCCGTCGCGAAGAGCAGCGCGCCGTAGCCGAGCTTGCCCCAAAGATAGCCCCAGATATTCTCGGTCGTGATCGCGCCCGGCTCGAAATCCTTCATCACCTTGTGGAGCGCGGCGAGGCGCGGCGTCATCTTGCCGTCGATCTCGCCCAGCACCACTGCGCCGTGCCCGGCATAGATGACGCGGCCGGGGCCGAGGTAGTCGGCGCCGAAATTGACAAAGGCGCCGATCGTGCGCGGCGCGCCGACGACATCGGCGATGACGCGCTCATTGAGGCCGTTCTGCAGCGAGAGGACGTAGCCGTCATCGGCGAGGAATGGCTTGAGCGCGCGCGCCGCCTCTTCGGTGTGTTGCGCCTTGACGCAAAGAAAGATGCGCTCGAAGCGGCCATGCACCTTGTCCGGCGTGAAAGCTGTGGCCTTGATCGCGAATTCCTCGACGGGTCCTTCGATCTTGAGGCCCGGCCCGGCGCCGATCGCCGCCACATGCTCGGGCACGATGTCGACGAAGACGATGTCATGGCCAGCGCGTTTCAGATAGGCCCCGACCGTGCCGCCGATAGCGCCCGCGCCCCAGATGAGGATCGGCCCGCTCACGACCACGGCCCTTCGATCTGCGTGCGCGTCTCGTCGACGGCGACCTTCCAGAGGGCGAGCATGTCCTCATCCGGGCGCTTGTGCCAGCCGCCGAAATTGCCGTCGCCGATATAGTCGCGCACTTGTTGCGGGTTCATGAGGCGCAGCCTCTCGCTGTTGATCATGGTCTTGCGCTCGTCGGGGAACGCGACGTTGGGCACGCGCGTCCACGGGAAATTCTCCATCCACGAGGCATGGCTCGCGACGGGGTCGATCTCCTGGACCTTCGCCCAAGTCTTCGGCGCGTTGTACCAATTATAAAAGCGCACGGTCATGCCGGGATTGGCGCTCATCCATTCCTGCGCGAGCGCTCCCGCCGGCGCGTTGCCGCCGTGGCCGTTGACGAAGAGGATTCGGCGGAAGCCGGCGCGCTTCAGGCTGTCGAGCACGTCGCCGACCAGCGCCAGCATGGTCGAGATGCGCAGGCTGACCGTGCCGGGGAAGGCGGTGAAATAGGGCGTGATGCCGTAATTGATCGTCGGAAAGACGGGAACGCCGAGCGGCTCCGCCGCCTCGACCGAGACGCGCTCCGAGAGAATGATGTCGACGCCGAGGCTGAGATGCGCGTGTTGCTCGGTGCTGCCGATCGGCACGATCGCACGGTCGTCGCCCTTGAGGTAGGATTCGACCTGCATCCAGTTCATTTCGGTGATCTTCATCGCTCGTCCCCAAATTCGTCACGGCGCAACCAGTTCCGATCGCGCCACGGATCGGGCACGGTCAGCTCTTCCGAGGCGCGCATCCCGTCCATCCTGCCATATCGGCAGCAAGGCGAGCCAACGGTTTTACAGCTCCGTCGGAGGACGGTTATGTGCGCGACGGCACCATAGATCCGCGCGAATTACTCGGTCCTGTCACCCATCGGCGGATCGTGGCGCAACGGCGCCCGGCTGTGGACATTGTTGATATCGACGAGGCGCCCCAGCATCGCCATGAAGGCACGGCGCTCCTCGGGTGCAAGCGGCGCCAGAATGCGTCGCTGGGCGCGGTCCACCGCCGCGGCGACGGTGTCGAGCAGCGCCGCGCCGGCCGCCATCGGATAGAGCCGCTTCTGGCGTTTGTCGCGCGCCCCCGGGCGGCGCTCGATGAGGCCCTTCGCCTCGAGCCGGTCGAGCACGCTGCCGATCGTCGAGCGATCGAGGGCGATGAGGTTGACGAGCCGCGTCTGATCGACCCCAGGCTTCGCCCGCACGACGAAGAGCGCGGCGTATTGCACCGGCGTTAGCTCGAAGGCGCGGGTCTCGTCGAGGAAGATCGCGACGGCGATCTGCTGGCATCGGCGGATGAGATGGCCGGGTGCGCCGTAAAGCGTTGCGAGCGCCGCGTGATCGCTGCACGGATCGGATGGGGCCTCGCGCGTGCTGTCAGGGCTCATGGGAAAAATGCGGCAGCACCTCCCTGCCGAAAAGGCGCAGCGAGGCGAGCGCCGCCTCGCGCGGGATGGTGTTGAAGTTGATCTGCAGCGAGGCGTGCTCGAACGCGCCGTAATCGGCGGCGAGGCGGCCGATCACTTCGCGGATCTCGGAGGGCGAGCCGATCCATGCGGCGCCGCTCGCGACCATCGTCTCCATGTCGCTCTCTTTCAGTTTGGCGATGACCTTGTCGTAGCCGGGGTAATCCTTGGAGGAGAGACCCTCGGTCCAATCCGCCGCCGCGTCGACGAGCGAGCGGAGATAGGCGTTGAGCGGGCCGCGCGCCGTCTCCCGCGCTCGCTCGCCGTCGCTGTCGCAGAACATGTGGAAGGCGAGCATCACCTCGCCGGTGCCGAGGTGATCCGCGGCGCGCCAGGCCGCGCGATAAAGGCCGATGAGCTCGCGCATCTTGCCGCCGCCCATCGGAATCGCCATGACCGAATAGCCCATCCGGCCGGCGAATTCGAAGGAGTCGGGCGTCGTCAGCGCGGCGACGTAGAATTTCGGCCGCGGAAGCTGCGTCGGGCGCGGCAACGAGGTCGTGTTCTCGATCGTGTGGAACTTGCCGCGATGCGTCACATTCTCCTCGCGCAGCAGCAGATCGACCTGCTCGATGCCCTCGCGGTAGCGCTCGACGGATTCATTGGGCGAGACGCCGAAGCGGCGGAACTCGTGCGGCAGGAAGGCTCTCGCGAAGCCGACATCGAGCCGGCCGCCGCTGATCGCATCAAGCATCGCGATCTCGCCGGCGAGCTTCAGCGGGTGGTTGAAGACCGGCAGCACCGCGCCGGTGACGAGACGCAGGCGCTTGGTGCGCTGCGCGGCGGCCGACAGGAACAGCATCGGGTTCGGGCTGTAGCCGCCGTAATAGTGGAAATAATGTTCGACGATGCGTGCGTGGGTGAAGCCGAGGCGGTCCGCTTCCTCGGCGATGTCGAGGCAATCGGCGAAATAGTCCCGCGCCGATTTTTCCTCCGGCTTCACATCGGGGAAGAATTGTACGCCGAACTGCATCGCGGCCTCCGAACGCGTTGCGAGGAGGCTTACTGAAATTCAGTGTACTGTCAATTTTCGGCGACGAATAGACGTCCTCTTCCACAAGGGGAGAGGGCGATTTCCTGGGAGCGCCTCTTCAACCCTTCTTGCTCTGACGCGCGAGCGCCGCCTCGCGTAGCTTCGTCAGGGTCGTGCGCGAGGTGATCGCCTCGGGGTCGAGGCGGAGCTCGATGACAGCAGGCTTTCCCGCGGCAAACGCGCGCTCGAAGGCGGGCGCAAATTGTGCCGTCTCGGTCACCGTCTCGCCATGCGCGCCATAAGCGCGCGCCAGCGCGGCGAAATCGGGGTTCTTCAGCTCGGTCGCTGGGTAGCGGCCGGGATATTCGCGCTCCTGATACATGCGGATGGTGCCGTAGAGGCCGTTGTTGATCACCAGGAACACGACATTGGCGCCGTATTGCACGGCGGTCGCCAGCTCCTGGCCGGTCATCATGAAGCCGCCATCGCCGGCAAAGCAGAGGACCGGCCGCTCGGGGTGGATGAGCTTCGCTGCGACCGCCGCGGGCACGCCGTAACCCATCGCGCCGTTGGTCGGCCCGACGAAGGTGCGGAAGCCGGGGAACTGATAGAAGCGATTGAGCCAGCCCGCGAAGTTGCCGGCATCCGAGGCGAGGAGCGCGTTCTCCGGCAGGCGCTTCGCGAGGAATTTCATGACCTGGCCGTAATCGAGCGTGCCGGGCGAGGGGTCGGGCTCGAGGCTCTTCAGGTAGTCGGCGCGGGCGCTTGCCGACCACTCGCCCCAGGCCGCGTGATCGACCGGCTTTAAGGCCTTCGCGGATGCCGCGAACTCGGCCATGCCAGAGGCGATGAGGAGCTCGCCCTGATAGACGCGGCCAAGCTCGTCGGGATCGGCGTGGATGTGGATCAGCGGCTGCTTCGGCACCGGCGGCTCGACCAGGGTGTAGCCTTGCGTCGTCAGCTCGCCGAGCCGCGCGCCGACGACGAGAAGGAGATCGGTCGTCCGGATGCGCTGGGCGAGCGCCGGCAGGATGCCGACGCTGCAATCGCCGACATAGTTCTTGTGGCGGTTGTCGAAGAGGTCCTGGCAGCGGAACGAGGCGCAGACCGGCAGATCGTTGACCTCGGCGAAGAATCGGAGATCATCGCACGATTCCTTGGTCCAACCGCCACCGCCGACCAGCATCAGCGGCCGCTTCGCCTTCGCCAGCAGCTCGCGCATGCGCGTCATCGCCGCCGCCGAGGGACTCGGCCGCACGACCTTGTAATGGGCGGCGTCGGCGGTCTCGCAGCGCTCGATCACCATGTCCTCGGGGAGCGAGAGCACGACCGGGCCGGGGCGGCCGTTCATCGCGGTGTGAAAGGCGTGGCTCACCATCTCGGGAATGCGCCGCGGATCGGTGATCTCGGCCGCCCATTTGGCGGTGTGGCCGAACATCAGCTTGACGTCGATCTCCTGAAAGGCCTCGCGCTCGCGCGCCTCGCGCGCCACCTGGCCGACGAAGAGGATGAGGGGCGTCGAATCCTGGAAGGCGGTGTGGATGCCGACCATGGCGTGGCTGGCGCCGGGGCCGCGCGTCACGAAGCAGATGCCCGGCCGTCCGGTGATCTTGCCGTAGGCCTCGGCCATGTTGCAGGCGCCGATCTCGTTCCGTGTCGTGACGAGGCGGATCGCCTCGCGCGCATCCCACAGGGCATCGAGCACGCCGAGATAGCTTTCACCCGGCACGCAAAAGGCGAGATCGACGCCGTGGATCTCGAGCTGATCGACGAGCACCTGCCCGCCGGTGCGTTGGTTGCTGCCGCTGGTCATGTCGGTTCCTCGATGTGAATGGCGCGGCGCGCTTTCAGCTCCGCATGAAGCCCGGTCCCCACAGATTGAGCGTCCTCTCCTCATGCGGCCAGGAGCGTTTCTCGACGTCGTCCGGGACGACCTCGAGCTCGGCCGACAGCTCGATGAGGTAGCCCTGCGGGTCCTTGATCATAAAAAAGAGATTGTTGCCGGGACCGTGGCGGCCGGGCCCCCACCACAGCTTGATGCCGCGCGATGCGACGAAATCCGCCCAGTCGCGGATGTCGTTCCACGAGCTCGTCTCATAGGCGTGGTGATCGGGCCGGCATTCCGGCGACCTGAAGACGGCGAAGCTGTGATGCTCGGGGTCGGAGCGGTAGAACGCGACGGTCGGCTCGTGATTGCCGGCGCTTTCGCGAACGTAATCGGACGGCACGAAGCCGAGCGCGTCTTCGTAGAACCGCATCATCTCGGCAAGCCGGGTCGAGGCGACGACGGCATGCTGGAGCCGTGCGGGAAGCGCGGCGGCGGCGCTCCCGCCCGGCGGCGGGTCGAGATCGGCGCGCGGCAGCCCGAAGACGGCGAGGCGCCCATCGGGGTCGCGCACCGCCAAGGCATC
>JBGPOZ010000072.1:0-18857 GCA_041488295.1 Allostellaceae bacterium
CGCATAGCTCAGGGCGCTGGCGCCGATCAGGCAGCGATCGGCGATGAAGCGGTGAATGCAATGGCGCGCAAATGCTTCGAGGCGCCGCACATTGGAGCTTGGCGGACGGACATCGCGCGCGGGTTCGACGAGCTTCGCGCGCCGAGATTTGCCGGTTTCTTTTTTTGATCGAACCGACAAGCGCCTTCCGGTGGCGATCATCACTTGTCGCTTCCGACAGCGAACCCGGCGAGGAGCGCCGTGATCAGGACGGCCCCTTTATGGTCCTTGAACAGGCGCATTGCGTCGTCGAGCACCAAGGAAGCTTCTGCGCTTGAGGGCGGCGGAATTCGCCGGCGCCTCATTCGGCGCCCTGTCAGCATCACCACGGCAAAGCCGATCGCGAGAAGTACAAAAGCGACGACGAGCGGCGCGCCCGCCGGACCAAGCCAAGGGATGGCAAAGATCCACAGCGATGCGGCGGCGCAACCGATCGATGCGATCCCGAGAACGCAGGCGGCGACAGCGCCGAGGGACGCCACCACGAGCCAGCGCGCATGGTCGGCTATCGAGGCCGCCGGCGCCAACCGAACGGCGGCCATGATGGCGCATCTGACGATGGCGTCCATCGCTGCCTCTGGTTCAGCGCGACAACATCCGGCTGCCGATGAAGCCGATAGCGAAGGCGAGCAGCAGGCTCATGATGGGCTGCTCCTCGACTTGTCGGCTGATCGCCTTTACGGAACGCTCGCCTTGCGCTGCGAGACGCTCGTAAGCACGCGATGCCTCGTCGCCGATTTGCTCGACGGCATTTCGCGCAGCCGCGCGCGTCCCTTCGGTCGCGCCAGTCTTCACGTGACCGATCAGCTCCGCTAGATCGCGCTTGAGAGAGGCGATGTCGTTTAAGATTACTTCAAGATCGGGGCGTATCTCGACATCCGGATTGGTTTTGGCTGAACTGGCCATGACGAAGGTCTCCAACAATTGTTTCGGCACTCACGGGACCGGCCGAGGCGTTCGTCCCGGCTCATCCTCGTAGCCGCCTGCAACACGACGAGCCGAAACTGCGCGGACGCGATCTGAGATTGTCCGGTTTTCCCCGACAGCTATGTTCGTGCCGCAGTTTCGTTGTCGGGACGGCCGTGGCCGCTCCAGGTCGCGATCTCCGGACACGCTCGACCGATCTGCTCGATGTGGCGCTGAAGCACGAAAATCGAATCCTTCGGACAGGCCACCACAATGGTGTCACCCCTGTCCGTGCGAATGCGCATTTCGACGTAGCGCCCATCGAGGTAGGCCGCGAGTTCCATCGAGACGGCACGATGCCGTACTGGCAGATGCAGAGTGTTCACGACCGACCTCCCACGGATCCGATGATGAGCAAGAGAGCGGCGCCGCGCTTCCTTAGGCTGGCGCCGCGAAGACTGCGTTAGCGAAAGTGCAGCGGGAACACAAAGTCGATCACCGGCGGGCCTGGCGGCGGTGCGTAGTAGACCGGCGGCGGCGAGTAGACATACGCCGGACGCTCATAGTAGCGGTACTGATACTGATTGCCGCGATTGCGATCGTGGTAGCGATTGTCGTGGTAGCGCTGCACTTGGTGCCTGCGATTCCAATCGGAATCCTGCGCCTGCGCTGGGGCTATCGACAACCCGCCGACGAGGGCGGCAAGGGCGAGCGCCAAGACGGACGGCGCCAGTTTCCGGCAATTCCAGCCGGTCCGCAGCATTGCGGGTTTCATGATGCGTGTCCTTTCAAATGATCCCCGATGCGGGGCGTGGCTCTGCGTTGTGACGGCGGAGCGGGAGCTAGGTGCGAGCGTGATGCTGATGCTGACGCTCTCCGAAAATGTGATCGGCGTTCTTCTGCTGATCCGGCGTCATGCTGGCGTAGAGCGCCTCGAAGGCAGGGATGAGCCGCTTCAGACCCTCGGAATGCTGGTCGGCCACGACCTGGTAGGATTTGAGATCGTCGATCGCATTCATCGTCTTCAACCGGGTCGACCGATCCACCATGCTGGCTCGCATCGTTTGCCCATTGTCTCGCATCGTCTGCGCGAAGGTGCTCCACAGTGGTTCCTGAGCCGCAGTGATATGGAGTTTGGCGTGAAGGTCCTTGATCCGCTGCTCGACGCGATCGGCCGAGTGTTTGTCGCTGGTCGCCATGTGCGGCGCCGGTTGAGCGGCCGACGGTGCGGGGGCGGTTTGTTGCGCCTGCACGCCATAGAGCGGGACGGTCGACAGAAACGTACCAATGAGCGTCGCCGTCGCAAGAGTGCGTCCGGCCCGAGAGATGAACTGGATCATTTTTGAACCTCCTGTGATCGTTGTTTTGGGGCAGGATTTCCTGCGCCATTTCCGTCAGCAGACTGGATGGAGACAATGCCGAAACAGCATCTCCTGTGAGAAAAGATGGGCGTGCGATCGTCTCGGCGTTAGCGTCGGAAACTACTCACGACCGCATGTTCGGGCAGCGGGACAACAACGAGATCGAAACCGATCGAAAAGAGCGCTACGAACTGCCTATCTGGTCGTGCCGAAAAGGGTTCTCATGGTCGCGTCGGACCACTCGGTCATAGGCGCCTGGAAGCGCATCGACCCGATATTGAGACGATAAACTGCGAGACCCTCAAGAATGACGATAGCTGCCACCGTCATGAATCCGGCAGTAGCAGCCCAATGATCGCCCTTTCCATCCTGCACGGCTCACTCCCGCAGAAACACGCTTCGAACGGATTTTGTTCCGACGACGCGATCCTGAACCCGCATGCCGAGATTACTTGCAGGGTCCATTGTTGAGCCCTTCGTAGCTTCCGACATCGTTCGGGTACTCGGTCACCACGACCGAGCCATCGGCGGAGCAGTTGTCGAACCCTGCGTATCGGCCCCCGCAGGCACTGAGGAGCGCGAGGGTGGCGAGGATAAGGATTGCGCGAGTCATCGGATGGGTGCCTTCCATGATCGAATAGGGGCTACAAGAGTGTCCGGCTCGAGCGGAGTCCGCGTCGGACCCCGCTCGATCAGATCTGCTTTCCAGGCGCGAAATGCAGCAGCTCTACCGAGCTGCTGTTGACGAATTTGTAGTAGTCGCCCTCGTGGTAGACGCGCTGGCAATATTCGGCGCCGCCACGGAACAGCTTCCATTTCGCACACCATTGCCCGTCGTCGGTCAGACGCCAGCTCCCCTTGTCGATGCCGGTGGGAAGGTCGGCCTGAGCCGTTCCGTCCGCCGCGAGATACATCGAGTAGGTGATATGCGAGCCGCTCATCGTGCCAGTCCCGGTATTCCCGGCAACCGCCGCACGGATCTCACCGGCGCTGAGGCCGGGACCCGGAGACGCGACGACCTGCGGACCAAGCGGAGCAGGCTGAGCGCACGCTGCCAAGCCGAGAACCGCGATACCTGCGAGAATTTTTTTCATGTCAAGACTCCTAAAAAAAACGCCCTGCGCGCGTCCGGCCGCAATTCGAGAAGGATTTGCTCACCCAGTACGAATCAGCGGTTCAGTCCGATGAGCAGGTGAAGCTGCTTTGTTGACCAGTATGATTGTCCAGCATCGCAAACAACGCGCTCGGCTTTTCCACTTCCAGAAGCTTGAACGTAGCGACCGCAGCAAGGCAGCGACAGACTCGGAATCTACTCAGAGGCGCGGAAACGCCACTCGCGTCAGAACGACGTTCCAACCATCCCGACGACGATCGCCGCCATGACCACCGTCGCAAGCCAGCCGATGGCGACGAGCCCGCCGCCGATGGTGAACCGCCCCATGATCCGTTTGCGCATGGCCATGATCATCACGACGATCATGAGCGGAACGGCAACGACGCCATTGATGACGGCGCTCCAGAACAGCGCCTTGATCGGATCAATCGAGATGAAGTTCATGCCGACGCCGAGCATCGTGGCGATCGCGATGGTGATGTAGAAGGCTCTCGCCTCGAGCGGCTGGCGGGCCAGACCGATCGGCCAATGACGAGCTTCGCCGACAGCATAGGCCGCAGATCCCGCGAGCACGGGAATGGCGAGAAGCCCCGTACCGATGATGCCGAGCGCGAACAGCGCGAAGGTGAAGGGCCCGGCGAGCGGCCGCAACGCCTCTGCAGCCTGGGTCGAGCTCTGCACGTCGGTAATGCCCGATACGTTAAGGGTGGCTGCCGATGTGATGATGATGAAAAGCGCGATGAGGTTCGAGATACCCATGCCGACATAAGTGTCGAGGCGAATGCGCTTCAGCGCACCCGGCGCCTGGTAGGGCGCCATCACGAGCGGATCGGATTGCGGATCGACGCGGCCGTCTTCGACCTCCTGAGAGGATTGCCAGAAGAAAAGGTAGGGGCTGATTGTCGTCCCCATGACCGCGACAATCGCGGTAATGTAGGCATTGTCGAATGAAATCGACGGGATCAGCGTGTGACGCAGAACCTCGCCCCAATGAACGTCGACGACCAACGCCGTCCCGGCATAGGCGAAGAGCGAGAGCGTCGACCATTTCAAGATGCTGACATAGCGTGCGTATTGAACGTAGATCTCGAGAAGGATGCAAAAGACGCCGAACAGAGCGACGTAGAGGTGCGAGGGTCCACCGATCAGCATATGCACGACATCGCCCATCGCGCCGAGATCGGCGCCGAGATTGATGATGTTCGCGACGAGCAGTAGCGCGACGATGGGATAAAGCAGCCACGCCGAGAAATGGCGCCTGATGTTGCCGGCAATGCCGAAGCCGGTGACCCGTCCGATCCGCGCGCTGATTTCCTGAATGGCCGCCATCAGCGGATAGCTGAACAGCATGATCCACGACATGCCGTAGCCGAACTGCGCGCCGACTTGGGAATAGGTTCCGATCCCGCTCGGGTCGTCATCGGACGCTCCGGTGATCAGCCCTGGACCGAGAGAACGCAGGAAACTCCGGCGTGGCGCCTTGGCCCGCAAGCTGCGGCTTGACGTCATGACCATCGCCGAACGCCTCGATTGCCAGTGCCTCGACGGCTCCACGCCAAAGTGAAATCGACCATCTTCACCGAGGAGACGTTGGTCAGTTCGGCGTTGAACCCGAACGCAAAGCGCCGAGAACTATTCAGCGCCGGCCGCGGTGACGGCTCGGCGGCTGCGATAGCCCGCCTTCTCGGCCTCCCGCAGACACAGATAGGCGCCGCTCTTGGTGGCACCGTACCAGCGCTCGCCTCTTACGTTGTACAGGTGGAGCGCAGCGTCCGCCCAGACGACGATGTCGCTCGGGCAATGGCGCTGGGCCTGCGGTTCGAACTGAAAGAGCGACGGCTCGGCGGCGAAGCCGTTCGCCGGCAACGCCGCAGTCGCGAGCATGGCGATCCCCATGATTCCGACGATCCACATGGCATCCCCCGGTCTTGGCTATATCCGTCCCGATACCAGCAAGACGATCACGATGATGAGAAGAATGCCGAGGCCGCCGCTCGGAAAATAACCCCAGTTCGCGCTGTGCGGCCAGGTCGGGAAGGCGCCAACCATGAAAAGGATGAGGACGATCAGTAGAATTGTGCCGATACCCATCTGTCTATCTCCCGGCGATTGGTGTTCTCGGCATGACGTCGGTGACGACGTTGCCGTCGCGCCTCACGGTCCGCCGCTCTCGGGCGCCGCGTTCCATCACCTACAAGCAGGCGGTTTCTGGCGATAGCATCGGAAACTACGTAGATGCGCCCGAAGTCGGCCGACCGCCGACAATTCCGTCTCACGCAAAATCCGAACATCGTTTTTCGCGGAGAGTATCGGGATCACTCTTTCCGGCACGAGTTGCTCTCGGCGAGGGCTTGCAGCTCCGGCGGCAATCGATGCCCGGCCGGCGCTTCGCGGATCGCCGCGGAGGGCGATCCGATGGCAGGTCGAACGCTCAGCCTCGTGAAGTCTCCGGCGATGTGGAGCGGCACATCCAGCGCGAAGACGCGCGACCCGGCGCTTTCAGCCTTGATCGTCACGTCGAGGCGGGCGGCATCGAGATCCGCCTCGCCGCTGCCGACCAGGGTCGTATCCGTCGCCCGCATCCGAAGCTGCGCGATCGTCGCGATCCCGTCACGCAGATCGACGACGCCGAGCAGGCAAAGCGCCGGGACCCAGCCCTCGCTCGTGCGGAAGATTGCCCGGAGATCGGTCGAGGCCTTCTCGATGAAGGCGCGCGAAACCTGGCCGTTGCTCATGGCGAGCACCGCCTGACCGCGGCTCCGTTTCAAGACATCCGCCAGCGTCTGCCCGGTCATATCGAATGTGGCGCCTGCGTCGAGCCTGCCGGCGATCTGCCCCGCCGCCGCGCCCGCCAGCTGGGCGATCTCGTCGGCATCGCCCCCCGACAACGCGATGCTCGCGGCAATCTCGCTGCCGCCCTTCACGGCATGTGCCGATCCCGATGCCTTGACGCGCCCCCCAGCAACGCTGAAAGACAGCGCACCGACCGAGACGGTGCTTGGCGCCGAACTGCCATGGATGGCGAAGTCGGCGGCATGGATCCGTCCATAGGCAAGGCGCTTTGCGGCAATCTGCACATCGATGGTCGCCCCGGGGCTTTCGTCGATGTGCAGCGAAACGGCATCGTGACCGTGCGCTGTCCCGACGGATTTCTGGTCATCCGCGAAAACCGTCTTCAGATCGAGCTCGGCAAAGCCGAGATCCAGCGCGACGGCGTCCGGCCGACCGCGGCCGGCTTCGGTCAAAGCCAGCGTGCCATCGAACCGATTCTTCGCCAGAGATCCATCGCTATCGGAGAGCTGCCAGTGTGCGCCCTGCTTCGCGAACGCGCCGGCGAGATGCAGCGGCACATCCCAGCGGAGGTCGAGCCCGAAGATCTTGAGGAGCTCGCCGATCTTGGGAGCCTCGATCTGCATTGCCCCCTCGATGCCGTCGAAATCCAAGGGTTCGATCATGGTGCCCGTGAAACCGAGGATGCCCGCCGCTGTCGAGATGGAGAATTTCGAGCCGAACGGTGTCGCGCGATCACGCATGACGGAAAACGCCGCCGTCTCGCCGACGAGCCGCAGAGGCAGAGCGTTATAGGCGCCATCGAGAGCAAGAGCTGCCATCTCGTCGTCGCCCGTCGAGCGGATCGTCAGATCGTGAAGCTCGAGGCGCAGATCGCGGCTGCCGGGATTTCGATAGATCAAGGTTCCGTCGTGCAGCGCCAGATCGATGAACGTCGGAAATCCCGAACGGTCCCTCGGGCTGATCGCAAGATGGCCCGGCCGCGTTGATCCGCCTCCGGCAGACCGCCAGTTGGCGTCACCCCCGGCGTTGCGCTCGAGCAGGAGTTCGGGTTTTCCAAGGCTCAGCTTGTCGTAGCGCAAAACGCCGCGCAGGAGCGCGGGCAGATCAATTTCCGCCGACAGGCTGTCGATGCGAAGCATCTCGGGGTCGCTGCCCCAACTCGCATTGGCAATGCGCAGATCGGTGAGCTCGACCGATAGCGGATTTCTCCAGACGATCCGCAGAGTGCCGATGGAAAGCTGGCGATCGAGCATCCGGCTTGCGGCAAATTCGATCACCGGCCGCAAGCCGATCGCGGCAATCGCAATCACCCCGCCAAGGCCAGTCACGAGAGCGATGCCGAGCAACCCGATGACGAAAACGAGCACGCGCTTGCGGGACAAATCGAACCTCGGACGATCGAAAGCCTCAGTTCCTGTTGCTAGGTCATCGCGATGAAGAGGCCGAGCGATGCGATCACGAGCATCACGGCAATGATAACGATCCAACGCTCGGTTCGGCTCCACCCCATCCAATCGACCATGAGGTCGCGAAACACGGCCGAGCTTCTCGTTCGGCTGCTGGACATGGATACTCCTTCTGCTCAGGCGGCGGAGCCAAGCTGCGCCGGCTCCTGCCGTGCGGACCAAGGCCCCACAGAATGAGGCTTGGCCGTCGGCATGGCGATCAGGCGCGTCGGCGACCGGCGAAGACGAGCCCGCCGCCGACCAGAATGACGATCGCCCCGACAAAGGTCGGGATCACGACATCCGTCTCCTTGTCCTGCGTTGCGGTGATCGGTCCGATCTTGGCCACTTGCTCGGTGTGGTGGATCGGAATGACGTTGAAGACGAGTCCGCCGATCCCGACAAGGATCAATACGACTCCGATGATGACTAGCCCTCGCAATGGCGTGCTCCTTTGTCAGCGGGTTTCAAGAAGAGGCTCCGACATCCGAGCCGCGGTCATTTCACACGATCATCCGATCGAGGGTTCATGAGGTGCCCGGCGGCTTCGTTGGATCAGGCTTCTTCGCCGGATCTGCGGCATGCGGCACCGGCGGCGGTGGCGTTGCGGCCGGTGCAACATGGGCTGGCTGCGCGGGTGCCGCTGCTGTCGGCGGAGTCGGCGCGTGGGGCGGCGCCGGCGTTCGAACCCAGCCGGTCGGCGTCGGCGCGATCTGCGTCTGCTGCACGGGATGCGGGATCGCCGGCGCGTGCGCCGCCACTTGCTGCGGCGGGGCAGGGCTCGGCCGCGCTGGGGCCGGCGGGGTGTTGGCGGCGCCAGCTGGAGGGCTGGGGTGGGCGATCGCCGGGCTCGGCGCGGACGGGGGCGGCGTTGCGGCATGGACCGGCGCGGCGGGCTGCACATGCGCGATTTGCGGCGGCGGGCTCGCGACGCTGGGCTTCTCGGCAACCGGGGCAGCCGGGGCGGGCGGTTTTGCCGCCGCTTGCGGCGTCGCTCCTGCTGCGGCCGGAGCTGGCGTCACAGGTGTGATCGCTGCGGGCGGAGCCGCCGTGGCGTGCGCGATCGGCGGGCCAGGCGCCGCGCTCGGCGCCGGCTTTGCCGGAGCTGCCGGCGTTGCATTGTTGACTGTCGCCGGTGCGGACGGGACGACCGCCGGTGGAGTCGCGGATGACGGAGCACCCGTGTGGGCGATCGTTGGGCCAGGTGCAGCGCTCGACGCCGGCTTTGCCGGAGCCGCCGGCGTTGCATTGTTGACCGTCGCCGGTGCGGACGGGACGACCGCCGGCGGAGTCGCGGATGACGGAGCGCCCGTGTGGGCGATCGTTGGGCCAGGCGCAGCGCTCGATGCCGGCTTGGCCGGAGTCGCCGGCGTTGCATTGTTGACTGTCGCCGATGCGGACGGGGCTGCTGCCGGCGGTGTCGCGGGTGACGGAGCGCCCGTATGGGCGATCGGCGGACCGGGAGCCGCTGGCGGTATCGACGTTGCCTGAGATTGTGCCGGCAGCGAATTTGGCGACGTCGATGCCGGGTGACCTGCAGGAGCAACGACGCTCGGGCCCGGCGCCGCTCCCGTGTTGTGCTGGCCGCTTGGCGGAGTGGTGGCGGCGGGCCCGGCGGGTTGCGCTGCTTCCGGCTTGGCGGCGCTCAGGCCGGTCGGTCGACCGGTCGTTGGCGCGGCTGTCGTGCCGGCGGGAGGAGTCGTCGCGGTTGGCGCGGGTTGCGCGACACCGGATGCGTGGCCTTTCGCGCCGATGACCGGCCCCGGCGCCTTCGGTGCCGGTGGGTCGGCGGTGACCGGCGCGGCCGCGCCGGGCGAGGCCTGCGCGACGACCGGGCCTTTCGCGACCGTCGCCGGCGTGTTCGGACCGTGCACAGGCTCTCGCGCCGTCGCGGAGGCTTGTGTCGTGGCAGGCGCAGCAATGCCGGCGCGCGCGGCAAGGCTCGGCTGCAAATGATCGACTCTCGCCGTCACGGGAACCTGCGCGAGCTGCTCCTTCGGCAGCGCGAGGGTCGCCTGCTGCACCGGCGCCGCTCGGGTAAAGGCCGCCGAAGGCACCACTGTCGCCGCCTGCTGGTTGGCGAAGTTGTTGACCGTCGTGTTGTTCACCGTGGTGGTGTTGACCGTGGTGATGTTGTTGATCTCCGTCCTGGTGACGTTGTTGATGTTGACGTTTTTGACGTAGTTGACGCTGGTCGGATAATACGGGCGGAACACCTCGGATGGCGCGAGCGGGACCCAGCCGACCGCGGGCTCGCTGCCGACGGACAGCGAGACACCGAAGCCGGCGCCGCCGATGAAAGCGACCAGCGCCGGCGCGTAGACGGGCTGCGCGATCCGCTCGCCCGGGTGCCAACCCCAACCGCCGCCGTCATTGACCCAGCGGCCATAATGGAACGGCGCGAAGCCCCACGGTGCATCATCGACCCATGTCCAGCCCCAAGGCTGCACAAAGGCCCAATGACCGTAACGATAAGGCGCCCACCCCTCGGGAACGGCGGTCGGATACCAGACCGCGCCGTGGCTCGGGCTCGTTCGCCAATCGCCGTTCCTGTCGAGGTCTTCATACCCGGTGACTTCCGGCGAGACATATTGCGCTGATTCGGACACGATTTCGCGGCGCTCGCGCATCAGCGACCAATCGTCGAACGGGGTCGTGCTGGCCTCGATCAGCGTGAAGCTCACCGGATCGCCGCCGATGACGGCACTCTCGCCCGGCTGGATGTCGAGGCTGGCACGTGGCTCGTTGATACGGGCCTCGCCCTCCAGCACGACGATCTGGACGTGCTCGGGCAGCGCATCGCCTCTCGCGACGCCGGCGTCGATGCGATAGCTGCCCGCTACGAGCAGGTCGGCCTCGCTATGCGGCGTCATGACATGGAAGCCGCGGGGCGGCGCCGTGCGCAGATGCACATTCACCACGCCCTGGCCAACGTGAAGCTGTGTTTCTTCGTCGTCGAGGCGGACGATGTCGAGCTCGGTCGACTGGTCGAGCCGCACCTCCGCCCCGCCGATCTGAATCTCGGCGCGCGACTCCGGTTCGGTCCAGAAGGCGGTGCCGGAGGTCACCGGATAATTCAGCACGGCCGCCGACCACTGGTCCTGATCCCCAGCATGGAAGGATACTGTCCCTTCCACATAGCTCAGCCGCCCGACGCGACCGGGTGGATCGGCGAGCGCACTCAGCGTGCCGCCGAGTAAGAGCAACCCGGCGAGGGTCAAGCGGGCGGTGATCGCGGTCGGCAACATGGCGTCTCTCCTGGAGGGCTTCCGAGCAAGGCGATCGCGTCGCGCTGGCGCGCGATGCGCTGCCGGATGAAGCTTGCTCGGATGCTAGCGATCGACGCCGAGGTTGCGATAGCGTCGGAAACTACTTAATCCGCGCCGATCTGCCCATCAGGAGAAGAACGGTCGCCGTGGGACGGTATTCCCATCGTGGAAGAAGATGCTTCCATATTGTCATCGTCCGGTCCGACTGTGCGTGACCCCGGCTGCACGGGGCCCGGCGCTTCTGCCGCGTAGGTAGATTCCGAACCTACCGCTGCAAGCTGCAGCGCCTTAGCGTCGAGCACCAAGTGAATTCCTGACCGGGTAAAAATCATGCGAAACATTCTTGAACCTTCGCGATCGAGCCAAGTGACGGCGCTCTTCGCCGACCGTGCGTTGTGCTTTGTGCTGCCGCGGGGCGCGACGCTCGGAGATTTGGCCGAGCGATTGGCCCGTCTGGACCGTCGCGCGCCTTCGACGGTCACCGTGAAACTCGACTCCTAAGCCTTGCGGCGCGGCAGCATTTTACAGTGGATTCAATCAGCATCCGCCGCAATCGCATCGTCGGAACCGCGCCGGCGCTGGCCGTGTTCGCGAGTGAACGTATCTGTTCCGTGACGGAAATATCCTGAACCTTGAAAAGGGCAAGCCCGCGTGAGCGACCTTCGTGTCCGAGACCCTCTATTCGGTGGAGAATTCAAGATGCGCATTCTGATCGTCGAAGATGACGCATCGGTTGGCGAACTTTGTCGCCGCGTCCTCGAAGACGAAGGCTACAAATGCGCACTGGCGCGGACTGTCAAAGCCGCGCGGGAATCGATCGCCGACCGTGGGATCGATCTCCTGCTCGCCGATGTCGTGCTGCCCGACGGCGGCACCGGCCGAGACCTTGCTGAAGAAATGGAAACCGCCGCCGTCCCGGTAATTTACATGTCTGGCGACTACCGGGCGATTCGCGAGCTGATCGAGGCCGACCTCGTCCATCTCCAAAAACCATTCCGCGTTCCCGAGCTCGTCTCCCGAGTTCGCGGTGCGCTGCCGCCAGGAACGCGCGCCAGAGCCGAAGCGTGAGCGCGTGTCGGCCCGACGCGACGGCGATTGCTAGATTGCTCGACCTGTCGTAACTGCCAATCTAATCGCGACCGTGACGCGGCGCACTGTCCCGAGAGGCGGCAAACGCCAAGTGGATGAGCTGCGACAAGGAGGCTGCGCCGACCCTCTTCATGACGGCGGCGCGGTGATTCTCGATCGTCCGCTGGCTGATCCCGAGGACGGCAGCGATCTCCTTATTCGGATTGCCTTCGATGACCATGTTCATGACCTGGCGCTGGCGTGTGGTGAGGCCCGCGATGCGCGTTGCCGCTTCGTCACGCAGGGACGCCAGCACGACTGAATCTCGCGTCTCCTCCAGAACCCGCCCGACGCTCGCCAGCAGTTCATCAGGGCGGACCGGCTTCTCGATGAAACCCGCGGCACCCGCTTTCATCGCCCGGACCGCCAAGGGCACATCGCCATAGCCGGTGATCACGATGGCCGGCAGCGAATGGCCCTCCGCCTTCAGCCGATCCAGCAGCTCGATCCCGTCCATGCCGGGCATGCGGGCATCGACCAAGAGGCACCCGCTGCGGCCCGGCCGATAGGATTGGAGGAACTCTCCGGCGCTCGCGTAGATTTCGACCGATCGCCCGGCTTGCTCGAGCAGCGCGCGCATGGCCTCGCGCACGGCCTGATCGTCGTCGACGACGAAGACCGTGGGCGATGGCGAATGCCGCGCCGTTTCGGGCGGGCGCTTCGCAGATACCTCGGGCGGCGGCGATTGGGCCTCGACCAGGAGCGAGGCCACGAGCCGCGTCAGTTCCTCGGCCTTCACCGGCTTGTTGCGTTGGATGCAGCCACGACGGGCGATTTCGCGCAAGGTGCCGGTCGAAATGTCGCCGGTCAGGATGACGACCGGGATCACGCGATGGAGCGTTTCGCGTACGCCCGCGATAACCTGGAGACCTGTGAGGCCACCCGGCAGATTAAAGTCGGCGACGATGATGTCGGGTCGGGTCGTCCCGCGCGCCACCATCGCCAGAGCCTCTTTTCCATCGGCGGCGCACGCCGTGCGATAACCCTCTCCAGTGAACAGGAGCTCGAGCATTTCCCGCGTTGCCGGGTCGTCTTCGACGAGGAGAATTGCGCTGCTGTGATGGGCATTTGCCACCGCTGGCTCCGCATGCCTGGGCAAACTGGCTGGCGCACCCTCTGCGAGCGGTACCTCGACGGCGAAGACCGAACCGATACCGGGGCGCGAGCGGACATCGACCGAATGACCCAAGAGATTCGCCAAGCGCTGCACGATTGTGAGCCCAAGGCCGAGGCCGCGGCTCCGCTCCCGAGCTGGATTCTCGAGCTGATGGAATTCATCGAAGATCGCATCGATCTCGGTTTCGGGAATGCCGACTCCGGTGTCCCAGACTTCGATACGCAGCTTGCCGCCACGCCGCCGGCAACCGAGCAGGATCTTGCCCCGTTTCGTGTATTTCACCGCATTCGACATCAAGTTCCGAATCATCAGCTCGAGCAACCGCGGATCGCTGCGGATGGCCAACCGATTCGGGACCACGGACCATTCGAGGCTGTGCGCCTGCACGTGATACGCGAATTCCGTCCGCAATCGATCGAACAACTCATTGATTGGAAAATCGATCAGCTCGGGCTGAACGATCCCGGCCTCGAGCTGGTTGATGTCGAGCAGCGTGTTGAGCATGCCGGTCATGGCGCCCAGCGTTTCGTCGAGCTTGGCGACGAGCTGCAGGGCGTCCGCGTCCTTGAGCTTCTTCGACAGGATGCCTTGCACAAGGCTGAGCGTTTGCAGCGGCTGGCGCAAATCATGGCTGGCGGCGGCGAGGAAGCGCGACTTGCCGAGATTCGCATGCTCCGCCTGCAGCTTCGCGGCCTTGAGGGCCGTCTCGATGACCTTGCGGTCGGTGACGTCGTCGATCGCCACCAGGATCTTGCGCGTCGCCAGCGGGTCCTCGCGGACGTTCCGGGCATTGAGAAGCAGCGTGCGCCGGCCGATCGTCGGCAGCTCGATCTCGAGCTCGTAATCCTCGACCGTGGCATCGTTGGCCCGGATGAGGTCGAGAAAACCGTGCAAGGCCGGTACGTCGAGGCGATGATCGCCGGCCGAGGCGAGAGTGCGGCCGACCGTGTCCGCCGGCTCGACCGCAAAGGCCCGGTAGAAGGAGCGGCTGGCCGAGACGACGCAAAGCGCATCATCGAGCACGATCAACGGTTGGCGGATGGTGTCGACGATGCTGTCGGAGTAGACGCGCGCTGCCCGGACTTCTCGTTCGGCCGCCTTCATCTCGGAGATGTCCGCAAATGTGAAGACAACCCCCTCGACGCCATTCTTGTGGGTGCGATAGGGCAGGACCCGCTCGATGTACCAGGTGCCGTTGTCGGCCTCGATCTCGCGCTGCAGAGGCATCAGGCTCCCGAGGATGGTTCGCGCGTCGGCGAGAAGATCGGCGCTGCCGAATTGGTGCTTCAGATCGGCGAGCGACCGGCCGATGTCGGAAGGAATGACGCTGAAGAGCGACTGCGCTGCCGGCGTAAAGAAGCGGATGTTGAGGTTGCCGTCCAAAAAAAGCGTGGCGAGATCGGAACTGTCGAGGATGTTCTGCAGATCGTTCGACGTGGCGCGATGTTGCTCGACGGTCTCGTGGAGCTGCGTGTTGAGGGCGGTGAGTTCCTCGTTCAGCGACTGCAGCTCTTCCTTCGAGGTTTCCAGCTCCTCGTTGGTCGACTGGAACTCCTCGTTGACCGACATCGCCTCTTCGTTGATCGCCTTCTGATCCTCATTCGCGGCTTCGAGGTCGCGGATGACGCTCTGCAGTTCGGCGCGGTTGGCATCGAGCTCTTGCTCGAGCTCGGTGATCCGCGTTGCATCGGCCGGCGTCTCCGCCGCCGCAAGACCTCGCTTGCGTTTCGGCTCGTCGAGGAAGCTGACAAGCAGCAATTCTTCGCCATCGGTCTCTAGCGGCTGCACCGCGATGCTCACCGGGATGGAGTTGCCGTCATCGCGGGTCACCTCGGCACCGGCGACGACGACCCGTGCATGACTCTCCGACGCCTGATGGATCGCCGTCCTCAGCTTCGTCCGAAGGCCCTCACGCGCCATGGCGAGCAGATCGCGGGTGACTTCACCGGCCGCGACCCGCAGATAACCGTCGGTCTTGCCGGAGTAATAGAGGCCCTCATTGCGGCGATTGATGAGGACCGAGGCCGGTGCATAGGCACCGAGCAGCGACCGCTCCGTAAGATCGCCGAGGCTGACGCCGCGCGGCCGCATTTGCCGTGCCGGTCGGGGCCGAACGCCCTCGCCGGACCCGATGGGAAAGTTCGTCTCTCCAGCTCGCGAGCGGCCGATGCGTCGGTAGATGCGCTGCTTCTTCGAGATCGGGGCGAAGCGGTCGTCGAGCCGACCCACGGTCTCGGACGTGCCGAGGACGAGGATACCGCTCTCGCAGAGAGCGAAATGGAACAGCGCAAGGACCTTCTCCTGCACTTCCGGGCGCAAATAGATGAGGAGATTGCGGCAGGAGACCAGGTCGATTCGCGAAAAGGGCGCGTCGCCGAGCAAATCCTGCACCGTGAAAACGACGATCTCGCGCAATTCGCGGACGACCCGATAGTTGTGCTCTTCCTTGACGAAGAAGCGGGCGAGCCGTGGCGGCGATAGATCCGCCGCGATCGCTTCCGGATAAAGGCCATTGCGCGCGAAGGTCACCGCGTCCGCATCGAGATCGGAGGCAAAGACTTGCAGCTTTATATTCCGCTTCGCCGCGGCGATCGCTTCAATGAAGAGCATGACGATCGAATAGGTCTCCTCGCCGGTGCTGCACCCAGGGATCCAGATGCGCAGAGGCCGATCCGGCAACTGCCGATGCACGAGTTCCGGAATGACCTTGCTCGCCAGCAGGTCGAAGGCGCTCGGATCACGGAAGAAGCTGGTGACGTTGATGAGCAGATCCTTCGCCAGCAGCTCGATCTCGCCGGAATTCTCGCGCAATATCTTGACATACCGGCCGATCTCCGCGACACCGGCGATCGCCATTCGCCGCTCGATCCGGCGCAGCAATGTCCCTTCCTTGTACAGCGCGAAGGTATGCGACGTCTTCTCGCGCAGAAGGTCGACGATCTCAGTTAACGCAGCCTGGGCAGAGGCGCGCAGGTGCGAGCCCTCTTTCTCGGGTTTGCGATGGGTCCCTCGACTGAACCGAGCGAGAGCCTCCGGGATGTGCGCAAGCGGGAGCACCAGATCCACGCTGCCGGTCGCGATGGCGCTGCGCGGCATGCCGTCATAGGCGGCTTCCTCGGGATCCTGAACGATGACCAGGCCGCCCTTCTCTTTCACGGCCTTCAGCCCGATGCTGCCATCTCCCCCGCTGCCCGAGAGAATTGCGCAGACCGCGCGTCCACCGCACTCTTCCGCCAACGATCGCAGAAAAAAGTCGACGGGCATACGCGCGCCGTGGCGCTCGCGCGGCAGCGAAAGGCGAAGATTGCCGTCGCGCACGGAAAGATAGGTTCGCGGCGGCATGACATAGACGTGGTCGCGTTGAAGCGGCATCCCGTCGACCGCCTGCAACACCTTCATCGGCGTATGGCCGGCCAGCAAATCGACCATCATGCTTTCATGTTTCGGGTCGAGATGCTGGATCAGAATGAACGCCATGCCGCTGTTCGCCGGTAGGACATCGAACAGCTTCCTGAAGGCATCGAGCCCCCCAGCCGAAGCGCAAAGACCAACGATCGGAAAACCGGCGACTTGCTCTTCTCGATCGCGGTGATGAGCGGGGTTCTTCACGCGCGCCTTTCGAAATATCGGGCCGGAGCGATCCGGACCGTCGATTGACTTAAAGTGGTGACTGTCACCTCCCGCCACAATGACCCGAAGGGGCCTCGACGGAGCGAGATCGACACATCATCGGAGCCCGGCGGCGACGGGCACGACAATGGCCCGTACTGGTACCCAACCTGGAGTGCTCCGACGATGAGGCGATGTATCCGTTTCATGAAGGCGGGATCGTCTGTTCGGCCAGCGCAGAGGGTTGCGTCATGACCTTGGCGATCAGCCCGTACTTGACCTGGGCGGTCGTCAACTCACGGAAGTAGTTGACGAGGTCGCCCCACGGTTCGTTGACGCGCGCCAGCCCGGAGATGAAGGCGACCACTGTGCCGATCTCGAGCTGGTGTCGAAGGACGTACCAGCCGCCGACCAGCAAAACGCCGGCGATGCCGAATTGATAGACGAGGTTCATCAGGAAGTTCATCGTGAACTTCAACCAATAGACCTGCATGTTGAGGCCGAAGATGCGGTTGACGCGCCGCAGGAAGGCTTGCTTCCGCTCGCGCGTCGTCGGCCCTGGGCCGAGATCGCCGATCATGTCGCTGCTGAGCTCGCGCAACGTCTTGATGCGGACCCCAGCGCGCCGATTGATGGCGCGCTGCAGGAGCGGCACGAACAAGATCTGCAGCGAGAACAGGATGAAGCTGAAGAGCGCCATCCACGGCTGCAAGAACACCATGTAGCCCAGCACCGTCAGCAGCGTTCCGCCTTGCAGGAGCGGCTCGGAAAGGCTCATCCCGACGAAGCCGCCCACGGGATCTGCCTCGGCCAGGATGATCGACATCCCGACACCGCCTTGGCGCGGGTCCTCGCAATTCTCATCCTCGGCGATCTGGTCGTAGACGCTCCGGCGCAAGCGTCGCACGGCGCATTCGCTCACCCAGCCGCGATAGATGTTGAGGGCAAGCTTCAGGGCACCGGAAAGCAGCGCGACACCGACATATCCGGCGCAAAGCAAGGCGACCTGGCGCAAGGCGCCGGTCCCAAGCGCGCTGTTGACGATCCGCCGCTGCAGCTCGAGCGGCCCCATGCTGAGCAGGAAAACCGTGGCGGCGAGAACCGCAAGCGCGATCTGGTGACGGCCGCTGGTCTGCCAGATATAGGAAAAGATGCTCTTGGGCGGTGCATTCGAGCGGGCAGAAAGCACCGCCTTTGCACGCTCGGAAATGCGACGCCTGAGCTTAATGGTTCGTGCCGCGAGGCCGGGGAGAGCCGTGGGGCTGGCCGGTTCTTGCGCTTGGTTCAGCACGAGAATATGCGTGGCACGGCCCATCCCCACAGATCGATGGGCAAGCGCCGCAAATTTCGAGACGACGGTCGATGCCACGAAATCACCGACGTATTCGCGCTCACGCCGCCTTTCCGGCCGGGTTGATCACGCGTACGGCCGCTGGATTGTCCCATACGTACCACCCCGCCGAAGCAAGCGATGCACGCATCTCGTCATCCGCGACACCGCCGGTGGTGGCATCACTGATGCGATGGCTCTCGAGGAAAAGCCAATTGCCGCCGGAACATGACGTCTTCGGCAGATTGCTGCCTTTTGCTTCGAGAGTGGCGGCACGCCTCTTCCAATTGGCCGAGCAGCGAAAAATGTAAACCGTCCGAGGTTCTGAAAACATTGAATGTTCCTCACTTTTTGCGACGAGCACCGTGGGCCCGACAATCAAGCTCGATGCTTATTGCGACAGCGTAATGTCGACGGCGCGGTCAGCCTGGCTCTGGTTGAGCGCGTTGAACCAGTCACCGTAGGCCTCGCCGCGACCGACGACGGTGATATCCTTAGGCGAGACGCCACGCTTCTGGAGCGCGGCGGCCACGGCCTCGGCGCGGCGCACCGAGAGGGCGAGGTTCGCCTTGTCGTTGCCCTGCTTGTCGGCGCGTCCCAAGAGGCAGAGCCTCGAGTAGCGCGTCTTGTTGAAGTTCGCAACCTCATCGAGCGTCTTTGCATTCTCGGGGCCGATCCTCGCGCTGCCGACCGCGAAATCCACTTTGTAGGGTCCGGGCGCGCCCTGGGGCGTCTTCGGACAGTTC
>JBGPOZ010000073.1:0-18531 GCA_041488295.1 Allostellaceae bacterium
CTGGCTGCCGTCATCGGGCACGTCCCGGATAGGGCGAACGCCACGGTAGAGTCGTGCGCCGGCATCGGAAGACAAATTCGCGATGTCGAATACTTGAAGCTACACGACACCGATCTTCGGATCAATCCAGTGTGCCGGTGAAGTTTATCGCGCGAAGCTTGCCAGCAATACCCCGGAGCACTAACTTGTCTAGACTGAGCTCTAAAACCTCTGGGAGGAGGACAAAATGGCGGAGCGCGGCACCAAGCAACATCCCTATATCCCGAAATTGGTGGAGCAGGTTCGGGCGGGCAAGATCGACCGCCGTGAGTTCCTGTGGACATCGACCTTGCTCGGTCTTTCCGCGACGTCGGCTTACGGCGTCCTTGGGCTCAGCGATCCGTTCGCCAAACGGGCAGCGGCGGCGCCCGCCGCGAACAGCATCTATCGCCTCTCCATGCGCATTCCGGCGCTCGACAACCCGCATGCGTATTCCTGGGCCACCGACTCGCTGTGCGCGCGGCTCGTCTGCGATTATCTGACCCGGACTGGCGTCGACAATGTCACGCGCCCGTGGCTGGTCGAGAAGTGGAATGCGAGCGAAGATCTGAAGACCTGGACGCTGTACCTGAAGAAGGGCGTCAAGTGGTCGAACGGCGACCCGCTCGTCGCCGATCACGTCATCTGGAACATGAAACGCTGGCTCGACGAAAAGGTCGGCTCCTCGATTCTCGGCTTGATGGCGAGCTACATGACCGTCGAGGTCGATGCCGGCGAGAAGGATTCGAAGGGGCAGCCGAAGAAGTCGAAAAAGATATGGTCCGACAACGCGATCGAGAAGGTCGACGACTTCACGATCCGCATCAATGGCCGCGTTCCTCAACTCGCGGTGCCGGAACATCTCTTCCACTACCCCGCGCTGATCCTGCACCCGAGCGAAAACGGGAAGTTCGGCAAGGGCAGCATCGGCACCGCTCCCTATTCGATGGTCGAGTACGACGTCGGCAAGAAGGTCGTGGCGAAAGCGCGTCAGGGCTATTGGGGCAAACCGGTCGCCATCGAGACGATCGAGATCCACGATCTTGGCGACGATGCCGGGGCGACGATCGCCGCGCTCGCCGCCCACCAAGTCGATGGGATGTACGAGGCCAACGTTTCTCAGATCGAGGTCCTGAAGAAGATGGATCACCTGAAAATGTACCAGGTGACCACCGCCCAGACCGGTGTCGCACGCATGCAGCCCCAGCACGCCGAGTGGAAGGACCCGCGCGTGCGCAAGGCGATGCGCCATGCTCTCGACACGCAGAAGCTGCTGCAGATCGCCCATGCCGGGCTCGGCGCGCCGGGCGAGCATCACCACGCGGCGCCAGTCCAGCCGGACTACGCCAAAGTGCTGTTCACGCACGACGTCCCGCTGGCCAAGAAGCTGCTGGCCGAGGCCGGCGTACCGAGCGGGTTTAAGACCGAGATCTTCTGCAAGAAGGACCCGCTTTGGGAGTCGGTCGCGGTTCAGGCCATGGCCGAGATGTGGAAAGAGATCGGCGTCGAGGTGAAGGTCAACGTCCTGCCTTCGACCCAGTACTGGGACATCTGGAACGCGCCGACGGCAGGGTTCGCCTTCACGCCATGGACGCACCGGCCGCTCGGAGTCATGCTTTACGGCTTGGCCTACCGCACCGGCGGTGTCTGGAACGAGAGCTTCTGGTCGAACAAGGACTTCGACGACAATCTCACCAAGGCCGAAGGGACCTACGAAGTCGAGAAGCGGCGCGAGATCATGAAGGTGCTGGAGCAGATCCTGCTCGAGGACGGACCGATCAACATTCCTCTGTTTCGCGCCGTCGTCACCTTCCACGACAAGAGGCTGAAGGGGTTCGAGGCGCATCCCACTCTCTACTTCTTCGCCGAAGACTGGTCGCTCGAGGCGTGAGGATTTCCCGCGGACCGACCGTTAGAGGACGGTCGGTCCGCGGTGTTTTGTGGAAAGAATTTTTAGGGGAGCAAGATGGCAGCGTTCAAATCATTGGCCGAGCGGCTCGATCGCGGCGAAGTTATCATCCTCGACGGCGCGGTCGGGACCCAGCTGCAGGAGATGGGCGTTCCGATGAACAACACCGCCTGGGCCGCGGTCGCGCTCCAGACGCACCCCGCGACCGTGCAGCTCATGCACGAGCTTTACCTCAAGGCGGGCGCGGATATCCTGACGACGAACACCTATGCGGCGGCGCGGCACAATCTCGAGCCGATCGGACTCGGCGATCTGACTGGCGAACTCAATCGGCGGGGCGTGCTCCTCGCGCGCGAAGCGCGTGACAAGGCGGCGGGCGGACGCCCGGTCCTCATCGCCGGCTCGATCTCGAATTACGGCCTCAGCACCGGCAGCGAGAACCCGCGCAACTGGCGGCGGCGAACGTTGCTAGCGGAAGAGCAGGTGCGCGCCAATCTGCGCGAGCAGGCCGAACTTCTCGTCGAGGCCGGCGTCGATTTTCTCCTCGCCGAGTCGACCGGGAGCAACACGCACCGCAAATGGGTGAGCGATGCCTGCAAGGCGACCGGCGCGCCGTTTTGGATCGGATTCAAGGTCCGACGCGATGAGGGCGACGCCGAAGTGCGGACCGGTTATTCATCGAAGGACCGGCTCGCTGACGTCTTCGACGATGTCGTCTCGCATGGCGGTCTCGCCTTGAGCATCTTCCATTCGAGCGTCGACGACACGACGGCCGCCCTGAAGATCGCGCTCGACAAATGGCCGGGTCCGCTCGGTGCTTATCCCGACGCCGAGCGCAAGGATTACATCACGCCGACGCGCGACGAGGCGGTCGAGTACAAGATCTCTCCCTCGCAATTCGTCGAGCACGCGCGCGGCTGGGTCGAGAGCGGCGTGCAGATCATCGGCGGTTGCTGCGGCTATGGCCTGCCCTATATTCGGCTGCTGCGCGACGGGCTTCCACGGCAGATCGCGAAGCCGCGCCGCCCGATCGCCGGCGCGGCCTGAACCGCGCTCAATCGCGCGCGCTGATCTCGCGCAGGCCGTCGGCCAGGAGGTTGAAGCCGAGCACCAGCGAGAGCAGTGCGGCGCACGGCATGATCGACATGTGCGGCCAGATCTGCAGGAAGGGATAAGCTTCCTTGACCATCCCGCCCCAATCGGGGTCGGGCGGCGGCAGGCCGAGGCCGAGGAAACCGAGGACGCCAATGGCGATCGTCGTGTAGCCCATGCGCAGGCACGCATCGACGATCAGCGGTCCGCGGGCGTTCGGCAGGATTTCGACCAGCATGATGTTCCAGTCGCGCTCGCCGCGCATCTTGGCGGCGGCGATGAAGTCGCGCTCGCGCAGCTCGAGCGTCATGCCGCGGACGATGCGGATGATTTGCGGCGCCGCAGTGAACGTCACCGCAAGGATGATGTTGAGGGCCGAGGGTCCGTAGGTCGTGATGATGATGATGTAGAGAATGATGATGGGGAAGGAGAGGACGAAATCGGTGAAGCGCATCAGGACGATGTCAATCCAGCCGCGATAGTAGCCGGCGAGGAGGCCGAGCGTGCAGCCGATGACATAGGCGACGAACACGGCGATCGGCCCCACGGTCAGCACTGTCCGTGCCCCCCAGATGATGCGCGAAAGCATGTCTCGCCCCTGGTTGTCGTTGCCGAGCCAATGCTTCAGCGACGGCGTCGGGTCGGCGAGGGCGGTGTAGTCGTTGGCGTTCGGCGGATAGGGCGCCAGGACGGGCGCGAACACCGCGACCGCGATCCAGAAGAGGACCAGCCCTACGCCGACCATGGCGATCGGCGATTCGCCGAGCAGCAACAGCAGGCGGAACCTGTCGAACCACCGGAACGTCGCCAACCCGGCGGCGCTCGCTTCGACATTGACGGTGTCCTCGCTCATCGCCTCAACTCAACCGGATCTGCGGATTGAGGGCCATGTAGAGGACGTCCCCGGCAATCTGCGTTGCGACGTTGAGGCAGACGGCAACGAGCGCCGATGCTTCGACCAAGGCGACGTCCTGGTTCAATCCTGCCGCCAGCACCATCTGGCCGAAGCCTGGATAGGCGAACAGCGATTCGACGACGACGAGTCCCGTCACGAGATAGTTGATCTGCAGCAGGATGACGGTGAAGGGTGCGATCATGGCGTTGCGCAATGCATGCTTCATCACGACGTCGCCGAACGACATGCCCTTGAGGATGGCGGTGCGGATATAAGGTCGCGTCATGACGTCGGCCATCGAGGCCCGCACCATGCGGACGACGTAGCCCAGATCGTAGAGCACGGCGACGACGACCGGCAGCACGAGCTGGGAGGCAAGGCTCCATCGGCCGCCGCCGTTGTCGAGCGTCGAGACGCCCGGCAACATCTTCAGCGTGATGACGAAGAGCGTGACGAGGAAAACGCCCGAGACGAACTCGGGGATCGAGGTCGTAACGATGCTGGCCAGCGAGATCACTCTGTCGAGGCGCGAAGCTTCGCGCATGCCGGCGACGACGCCGAGAACGATCGAGGCCGGCACGATGATGGCGAAGGCGATCGCCGCGAGAATGGCGGTATTGCGCAGCCGATCGCCCAGCACCTCGGCGACCGGGCGCTTATAGAGGATCGAATCGCCGAGATCGCCGCGTACGACCTTGCCCACCCATTCGACATAACGCACGACGACCGGCCGGTTGAGCCCCATCTCCTCGGTCAGAAGGTCGACCTGTCGCTGGGTCGCGAAGGGGCCGAGAACCTTGCGGGCCGCCTGTCCGGGCGTCAGTTCCATCGCGATGAAAACCGCGAGCGACACGACGAATATCGTAAAGACGAGGTAGCCGAGACGCTTGGCGAAGAATATCGTCATGGCGTTTACTCTCGGCTTCGACCTCGCCACCGTCAAGCCGCCTGGGTCCAGTGTCGCGATCGGCCGGGGAGGAAGCATGGGCGCCGCCAATTCCAAGCCACCGTGCAGCGCCGCCACCTCGCGTCGGGGCGTCGTCGCCGCCGGCCATCCGGACGAAGTCGAGGCGGGGCTCGCCGTGCTCGACAGAGGCGGCAACGCGGTCGACGCGCTGGTCGCCGCTGCCTTTACCGCCTTCGTCGTCGAGCCCGCGATGTGCGGCCTCGGCGGCTATGGTCATCTCTCGGCGTTCCACGCGGCAAGCGGCGAGCTGATCTCGGTCGACCACTATCTGCGCGCGCCGGGCGGCACTCGGCCGGATATGTTCGAGATCGACGAGACGAAGGGCCTCAAATACTACGAGACGCCCTACACCAAGGGGCTGAAGGCCGAGCGCGGCCATCTTGCGGTCGGCGTCCCCGGCGCCGTCGCCGGCCTCTATTGGGCGCAGCGCCGGCTTGGTCGGCTGCCCTGGGCAGCCGTGCTACAGCCGGCCATCGCGAGCGCCGAAGCCGGCCTCGCCGTCTCCTGGTCCCTCCTCCTGCGTCTTGCCGAGAATTACGTGGCGGTCCGCGCCATGCCGGAACTCGCCGCGCTCTTTCTGCCCGACGGCCAACTGCCCCAACTGCCCAGCCAGCACGCCGACGGGACGCGGTTGCGCCGCGACGACCTCGCGGCAACCTTGAACCGCATTGCCGAGGAGGGCGTCGTCGGATTCTATCGCGGGCCAGTTGCCGACGCGATCGCCGCTGCGTGTCAGGCCGGCGGCGGCCTCGTAACGCGCGAGGATCTTGCGGCGTATCGTCCGCGAATCCTGCGCGAGAAGCCGCAGCGCTATCGCGGCCTCGATTACGTCACCTGCTTCGATCAGGTGGGCTACGAGGCGCTCAACATCCTCGACCATTTCGATGTGACGGCGCTCGGGGCGGACTCGGCCGCCTTCCGCCATCTCATCGCCGAGACGCTCGCCGCCGCCTTCGTCGACAACATCGCGCATTACGGCGATCCCGATTTCGTGCCGACGAGCCCCGTTGCCGCGCTCGCGGGCCGGGATTTGGGTGCGCGTCGCGCCGCCATGATCGACCTCGCGCGCACGCTCCAACGCCCGGTCGCGGCGATCGATCCAGGCGGCAGCGATGGCGGCATCGGCGCCGAGCGCATCGCCGACGAGCCGTGGCCGCCAAAACTTGCCGGCACGTCCCAGATGGCGGCAGCCGACGCCGAGGGCAACATGGTGTCGCTGACCACCAGCATTTCCGCGAGCTTCGGCTCCTTCATCGCGGTGCCGGGAACGGGCATCATCCTCAACAACGGCATGGGCAATTTCGACCCGCGGCCGGGGCGGCCCAACTCGATCGCACCCGGCAAGATGCCGATCTTCGCGGTGCCGACCATCGTTGCGACCCAGGGCGGCCGCGCGGCCTTCGCGGCGGGCGGCTCGGGAGGCTACCGCATCACGACGGCGGTGCTGCACAGCCTCATCCATTGGCACGATTTCAAGATGAGCCTGCCGGACGCGGTCGCCGCGCCGCGGGTCCACTGCCAGGGCAAGGAGACCTTCATCGATCCCCGGATCGCGCCCGAGGTTCGCGCCGCCCTCGCCGCCCTCGGCCACAATGTCGTCGTTCAAGGCGACGATCCCGGCCTCAACGCCTTCGGCCGGGTTTCGGTGGTGGCGGTCGATCGCGCCACCGGCGCTCTTGCGGCGGCATCGGGGCCGCCCTGGCTCGGCGGCGCCGGCGGGCTTTAGCCGCGTGTGGTCGTGAAGCAGTCTGCGCGCTTCCACGGCTCGCCGACGGCGATTGACTCGCGCTCTCCCCGGTCTATAGCATTTCCGCAACGACAAGAATCGGCTGGGAGCTTGCGGAGGGACCACCGGCGTCACGTCCGGTGCATGCGATTTTCTGACACCGATATAAATAACGGGAGCGATGGCGCGCTTTTTCTTCAAGCACCAGCTCTTTCTTTGTCGCCCTCTCTTGGTGGTGTCGTTCGCTGTCCGCGACTTGACTGAATTCGGCCCGCGTGACGTCGCGCAAGAGCAAAGCGATTTCGACGCCGAGCTGCCGAACGGAGGGTGGCCCGCGTGACGGACACCGGCACATCGGACGCGGCAACGCCCATCATCGAGTTCGACGGCGTGCGCATCTCTTTCTTCCTGCGCGCCGGCGAGGCCAATGTCGTTCCCGGCCTCAGTTTCGTCATCAAACCCAGCGAAGCCTTGGGGCTCGTCGGCGAGTCCGGCTGCGGCAAATCGACGGTGGCGCTCGCCATCATGCGCTATTTGGGTCCGTCCGGCCGCCTGACGCAGGGGCGAATCCTCCTCCAAGGCCGCGACATGGCGACGCTCGATGATGCCGCCTTGCGCGCCGTGCGCGGCCGTCGTATCGCGATGGTCTATCAGGACCCGATGAGCAGCCTCAACCCGGTGATGACGATCGGCCGCCAGCTCGTGGAAGTGCCGATGATCCATGAGGGGATCGATGTCGCAGAGGCGCGCAAGCGCGCGCTCGCCATGCTCGGCGAGGTGAAACTCTCCGACCCTGCCGCCATCTTCGAGCGCTACCCGCACCAGCTCTCCGGCGGTCAGCAGCAGCGCATCGTCATCGCCATGGCGCTCATCGCCAAGCCGGCGCTGCTCATCCTCGACGAGCCGACGACCGGGCTCGACGTCACCGTCGAAGCAGCGGTGCTCGACCTCGTGCGCGAACTGCGCAAGCGTCATGACTCGGCAATCCTCTTCATCAGCCACAATCTCGGCACGGTGGCGCAGATCTGCGACCGCGTCGGCGTCATGTATGCCGGCGAGCTGGTCGAGGAGGGCGCCATCCGCGATGTCTTCGGCGCGCCGCGCCATCCCTATACGCGCGGCCTCCTCGATTGCCTGCCGACGCTCGGCTGCGACAAGCGAAGCACGACGCTGCGCTCGATCTCCGGCCAAGTCGGCTCGCCGCTCGCTCGCCCGCAAGGCTGCGCCTTCGCCGCGCGTTGCGCCTTTGTGGAACCCGCGCGCTGCACGACGGCGCCGATCGCGCTGCGCAACGTTGCCGGTGCCGCGGACCACCGCGTCCAGTGCGTGCGCGCCGCCGAGCTGCCGGAGTGGCAGCACCCGCTCGCCGATGGCGGCGACAATCGGATCGAGGCGACGGGTGCCGCGGCTCTGACGATGCGCGCGCTCGGCAAGGTCTATCATCAATCGCAAGGCATCTTCGGCGGGGCCGCGCGTCCGATCGCCGCCTTGCGCGACGTCGAGCTCGTCGCCGAGCGCGGCCGGACCCTGGCGATCGTCGGCGAAAGCGGCTGCGGGAAGTCGACCCTCGCCCGCATCCTCAGCGGCCTGCAATCGGCGAGCGCCGGCACGATCGATCTCGACGGCATCGAGATCGGCAATCTCGCCATCGATCGTCGTCCGACCGCGCTGAAGCGGCGGCTGCAAATGGTGTTCCAGAATCCGGATTCGACGCTCAACCCGAGCCACAGCGTCGGCTATGCGATCCGGCGCGCGCTGCGCCGCCTCAAGGGATTGAGCGCGACCGAGGCTCGGCGGCAAACCGGCCATCTCCTCGACACGGTCAAATTGTCGAGCGATTTTGCACATCGCCGCCCGCACCAACTCTCCGGCGGTCAGAAGCAGCGCGTCGCCATCGCCCGCGCGCTGGCCGGCGACCCTGAGATCATCCTTGCCGACGAACCGGTCTCGGCGCTCGACGTCTCGGTCCAGGCGGCGATCATCAATCTCTTGACCGAGGTGCAGGCGGCGCGCGGCGCGACCCTCGTCTTCATCTCGCATGATCTCGCCGTCGTGCGCTATCTCGCCGACAATGTCGCGGTCATGTATCTCGGCCATGTCGTCGAATTCGGCCGCGCCGACGAGATCTTCGCGCCACCCTGGCACCCCTACACCGAAGCGTTGCTCTCGGCGGTGCCGGATCCCGATCCCGATGCGCGGCGCCATCGCATCGTGCTCGACGGCGCGCCGCCGAGCGCCGCGACCATGCCCAGAGGCTGCCCCTTTGCGACACGCTGCCCGCGCAAGCTTGGCGCCATCTGCGACGACACCCCGCCACCCGAGCAGCTGATCGGCGGCCGCCATCGGATTGCCTGCCATATTCCGGCGGACGAGCTCGTCGTCCTGCAGCAAGCCGGGCCGCCGTCAAGTCGACTGGTCGACCGCGTGCTCACGCCCTAAGACAGGGTGCGGCAGCGCGATCATCATGACCGGGAGCAAAAGATGCAGGCTGACGCGCGCCTTTGCGCATGGGAAAGCCCGCCAAGGGGTTTCCTTGGCGGGCTTTGTTGCTGGTTGCGGGGATGCGCAACCAGCGTTACTTGCAGGCATTGACTGGACGCGTTCCGCAGCTCGCCAAAGATCGCCCTATCGAGAGAAGGTCAGCTTTGCTGCACGGTGCGGCCCGCTCGCGGCCCCATGTTCTCCGCTCGCATTCGAGACGGCCGACTAGGTGAACCTCGAACTGCCGTTGTCAAAGAGCCCGATTTGTACGGCACGGGCGCCGCGCAATAGGGGCCACGATGCCTTTCATAAAGCTGGCACCGCGTGCGATGTTCCTCGACACTCTCTCCCTCGCTTACGTCAGTATGGGCTCGACCCAAGGGCAGGGCTACGGACAGCGGACGCATGGGCGGGTTGCCGCGCTACCGCCATCTGCACGCGCGTCCTAATGATAGGTCCGCGCGGCATCGAGCCGAAGCGCATCCTCAAGAGCTTGGAGCGCTGATAACGGCTCTGTCTGGTTTACGCGCCGAGTAACTGCAAAAGAGATCGAGATAACTCTCGCAGCGAAGGGCGGTGAAACCGCCCCGCTCGAGGCGCTCCATCACCGCCACTGGCGGGAGGTTCTGCTCTATGGTCTCCAAATGGTATTCCATCAGCCGGCGCGTCTCCGAGGCGCCGGTCACCCATCGGCAGACCAGCGGCACGAGCTTGCTAAAATGCAGCGCGACAAGGCTTCGGGTCACGGAATAACGGGGACGGTGGAGCTCAAGAACCAGAAGGATCCCACCCGGGCGGAGGACGCGACGGAACTCGCGGAGGACGAGCATCAGATCTGGAATGTTACGAAGCGCATAGCCGAGCGTCAGGAAATCGATCGAGGCATCGGCAACGGGGAGTTCCTCGGCTGCGCCCTGGATCAGCAGAATTGCGAGCTTGCGCCGCGCCTGGGCAAGCATCGCTTCGCTGACGTCAACGCCGATGATTTCGGCGCTGCTCCGCATCAGCGTTACCGCCTCGCGGGCTATGAGGCCGGTCCCGACGGCGACATCCAGGACGCGCATTCCCGGTCGCAGGCCGGCACGGCGCAGGCAGCGGCGTCGATACCAAGAGCCGGAGCCGAGAGAGAAAAGCTGGTTGACGCGGTCGTAGATAGGAGCCGTCTCGTTGAAGAGTTCGCGTGTGAAGCGCTGCCGCTCTAAGCGCGGTCGAACCGTCTCGCTGCGCTCAGCCGTTAGCGGGCTTCCGCTTTCATCCTCCACCCGCCGTTTTCGCTCCACCGGCTTCTCCAACGCTCACCCGCCGCGATTGGGGCTCAACGTGAGGGCGGCGGCGAGTGGATTTTGCATCATTTCGCTGCTAACGTCTGATCATTCTCCTTGCCGATGAAGAATCCGGCTTCTTCCCGAGGTGGCGCCGTGCCGGACGCAAGAGCCCTACACCTAGACGATTGCTACGATGTTCTGGTGGTCGGCGGCGGGCCGGCTGGCTCGACGATCGCAGCGCTGCTCGCCAGCCGTGGCGATCGGGTCATCCTCGTCGAGCAGGATAGGCATCCGCGGTTTCACATCGGCGAGTCGCTGCTGCCGATGAACGTACCGCTATTCGAGCAACTCGGCGTAAGTGAGGAGATCGAACGGATAGGCATGCCGAAATACGGCGTCGAGTTCGTCTCACCATGGCACAATAAAACGATCAGCTTTGATTTCGCCGACGCCTGGGACAAGCGATTCCCTTCTTCCTTCCAGGTTCGTAGGTCGGAATTCGACCATATCCTGCTCAAAAACGCCGCGGCCAAAGGTGCCACCGTCATAGAAGGTTGTCGGGTCAGCTCAGTCGACTTCCTTGAGGAAGGCGGCGTCGTCGCCGAAGGGAAGGGGGACCACGGCGAGGCGCTGGGCTGGCGGGCGAGATTCCTCGTCGATGCGACCGGGCGCGACACGCTGGTGGCGAAACATCTTGCGATCAGGCAGCGCAACCGTCGCCACAACACCGCCGCCGTCTATGGTCATTTCACCGGTGCACGACGTCTTTCCGGCAAGGCCGCCGGCAA
Source organism: Allostellaceae bacterium (assembly GCA_041488295.1). Lineage (GTDB taxonomy): Bacteria > Pseudomonadota > Alphaproteobacteria > ATCC43930 > CGMCC-115725 > URHD0088. The sequence goes on from JBGPOZ010000073.1 coordinate 11,142, forward strand.
CATCACGATCTTCTGGTTCGATCATGGCTGGTTCTGGTTCATTCCGCTATCGGACGGGACGACCAGCATCGGTGCGGTCTGCCGCCCCGAGTTCCTCAAATCACGCAAGAGTGACACGACAACATTCTTGCACAGCCTCATTGCGATGTGCCCCGGCCTCGCCGAGCGGTTGGCGGAGGCGACTATAACCGGCCCCGCGACGGCGACCGGGAACTACTCCTATCAGGCGGAGCGAATGACCGGCCGCAGCTTCATCATGGTGGGCGACGCCTTCGCCTTCATTGACCCGGTCTTCTCGACCGGCGTCTTTCTTGCGATGAAAGGCGGATTCCTCGGCGCCGATGCAGTCACAGCGTGCCTACACCACCCACAGGAGGCCGGCCGCGCGCTGCGCCGCTTTGAGGTCGAAGTGCGGCAGGCGATCGCGCGCTTCTCATGGTACATCTACCGTGTCAATCGTCCGGCGATGCAAGACCTGTTCATGGCGCCACGCAATTATCTACGCATTCATGAGGCGATGCTGTCGTTGCTCGCTGGGGACGTATTCCGCCGATCCCCGATCCGCTGGCGCCTCGTGCTATTCAAAGGACTATTCTATGCGAAGACCGCCTTCATCGCCCTGACGTCGCGGCTCTCGCGGCGCAGTGGCAAGCCGTCGCTGGCCAGCGCCGAGGGAGACTGAGCCGACCGCGCGGCAAGGTTGCGATGACGACAGACTTCGTGCAACGGCTATGGATCACCGGCGCGTCGATCGTCGGTCGCGCCCGTAACGGGCTTGCCCGATTGCGGATGCGCATCGAACATCGGCGGCAGCAACGAGAAAGCGGGATATGGGCCGTGGTCAGGTGACCCGTCTCGTCCTCATCCCGAGCTACAACACGGGCGCCAAGCTCTTTGAGACGGTGGCCGAGGCCCGGCGTTGCTGGGAGCCGGTTTGGGTCGTCATCGACGGCAGCACCGACGGCACTGGCCAGGATCTGATGCACCGGGCTGCGGGCGATCCGGGGTTGCGTGTATTCCTGCGGCCGCGCAACGAGGGCAAAGGTGCCGCTATCCTTTACGGACTGCGCGCGGCACGCGACGCTGGCTTTACCCATGCCCTCACGATGGACGCGGACGGACAGCACGATGCCGCCAGCATCGCCGGCATGATGGCGCTGTCGACGACGCATCCCGAGGCGATGGTTCTCGGCGTCCCGATCTTCGATGCGAGCGCGCCTCGTCTGCGCGTCGTCGGGCGCAAGATCTCGAACGGCTTGGCCGATTTCGAGACGCTATGGGCTGGCATCGGCGATTCGCTGTTCGGGTTCCGTGTCTATCCGGTCGCGCCGTTGCTTGAGATCTTCAACGGAACGCGCTGGATGCGGCGCTTCGATTTCGATCCGGAGGCCGCGGTCCGTCTGTGCTGGCGGGGGGTCCCGCTGATCAATCTGCCAACGCCAGTGCGCTACTTCCACCCCGAGGAGGGTGGCGTCTCGCATTTCGCTTACCTGCGCGACAACCTACTCCTCGCGGCTATGCACGCGCGACTCCTCGCCGGCTTTTTCATCCGGCTGCCGATTCTCCTGGCGAGGCGGCTCAGATCATCCCGCCATTGATCGAGATCACCTGCCCCGAGATGTAACCTGCCACCTCCGAGACTAGGAATTGAACGAGCGCAGCAACCTCTTCGGGTGTCCCGGCGCGCTTCATCGGCACCATGCTGGCAATCCGCTCAGGGCTGAACGCCGCCTCTGCCATCGGCGAGGCAATTATACCGGGCGCCACGGCATTGACGGTAATCCCGCGACTGGCGAGTTCGAGGGCGAGTGATCGCGTTGCGCCGTGCAGCCCCGCCTTCGCAGCGGCGTAGTTCGTCTGGCCACGGTTCCCAGCGAGCGCGGCCACCGATGAGATGCTGACGATTCGTCCCCAGCGCTGGCGGATCATCGGCATCAACAGCGGCTGCGTCACGTTGAAGAAGCCGTTTAGCGAGACTTCGATAACTCGCCGCCACTGATCGCCTCGCATGCCGGGCATCACGGCATCGTCATGGATGCCGGCATTGTTGATGAGGATCTCGATCGGCCCATCGACCAGGGCGGTCGCGAGCGCTGCCGCTGCCGCTGCCTCGTCGGTCACATCGAAAGCGATCACTTGCGCCGATCCACCGGCTGCATTGATTTCTGCGGCAAGGCCTTCGGCGCGATCGCCGCCGCGATTGGCATGGACGTAGACGTGGCATCCCGCCACGGCCAAGGTGCGGCAGATCGCGGCACCGATAGCACCGCTGCCGCCGGTGACGACAGCGCGTCTCACGGCAATGTCTCGACCGGAGACGGCATCTGTGCCTGGAGCACGACGGCGGCGCGACCGCTCATTACCGACGCCGTCCCGCAGATGAGGGCGAAGCTATAAATGACCCGCACCCTATCGCCGAGCAGGCGCTCGGCGGTAACAACGAGGTCGCCTGGAAGTCGGTCGAGGCGGCCGACCTTGCAATGAACTCCCCGCACGCTCGCCAGGACGCCGGTGGCGGGACGATCACCAATGGGGTTGGCCAAGCGACCGTGAACGGCCATCGCCTGCGCGGCGTACTCAATGCCGCAGATCGCGGCGAGTGAGCCGCCGCGTGAAAGCGGATTGCCATGCTGAAGATGGCTAGCAGTGCGGCACTTGATCGTCGCCGCATCCCAAGCCAAGACCTCGTCGAGAAGGCACATTTCGCCGGAATGGGGAATCAGTTCCGCGATGACCGTGCGATCGAGGGGCACGGTCATGATGGTACCACCGCGATCTCGAGAAGCATCCCTAGGGTGGAGGGAATGCGGATCGTCGCCGGCGACGCACCGGCGAGTGCGACAAGAAGGGGAAGGCTGCGGGCCGCCGGATTACCGGTGCGGATGTCCTCGAGGGTGGGCTCGGCGAGGATCGTCGGCGCGTCTCCGTCGTGACGCGTGCGTATCCTCATTGAGGCAAGGACACGGCCGCTGGACGCGGGGACGAGAACGAGTCCCACACCGAAGACCGAGCCAATAGGGCGCACGGCGTCTAGAGGTGCCGGATAGGACAGATCGTAGGCGACGAGGGCAACTGGGCGGCGGTCGACCGCAGTCTGGACGGCCGCATCGAGGAGCCCGGCGGCAAAGCTCCCATCGTGGGCACAGAGGCTGGTACTCGGCTCGCGGGAGCCGGTGGCGATCGTCCAGTATCCGGAAGGCGCGTTGTGGACGGAATTGTGGAAGCGCGTCGGCGAGACTTCGCGCTTAGAGGTGGTAAGGACGCGGAGAATTTCGTTGATCGTCTCGCCGTCGCCTCCAGACGAGCTGAAAACCGTGGCAATGCCAGCCGCCTCAAGCCCGGCCTGCTGCAGGGCCTCGGCACCGACCGCGAGGGCGAGCTTGACCGTCGGCACGGCGCGTCGGCGCTCGGGCGGAGGCAAGAGAGAAGGCGCCGACAGTGCCACCGGCGCGGCGACGAAAGGCGTCACTCCGGCGAGGACAGGGCGCGAGGCCGCCCATCCTTCGAGGCCCGGGCCGCGCAGACCGATCCCCCCCACGAACACCTCGATCATCGCGTTCGTCCCAGGACAAGGCTGCAATTGCTGCCACCGAAGCCGAAGGAATTGCTCATTACGCGGTCGAGCCGGGCCGGCACGCTCGCGGTCAAATGACGGCTGCGGAACTTTGGGTCGATCTCGGTGGCGTTGGCGTTTGCGGGAATGATGCCGTGGCGGATCGCGAGCAGTGAAATGATCGCCTCGACGATGCCGGCTGCGCCGAGCGTATGGCCGGTCTGTCCCTTGGTCGAGCTGCAAGGCGTTATCCCGCCGAAGAGTTCGAAGACAGCGCGGTCCTCGACGGCATCGCCGACAATTGTCGCAGTACCGTGCAGGTTCAGGTAATCGATGTCGTCCGGCGACAGTCTCGCCGATGCGAGCGCCCGCTCCATCGCGAGGCGAGCGCCGATGCCCTCGGGATGGGGCGAGGACATATGGTAGGCATCGTTGCTCTCGCCGATTCCAAGGAACAAGAGATCGTCATCGCTAGCGCCGGGTTCCGGGCGCTCGAGAAGCGCGAAGCCAGCCGCCTCGCCAATCGAGATTCCGTCGCGATCGACATCGAACGGCCGGCAGGGACCCGGTGCGGTCAAGTTCAGAGAATGGAACCCGTAAAGCGTCGTAAGGCACAGCGAATCGGTACCACCGACGATGGCGGCGTCGCATAAACCAGCCTCGATCATTCGCGCCGCATTGCCGAAGGCCTTAGCGGTTGACGCACAGGCGCAAGAGACGACGAGCGAGGGGCCACTGAGGCCAAGGCGTTCGGCAAGAAACGCGGCCAGGGAATAGGTGTTGTGGGTCCGGTGGTAGTCGAACCAGGCCGGTAGAGCACCGTTGTCCTGATCGCGGTCGCGGTAGGCCAGCTCGGATTGCATGATGCCGGACGTGCTGGTGCCGAGGAAGACTCCGATGCGATCCGGACTATGGCGCTGCCTCGCAGCCCTCACCGCCGCCTCGAATTCATCCTGGCGGAGCGCCGTCTCGGCAAGGCGGTTGTTGCGGCAGTCGAATGCGGCGAGGTCACCCGTGAGACGGACATCGTCGAGCCCAGAAATCTCACCCACATGGGTCCGCAGATCGGCGGTCTCGAAGCGGCACGGGCGCAGCCCACTCGATCCATTTTCGAGCGCCGCCAGCGTAGCCGCCGTACCGACGCCCATGCTGGTGGCAATGCAAAAGTCTCGGATCAGAAGTGGATACAAATCTTTGGATCTGGAATGGTATCCCACGGGACAGCAGATTATTCTCCAAATCGGCGGCGACTTCCACCGTTCAGAGTACCGGCGGCGACCCTCGTCATCCTCGCTCGCCAATTGGCAGCGCGGACAGCCAGCGATCGATCGTTCTCTTTTGATGCGCCACGTAGTTGCGATAGCGGATCGAGAAGGCAGCTAGACCCGCATCGTCGGCATCTTGCGTCGATGATCGGGGAGCCTCAGCGTCCAGCGTGGCGAGGACGGTTCCGTAGAGCGCCGAGAAATAGGCGAGATTGGTGCGCAAGTCAGTGTAGCGCCGCTCGGCGAAGATCCGGTCGAACCACTCCTGGTAATGCCCGAAAATCGGTTCGTCATAGAAGATGAGCCGCAGATCGGTGTCGTAGATCTCGTTCGGGCCGATCGCCCGCTCCGCCTGAGCGAGCGCGCCCGGCATCGTCGCCATCCGGCCCTCGTGCAGCAGGCTGGCGCGTATCGTCTGATCCTCGTAGAGCGCCTGGATGTCGAGGAGCGGCAAATCGTTGGTCCGCCGCATGAGGTTGACGAACTCGTTCTTCGGTACTGGGAAATCAAAGGCGGCGATCAGGACGAAACGGTCGGTCGGCCACTCGGCCCAGAGACCGACCGACGCGAGGACGTTGTGGACCATGTGCGCGCAGTTGTTGCGCAGCACATTCCACTCGAACTCCTTGCGGCCGGTTCGGTAAGGCTCGTTCAGCTGGTTGAGGTATTCGACGACCGCGCCCATCTCGGCGCGATCCATTGGAACGCGGGCGCAATAACGATCGCGGCCGAATGCGATTGCGTAATCGGTGGCAACCGAAACCTCATACATGTAGTCGCGGTCCGACATGCCGGCTGGCTTGTCGTCGAAGACCTCAGGGTGGAAGACAACCCCGTCGAGGATACCCATGCGTTGGGCCATCGCCTGGGTGCGCTCGTAGCCGCTTTTGGTCAGCTGCTCGCCCGGCGCAATGTCGCCGTGGAAAAGAAAGTCTCGGCCTTCGGTGACGATCCAGTTGGCATTCTGGAAGTGCGAGTTGACGCTGAGCCCAACTCCACGCCCTTCCATCGAACCGACCTCGGGGCACAAGGTGATCGTTGGATATCCGGCATCGGCAACCCGGCAAACACCGTTGAGATAAAGGACCGAATGTCCGCCCGGACCACCGGCGATGATCTCGACACCGTGGCCCGGCTTCTTCTTGATTTCCGAAAGCGCGCAGAACTCGGAGTAGTAAGGGAAGAGCGAAGTGTAGAGGCCTTCGTTCGACGACGATTCAGAGACGGTGAAATGGGCGGCGCTGCAGGCAGCGAGACTGAGCGAGGCGCAGAGCACCGGAACCACAGCACGCAACTGCATTTTCCCCCGCAAACTGATAGCGCCGGGCCAATTAGCATGAAAGAGGCGCCCAGTCGATAAGGGCTGCGTTGTCCCCAGGGCTATCGCATATGCCCAGAGTGCTCACTCGAAAGCCCCTCCCCCTTGTGGGGAGGGGCTGGGGTGGGGGTGTATTTGGTTCCTATTTTCTGCTGCAGCGCGCGGACAAGAAAAACGAGGAACGAAAAACACCCCCACCCTTTGTCCCTCCCCACAAGGGGGAGGGATTGGAACCGAGTTCATATGCAATCGCCGCGGACTCAACTCACGCCGAGGTGACGCGCGAGTTTGCCGAGGGTCTGATAGCCGAACTCCACCGCGCCGAAGCCGATGGTCGCGTCGCGCTGTTCCTTGGTCGGGTGCAGTTGGCGCATGGTGAGCACGGTCTTGCCGTCGCTTTGGGCGTCGAACGTCACCGTGACGTGGAACCGCGCGGGATCGTTGTCCTTGTCGGTACCGTGCTCGATCTCGATCAGCCGCGGCGCTTCGACCCGCAGGAACACCATGCGGTTCTCATAGCGCGTGCCGTCGGGTCCGGTATAGACGAAGCGCCAGCGCCCGCCGGCGCGGATGTCGCATTCCAGGCTCTCGACCTTGAAGCCATCCGGCCCGAACCACTGCGTGATCTGCTTCGGATCGGACCAAGCCTGGAACACGCGTTCGCGCGGCGCGGCGATTACGCGGCTCAGCACGATCTCGCGATCGAGCGCCCAGGTCCTGCGGGAATCAGCGTTCATGGTCGTCACCTTTCGTTTCTGCCGATTGAGGGGTTTCCGTTGTCGCGAGAAAGCGTTCGAGGCGGTCGAATCGCGCCTCCCAAGCTTCTCGTGTGTGATTGAGCCAGCGCGTCGCCTCGGCCAGGCGCTCCACGCGCAAAGAGCACGGCCGCTTCTGACCGTCGCGCCCGCGCGCAATAAGTCCCGCGCGCTCCAGCACCTTCAGATGCTGCGACACCGCCGGCAGGCTCATTGCGAAAGGTTCGGCGATCTCCTGCACGGTCAGGTCCCCCTGGGCCGCGAGGCGGGCAAGGATGGCCATCCGAGTCGGGTCGCCGAGGGCCCCGAACGTCTGGGTAAGGTCTTGAGATAACTGCACGTCTCTGAGCCGTTTTATATTTAAGACAATACTTAAATATATAGACAAATGCCACCCGTCAAGGGGTCGCCGCCTCGTCCCTCAGGACACGTCATTGCAGGATAACTCGTCGAGTATCCTCCGCCAGAGACGCACCCAGGTCGTCCAATCGTGACCGCC
>JBGPOZ010000074.1:0-18487 GCA_041488295.1 Allostellaceae bacterium
CGTGCCCGATCGTATCCACCTGTCGATGGCGGCCTATCAGCGGATCCGCGCGGCGTTCGATTGCGAGCCGCGCGGCCCGCTGGAGATCAAGGGAAAGGGCATGATGGAGACATACCTGCTGAGCGGCCGCCGCGGCTCGGCCGGACGCGGTGGCTGATCCTGCCGACCTCAACAGTCTGGGGTGCATCGCACGGCGGATCGATCAAAGGGTCGATCGCATTTCGCGAGAATTGGATCGATCGGCTTTATGGGTTGCCCGATGTCCAAGAGCGCGGCCTCGGCTCGGCCCTCCTCGGGGTACCTATCCACGTCTCCGTCTCTGGACTCCCGGCGCAACCGGTGCACCCGAATTTTCGATGGGACAGAAGGCTTTGAGCTGCTCGAGGAGACGACCGGGGCGGCCAATGACGCGAAGGCGCCGGACGCACTTTACGCCTGGTCTCGCGCATGACCGACCGCGCGGCGCCGCGCCCCCGATCGAGGTCGCGCCGATCCGCATCGGACGCATGATCGATTCATTACCGCCGCCCCGTCGTCGTTATCCGTTTTCTTAACTCTCATCGAGTAGCGTTCTCGCTCACCAGTTGATCCTCGATGCGGTGGGGCTTCTTCTTGATCCGACCGGTTTTCCATGTGGCACCCCGACAAGCGGCGGGAGCGCTGTCGCGATGAGCCAGCGTGCTGTACCTGGCGCGTTGGGTCGCTGGTTGCCCGAACGCCAGATCATCCTGCGCCAGAACGATCAGATTCGCGCCTTCCGCGTGTCGTCTGCCGCCCAGCTCATGGCCGTCGGCGCCGTCGCCATGGCGGCGATCTGGACGCTGGCCGCGACCGGCGCCTATCTCAATGTCCGGACTACAGCGACGCCGACGATCGTGGCACGGCAGAGCGACGAAGCGCCGGCACCTGCCACGCCCGCTGCACCTGCCGAGGCGGCGCTCCGCGACGACGATGTCGCGACAAACCGCACCGCCGAAGCGTCCGCCGCGCAGTCGAAGGCCAGCGAGCTCGATCGCGCGCTGTCGGCAACCCGCCAGCAGCTTCAAGAGGCAGAAGCGGCCCGGCTTTCGGCTATCGCCGCGCGCGATGGCATGGCTGCGCGCTTGAGCGACAGCGAAGAGCGCATGCGCACCATCGATGGCGAACATGCCGCGGCGCTGAAGCGGCTGACGCAGGAGACCCGCAAATCGATCACCGAGGTCGAGCGCATCATCAACGCCACCGGCATCGATCCGGCGCGCCTCGTTCCGCAGAGCACCCCCGACGGACATCGCGGCGGTCCTTTCGTGCCCTGGCGCGGTGCGCACGATGCGGGACGCCAGCCGCCTCATGCCGCAGCGCCGGTCAACCCCGACATCGAGCGCCTCGACGCGCTGGCACAGATCCTGCGCGAGATGCCGCTCGCGGCACCGGTCGAGGATTTCGCGATTACCAGCCCGTTCGGCCGCCGCATCGATCCCTTCAACGGCGCGCAGGCGCTCCACGAGGGCATCGACCTCCAGGCGCCGCTGCGCACCCCAGTGGCGGCGACGGCGCCGGGCCGCGTCGTTTTCGCCGGTCGGCGCGGCGCCTACGGTCTCATGGTCGAGATCGAGCACGGCCACGACATCCGAACGCGTTATGCCCATTTGGACCGCATCGCCGTTGCGCTCGGTCAAAGGGTGACGCTTCACCAGAAGATCGGCCTCCTCGGCGCCACCGGCCGGGCGTCGGGACCGCACGTGCATTACGAGATCCTTGTCGACGGCCAACCGCACGATCCCCTCAACTTTTTGAAGGCTGCGTCCCATGTTCGCAAAATCCAATAAGCGCCTTTCCGCCGCGACCCCGAGCGATGCGGGAAATGGCGTGCCGTCCATCATCGGCGCCGACATGGTGATCCATGGCAACTTCAAGAGCGGTGGCGAGCTTCACGTCGAGGGCACGGTCCACGGCGACATCAGCGTCAAGGTTCTGACGATCGGCAAGGACGCGGTGATCCGCGGCGAGATCGTTGCCGACAAGGTCAAAGTTTGCGGCGCCGTGACCGGCTGCATCCGCGCTCAAGACGTGCTCCTGATGGCGGGCGCGAAGGTCATCGGCGACGTGCATCACGACGTGCTGTCGATCGAGGCCGGTGCGGCGCTCGAGGGTCTCTGCAAGCGGCGCGAAACGGCGAAGGTCGAAGCGTCACGCGATGCAGCGGCGCTTGCCGCAAAGCCGAGCGAGCCCGTCCGCCTGACCCCGAAGCCGTTCGGCGAGCACGCGCCATTGCTGGCCGACGCGCCGCGCACCGCAGCGAAGGCCTAGACAGAACCCGTTCGGTTGTAACCGTCGCCAGGTGCATCCCGCCAGGCGGTCGTGAAGGTGGCAAGGCGAATGCCGTGTGCCGTGACGGCGGCGCGCGCCGATGGATCGAGCAGTGCTCGCAGCTCGCCGACACCGTCGTAATCGGCCGGCCACAAATCGCCCGGGCGCCACGCTCGCGCGACCGGGTGACAATAGAGCTCGCCGACGCCAGCCCCGAGATCGGCCGCGGCGGCACGGATCGTCTCGACGCTCACATGGCCGCTCTCGGCGACGCCGAAGATCCGCTCATTCGCCGCGATGCCGGCCGCGGTCAGCCGCCGCTGCAGGCGGCGTCCCTGCCGGTCGTTCAGCCATTCCTCGAGCGAGCGCCGGCGGCGGCCCGTTTCCGGTCGGCGCTCCAGCGGGAAGCGGACCGCCCGGATACCGTACGCGCCGGCAAAGCGCAGGATGAGCCGCTGGATCACCGGGTGGAGGTGGAAGTGGTGATGCCCATTCACGTGGTCGAGCGTGAGCCCGGTCGCGCGAAAGGCCGCGAATTGCGCCGCCATCTCGGCGGCAAGCTGTCGGCGCGCGGCCGGCGAGCAGAAGATGCGGACGCCCTGGCGCACCGGATCATCGGGAAAGCGTCCGTCGTCGCCGACCAGGGCAGGGATCCGTTCCGGCGGCAGCATCGGTGCGCCGTCGACGAAGGTCAGATGAAGCCCGACGCCGAGTTGCGGCATCGATCGTGCCCGTGCCGCCGCGTCGCCGGCGCCCGGTGCCGCGACCATGAGGCTGGCGCAAGTGAGGATCCCCTGCCGATGCGCGGCCTCGACGGCCTCGTTCACCGCGTCGTCGAGGCCGAAATCGTCGGCCGTGACGATGAGCACCTTGTCCAAGCGCAGCTTTCAGGCAGCCCGGCGCGGCCGCATCGCCCGTCCGCCCGCGGCGACCACGGAGAGGGCGGGCCGGGGGCGTCGCGCGACCAGCGTGCCGTTCTGCGCGACGGCGAAGGCGTGCCCACGCCAAGAGACGGCTCGCCCGCCGTAACTTGCGAGCCAGACGGCGAAGCAAATCAGCTCGCGCAGAGGGGCAAGCCACAGCTCCGGCGTCGCGCGCCGGCCGAGCTTCCGATGGACGAGGAGCCGCAGCAGGAGGCGCAACACGATAACGGTGGCGAGGAGGGTGATCGCGAGGGCGGTCGGTCTCAGCGCGACGAGACCGACCAGAATCGGAAGGGCGCAGGTGACGACGCCGGCAAAATGCCCCACCGGCTGGGTCGCGCGGATCGTGCGGCTCCACCGCAGCTCGCGGCACAGCAGTGAGGACGCATCCTCGGCGATGATCGTATCGGCTATCGCGTCGCTGATCTCGATGCGATAGCCGGCGCGCGCGATAAGACGTCCGAGCATGTGGTCGTCGGCGATGTGATCGTTGAGGGCACGGAATCCGCCGATCCGCCGGATCGCCTCGCGCCGGACCGCGGTCACCGGGCCGAAGCAGGAATCGACTGGACCGAGGCGCTGTGCGATGAGGACTTGCGGGAAGTACCAATCGTCGATGAGGAGGGCGCCGAGCGCGTTGGCGAGGCCGGCCTCCGGACGGGCGCGATAGGGGCAGGTCACGGCGCCGACTTCGGGATCGTCGAGCTTGGCGACGACGCGACGGAGAAAGTTACGGCCTTCGATCCGAGCATCGCTGTCGGAGACGACAAGCAGGTCATGCCTCGCGTACGCCATCATATTGATGAGGTTCGAGACCTTGCGGTTGGCCCCGTGCATCGCCGGGTCGACGACGAGGCGCATGTCAAGCTCCGGAAACTCGGTGATGAGACGGTGGACGATGGAAGAGGCGTTGTCCTCGGCCGTGGCGATGCCGCAAACGATCTGGAGACAGGGATAGTCCTGAATGCAAAAGGAGCGCAGGCATTCGTGAAGGTTCGCCTCGTCGCCGCAAAGCGGTTTGAGGATCGTCAGCGGCGGCGGTGCCGAGGGCGGCGTTGCGATCGAGTTTGAGACGAAGCGTTTGACGCACCATAAGGCCGTTATGAGATAGGCGCCGGCCGCCATCGCCACAAGCCCGATCATTCCGTCGAAGACGGCCCCGAGCGCAACCCCCATGTTCCCCCCTGTGATATCGGCTAGCCGCCCGTGAGCGCTCTAGCTCGCTTCTTTATTTGTGAACTAACGTTCATGCCGATGATCCGAAAGGAGGGGGCGCCTGTCAACGGCGGTTTGCGTGAACGGACAACTCGAATACACCGTCCACAAGTATATGCTCAAGCCGACGACCTCCTCCGTCGGCTCTGGGCGGGGCGCGCCATGGTCTCCTGCCACGCGGCGCGCACGATGGACAACTCAGCGCCGTCCGGCGAGGATGGCGGAAACAACCCCGGGAAGAGCCCCCATGGAATTCGAATACTCGGAGAAATCACAGCGCATCCAGGCACAGGTGACGGCGTTCATCGCCGAGCACGTGGCGCCGATCCATGCCGAATGGTACCGCCTCGTCGAGGAGGAGCACGTCTATCCGCCGCCCTTCATCGACGAGCTGAAGGCGAAGGCGCGGGCCCAGGGGCTGTGGAACCTCTTCCTGCCCGGCCTCAAGCCGGACGAGCCCGGAACGCAGATGTCGAACCTCGATTACGCGCCCTGCGCCGAGATCATGGGGCGTTGGCGCTGGTCGTCCGAGGTCTTCAACTGCAGCGCCCCCGACACCGGCAACATGGAGCTGCTCCACCTCGCCGCATCGCCGGCGCAGCGCGAAGAATGGCTGAAGCCGTTGCTCGAGGGCAAGATCCGCTCCGCCTTCGCCATGACCGAGCCGGAGGTCGCCTCATCGGACGCCACCAACATCCGCACCCGCATCGCGCGCGACGGCGGCGATTACGTCATCAACGGCCGCAAATGGTTCATCACCAACGCCGCCGATCCGCGGTGCAAGATCTTCATCGTCATGGGGCAAACCGCTCCCGACCTGCCCGAGCCGCATCGCCGGCAAAGCATGATCCTCGTGCCGCGCGACGCGAAGGGCATCACCATCGTGCGCAACCCGCCGGTCATGCACCATGTCGCGCCCGAGGGGCATTGCGAGATCCTGTTCGAGAATGTCCGCGTCCCGGCCGCGAACCTGCTCGGCGAGGAGGGCAGCGGCTTTGCCTTGGCGCAGGCGCGCCTGGGTCCCGGGCGCATCCACCATTGCATGCGCTCGATTGGCCAGTGCGAGCTGGCATTGGAGCTGATGACGAAGCGCTCGTTGGAGCGCGAGACCTTCGGCAAGAAGCTGCACGAGCATGGCACCGTCGCCGAATGGATCGCCCTCTCGCGCATCGAGATCGAGCAGGCGCGGCTCCTCGTCCTCAAGGCCGCCTGGCTCATGGACAAGTACGGCAACAAGGCGGCGCGCAAGGAGGTCAGCCTCATCAAGGTCGCGGTGCCGCGCATGCAGGTCCAGATCGCCAACCGCGCGATGCAGACCTTCGGCGCCAAGGGCCTGACCCAGGACACGCCGCTCGCCGACATCTGGACGCAAGGCCGCATCCTGCAATACGCCGACGGCCCCGACGAGGTCCACCTTCGCTCGATTGCGAGGCACGAGGTGCGGACGGTGGAGAGAAGGAACAGCTGACTTCACCTCTCCCCTCGGGGAGAGGATGGGTGAGGGGGAGCCGCCGCGGGAGCGAAGTTGGAAAGCGAGGCTCGGCGGTTCCCCCTCACCCTCGCGTCGCTTTGCGACGGGCCCCTTCCTCTCCCCCAGGGGAGGGAAAAAACACACTACCCCACCATCTTGCGCAGCTCCGTCTTCAGCACCTTGCCAATCGGATCAAAAGTATAGGGACGAGCATACCGATCCGCCGGCACCGCATACGCCTACGTCATAGCAACAGCCCGCCTGACGACTGTAGGTTTCAAGCCCGCGATAAGGCTGCGCGGTCGGATTCCTTGCACCGTTCACCGGCACACGGCGACCTCGGCAAGTCTACAGGAGGGGGCGATGGACTGGACGGTGGAACAAGACGAGCAACTGAAGGCGCTCCACGCCAAGCGCGTGGGCCCTTTGTTCATCGCCAGCTGGATGCGCTGGCCTCCATCGGCGGTCCGCGCTCGCTTGATCGAGCTTGGCCTCACCAAACCGCTGACACCGAGAGCCACCGCGATCACCGAGGCGGCGAAGGCGAGGAGGTCCGTCGTCGCCCAGCCTTCCGCCACACTATGTGACGTTGAATCTCTTGACGACGCGGTCGACGACGAGCAGGAGTTGAAGACAAGGCCCGGATGTCCGCGTGGTCACTTGCTCTCCGAGTCGCAGATTGCCGCACTCTACCGTGCCGCCAGCTGCAACTATTGATGAGCCGGTCGGTTCTCCACTATTCCTTCTCTTTCGCATTCTCCTTAAGGAATTCCCTGCGCAGCTCGGTCTTCAGCACTTTGCCGTAATTGTTCTTCGGCAGGGCGTCGACGAAGCGATAGGCCTTCGGGCGCTTGAACCGCGCGATCTCGGAAAGACACAGCCGGTCGAGCTCCGCCGCGTCAACCGCCGCCTCCGGTCTCATCACGATGAAGGCCACGACCTCCTCGCCCCAATCGGGGTGCGGGCGGCCGACCACCGAGACCTCCGCGACCGCCTGGTGGCGCAGCAATACCTCCTCGATCTCGCGCGGATAGATGTTGGAGCCGCCCGAGATGATCATGTCCTTGGCGCGGTCCTTCAGGGTCAGGAAGCCGTCCTCGTCGAAAGCGCCGATGTCGCCGGTATGCAGCCAGCCGCCGCGCAAGGTGTGCGCCGTCGCCGCCTCGTCGCGCCAATACCCGGCCATGACGACGTCGCCGCGTGCAACGATCTCGCCGCTCTCGCCGATCGGCACGTCGCGGTCCTCGCCGTCGACCACCCGCACCTCGACATCGGTGCGCGCGATTCCGGTCGAGCCCAAACGCTCCTCCCAGCGCGGATGGTCCTGCTCGGCGTGGTGCGCCTTCGAGAGGCCGGTGATCGTCATCGGCGCCTCGCCCTGTCCGTAGATCTGGCTGAGGCGGGGACCCAGGAGATCGAGCGCGCGCTTCAGATCGGCGACATACATCGGCGCGCCGCCATAGACGATCGTCTTGAGGTTGGCGTGGTCGGCGCCGGCGAAGACCGGGCTCGAAAGGAGGCGCGTCACCATGGTCGGGGCGGCGAAGAAGCTGATGCCGCGCCAGTGCCGCAGCAGCGCGGCGATCTCGGCGGGATCGAAATGGCCGCTCTCCGGGATGACGCTGCTCGCCGCTCGGGCGACGTGCGGCAGCCCGTAGAGCCCCGAGCCGTGCGAGAGCGGTGCCGCGTGGATGATCGAATCCTCGGGCGAAACGGGGTCGATGTCGGCGTAATAGCTGAGCGACGCCGTCATCAGATTTCGGTGCGTCAGGGTCGCGCCCTTGGGGCGTCCCGTCGTGCCGGAGGTGTAGAAGAGCCAGGCCGGATCATCGCCCGCGCGGTGGACGAGATCGATGCCGTCACCCTCGCAAAGAAGCTGCCATTCAGCCGAGCCCGCGACGATGATCCGCGCGAGGCCAGGGATCGCATCCTCGAGCGGCCCGACCGTCTCGGCGAGATCGCGGCTGGCGAAAGCCAATCTGGCGCTCGAATGCTCGAGGATGTAGGCGAATTCGTTGCGGTGGAGCTTGGCGTTGATCGGCACGGCGACGAGGCCGGCATGCCAGATGGCGAACTCCATCTCGAGGAATTCGGGGCAGTTGCTCATTGCCAGAGCGACGCGGTCGCCCGGCGCGCAGGCGAAATCCTCGACGAGGCGACGCGCCATGCGACGTGCGCGCAACTCCCAGTCGGCGAAGGTCAGATGCGTTCGCCGGCCGATTGCGATGCCCGGGCGGCCGCCATGGCTGCGCGCGCATTTCTCGAGCCAGGCGGCGATGTTCATCCGGCGCTCCTCCGCCTCAAGGATGACTCGGGACCGGCAGGGCTGTCATGGGCAAATTGCTCTTCCGCAAATGGGTCCGGACGTGTCATGAACATAGCTGCGTCGGCGACATTCTCCGTCGTGGCGTCAAGCCGGCCGGGACGGCAATCGGCGGCAAATGAAATGGGTGGAGGGATGGCGAGAGTGACGGCGCGGTCGGACAAGAGCACCCGCCGGTTCGAGCGGGTCGCGGTCGTGCTGCCCGGCGGCGGCGCGCTCGCCGCGTACCAGGCGGGTGCGCTCGCGGCAATGGAAGCGGCGGCGCAGCAGCCGAGTTGGGTCGCCGGCACCGGTACCGGCGCGTTCAATGCCGCCATCGTCGCCGGCAATCCGCCGGGCGAGCGCGCGGGCAAGCTCCTCGATTTCTGGCGGCGCCTCGGCGATCTCGCGCGCCGTAATGCCCCAGGCGGTTGGGCCAGGGTGAGGCGCCGCCTCGCCGCTTCGATCGACGAAGGCGCCCGCCGCGCGCCGGGCTTCGGCGAGGCGCCGCGTGCCTGCGTCATCGATGCGGCGAAGCTTGGCGCGCTCGTCGCCGAAACGGTCGATTTCCGCCGCATCAATGCCGGCCTGACGCGCCTCACCCTTGGCACCACCCATCTTGCGACCGGCGCCGACATCTTCTTCGACAACGACCGCCACAAGATCGGCCTCGACCATGTGATGGCAAGCGTGGCGCTGCCGGGCGGTACGCCGCCGGTCGTGATCGCGGACGAATCCTACGCCAGCACTTCGATCCTCGCCGTCAATCCGTTGTCGAGCCTGCTCGACGGCGCACCTCCCGCCGACACGCTGTGCTTCATCATCGACAGCTTCGATCCGGCGCCGCCCGGATTGCCGGGCTCGAGCCGCTCGGGCCAGCAGATCGCAGCCTACCGGCGCCACCATGGTCTGCGCCGCATCATCGCGCAGCTCGGCGAGAAATTACCCGCCGAGCTGCGGCGCGACCCGGAACTCCGGCGGTGGCTCGCGCAAGGCTCGAATTCGACCATGAACCTCGTCCATCTGGTCCAGGAGGGCGGTGCCGCGGCGCTCGCGGGCCACCTCGCCGATTTCTCCTGGCCCGGATTGGCGCGGCGCTGGCGCACCGGCGAGCGCGACATGGCGGCAAGCCTCGCCCGCTCTGGTTGGCTTGCGCCGCCGCCGCGCCGCATCGGCGTCGTCGTTCACGAGATGCGCGGCACCGCCGCCCGCTCGCGCATTCGGTGATGGCAAGAGCCGCTCGGCTCATCGCGAATGACGGGCCGTGCGAACCTTCCCCTGCGCCGCGATCCGCGATAGGTTTCGCTCGGGAGTTTAAGGATCGGCGGTGAAGGTCAAGGACGAGAATCTGGGTGTCGTACCAGGGCAGCGTTACCGCGTCACGGGAAGCTCGTTCTCGGTCTGGGAGGTGGTGGTGGTCGCCCGCTATCCCGGCGAGCCGATGGCCCATGTGCAGTTGTCGCGCGTCGGCGCGCCGCGCGATCTGAAGACCGTCGCGCTCAAGATTCTGCGCGACAAGCGCTATTACGAGCCGGTCACCTGATCGCGCGCGTTTCGCTTCGGAACCAAACCCGGCGCGGCGGAAATCCTTTTTTAACCATGATCATCGAGCATCCAGGTCGCGTTGAATGGTTTCTCGGGGTTGCTCGATGCAGGGGTATTTTACCGAAGCAGCAAAACGCATTCTCGGCGAGGGAGTAGCGGGAGCGCTCTCGCGCGGCGCCGCGGCGATGGACTACCGCGCTGCACTCTGCCGCTGGGAGGACGCCCTCTTCGCCCGTTACCCCGCCGGCCACCACATTCTCGGGCTGCAAGGCGCGGCCGATCTCATCCAGACGATCTTCGAGGCGTGCGGCCGCGAGCTCCCGGAATTGCACATCGTTCGAGGCTTCGACGATCCCAGGGTCGGCGGCTTCGCCGATGTCCGGCGCAATCGCATCCTCATCGAGGAGGGGTGCCTCTACCGCTTCCTCATCCTGCACGAATCGGCGCATCTTCTCGTGCCCGACGACCGCCATCACGGACCGGTCTTCACCTATGTCCTGCAGAGCCTCTACCGCACCTTTATCGGCATTCCCGAGCACGCGATCCGCGACATGCTGGAGCGCCACGGCCTGCCGGCCTTCACCGATCTTCCCGAGGAAAATCCCTTGTCGATCGCGGCTTAATCCAGCCAAAACGGGCAGTTAAGGCTTTCTTCGCGCTCGGTGCGCTACAGTCGAGGCTTGACCCTCGAAAATTCGCACCGTAAAGGAGCCATGTGGCATCGCGTCGCGTCCGTCATTCTCTCCCTCGAGGTCGCTTTTCGTTGCGCCCCGGCAATTGCGCCGGCGTCGCGTCGTGCCGATAACAAAGATTGGTCCCGGGACACATGCTGTACCAGGCATATCAAGCACATAGCGATGTGTTGACGCCTATCCGCCTGATGGCGGAGGCGGCTCGCGGCTTCCTTTCGCATCCCTGGTCGCTCTTCGGCGATCACCCCATGGTGCGCAGCGCCGCGGCGGCGTTCGAAATGGTCTCGCGCTCCGGGATCAGCCATCAGCGGCCCGATTTCGGCCTCACCGAGACGCGAATCGACGGGAGGACGGTGCCGGTCAGCGAAGAGGCGGTGTTGCGCCACCCCTTCTGCACCTTGCTCCACTTCGCCAAGCCCGCGGATGTCGCCAAGCAGCCGCGCATCCTCCTCGTTGCGCCGATGTCCGGCCATTTCGCGACCCTGCTGCGCGGCACCGTCGAGACGCTGCTGCCCGATCACGACGTCTACGTCACCGATTGGATCAACGCCCGCAACGTGCCGGTCGTCCATGGCCGCTTCGATCTCGACGATTTCATCGACACCGTCATCGCCTTCGTTCGCCATCTGGGGCCGCAGACCCATCTCGTCGCGGTGTGCCAGCCATCGGTGCCCGTGCTCGCCGCCGTCTCGCTCATGGCGGCCGAGGGCGACCCGGTGCAGCCGGCCTCGATGACCCTGATGGGCGGCCCGATCGACACGCGGCGCAACCCGACCCAGCCCAACCTTCTCGCGACCTCCCGGCCGCTCGAATGGTTCGAGCGCTCGGTCATCGAGACGGTGCCGGCGCGCTTTCCCGGCGCCTTCCGCCGCGTCTACCCCGGCTTCCTCCAGCTTGCCGGCTTCATGACGATGAATCTCGACCGCCACATCACCGCGCATTTCGATCTCTTCAAGCACCTCGTGCGCGGCGACGGCGAGAGCGCCGAGGCGACGAAGCGCTTCTACGACGAATATCATTCGGTCATGGATCTCCCCGCCGATTTCTACCTGCAGACGATCGAGCGGGTGTTCCAGGAGCACGCGCTGCCGCTCGGCACCCTCCATTCGCGCGGCCGCAAGGTCGAGCCCGCCGCCATCGAGCGCACCGCGCTCCTCACGGTCGAGGGCGAGAACGACGATATCTGCGCCGTCGGGCAGACCGTCGCGGCGCACGATCTCTGCACCGGCCTTCCGCAGGATCGCAAGCACCATCACCTCCAGGAGAAGGTCGGCCATTACGGCGTCTTCAACGGCCGGCGCTGGCGCTCCGAGATTTATCCGAAGGTGCGTGACTTCATCCGCGCGAACGGGTGAAATAGCGCCTCGGCCGGACGCCCGGACAAGGGCGGCCCGGCGATCGGAGGAGGCGCCGCATGGCACTGAAATCGAATAAGGTCATCATCACCTGCGCGGTCACGGGGTCGATCCACACCCCGACCATGACGCCCCATCTGCCGCTGACGCCCGACGAGATCGCCCGGCAATCGATCGAGGCGGCCGAGGCTGGCGCCGCGATCATCCACCTTCACGCGCGCGATCCCAAGGACGGGCGACCGACGCCCGATCCCGCGGTCTTCATGCAGTTCCTGCCGCGCATCAAGCAGGCCTGCGATGCGGTCGTCAACATCACGACGGGCGGCGGCCACGGCATGACCTTGGCCGAGCGCCTCGCCGCGCCCTTGAGGGCCAGCCCCGAGATGTGCTCGCTCAACATGGGGTCGATGAATTTCGGCCTCTACCCCATGCTCGACCGCTACAAGGAGTTCAAGTACGAGTGGGAGCGCAAACACCTCGAAGCCTCGCGCGACTTCATCTTCCGTAACACCTTCAAGGATATCGAGATGGTGTTGCAGGAGCTGGGCGAGGGGAACGGCACCAAATTCGAGTTCGAATGCTACGATGTCGGTCACCTCTACACCCTGGCGCACTTCCTCGACCGCAAGCTGGTGAAGCCACCGCTCTTCGTGCAGACGATCTTCGGCATCCTCGGCGGCATCGGCGCCGATCCCGAGAACCTCGCCCATATGAAGCGCATCGCCGACAAGCTCTTCGGCGACCAATACGCCTGGTCGGTGCTCGCCGCTGGGCGTCATCAGCTTCCCTTCGTCACCATGGCGGCGATCCAGGGCGGCAATGTCCGCGTCGGGCTCGAGGATTCGATCTATCTGGGCAAGGGTCAGCTCGCCAAATCGAATGCCGAGCAGGTGCGGCGCATCCGCACCATCCTCGAGAACCTGTCGCTCGAGATCGCAACGCCCAAGGAAGCGCGTGCGCTCCTGGATCTCAAGGGCGGCGACCGGGTGGCGTTCTAGGTGTTTCGCATCATGCGCCCGATAGCCCCCACCCCGACCCTCCCCCGCAAGGGGGGAGGGAGATGCTGTCTCACAGAAGCGACTTCCCCCTCCCCCCTTGCGGGGGAGGGTCGGGGTGGGGGTGGTGCCCCAAGCTCGCCGGCAAAGGCGCGCGGCCGATGATCGACAAGATCGTCGCCTCGCTCGCCGAAGCGGTATCCGACGTCAAGGACGGCTCGACCGTGCTCGTCGCCGGCTTCGGCGCCGTCGGCGCACCGGACGAGCTTGCCGACGCGCTGTTGGAGCAGGGCGCGCGCAACCTCACCATCGTCGCGAACAATGCCGGGAACCGCAGCAACGGCCTTGCCGGTCTCATCATCGCCGGGCGGGTCGCGAAGGTCATCTGCTCCTACCCGCGCTCCTCCGACAGCACCGCCTTCGAGGACGCCTTCAAGGCCGGCAAGATCGAGCTCGAACTGGTCCCGCAGGGGACGATCAGCGAGCGCATGCGCTGCGCCGCCGCGGGGCTCGGCGGCTTCTATTCGCCGGTCGGCGTCGGAACGAAGCTCGCCGAGGGCAAGGAGATGCGCGAGATCGACGGGAAGGCCTACGTCTTCGAGAAGCCGCTCAAGGGCGATGTCGCGCTTCTGAAGGCCGATCGCGCCGATCGCTGGGGCAACCTCATTTATCGGAAATCGGCGCGCAACTTCAACCCGACCATGGCGATGGCGGCCGCTCTCAGCATCGTGCAGGTGCGCGAGATCGCGGCGTTGGGTGCGCTCGATCCCGAAATGATTGTAACGCCCGGCATCTTCATCGACCGGGTCGTCCGCGTCGGAGGAGCGCGATGAAGCCATTGTCGCGTCGGCAGATCGCCTGGCGGGCGGCGCAGGATCTGGGCGACGGCTCCTACGTCAATCTCGGCATCGGCCTGCCGACCCTCGTCGCCGACTTCATTCCCGAGGGCCGCGAGGTCGTCTTCCACAGCGAGAACGGCATTCTGGGACTTGGCCGCGCGCCGGCTCCGGGCGAGGGCGACCCCGACCTCATCAATGCCGGCAAGGGCGCGGCGAGCCTCATCCCCGGCGGTTCCTTCTTCCATCACACCGACGCCTTCCTGATGATCCGCGGCGGCCATCTCGATTATTCGCTGCTCGGCGCCTTCGAGGTCTCGGAGAAGGGCGATCTCGCCAATTGGACGACCGAGGATCCGGATTTTCCGCCGGGCGTCGGCGGTGCCATGGATCTGGCGGCGGGCGCCAAGGAGGTCCGCGTCCTGTGCGAGCACACGACGAAGGATGGCCAGCCACGCATTCGTCTCGCTTGCGGCTACCCGCTGACCGCTGCCGGCGTCGTCCGCCGCATCTATACCAATCTCGCCGTGCTCGACGTGACGCCGCGCGGCATCGTCGTGCGCGAGATGATCGACGGGCTCGGCATCGCCGAACTGCAGGCGAAGACCGAGCCGAAGCTCACCCTCGCCGCGGATTGGAAGCCGCTGGCCGCGCCGGCGGTGTGAACCGCGTCAGACGGCGCGCTGAGCGCCGAGCCACGCCACCATCGCCGCCGAGAGCGGGTGCGGGCGGCGGCTCGCCGAATGCATCTGCACGAGGGCGCTTTCCGCCGTCGCAAAGCATTGCGCCTCCTTGAAGACGCCCTGACCCACGCGGAACGAGCTGCGGCCGATCTTGAGCACGCGCGTGCCGATATCGATCGTGCCGGGATAGCGCAGCTCGGCGCGAAAATCGACCGCGAGATGCGCGATGACGAATTCGCAGCCCGGCTCGCGCAACGCCAGCTCCTGATCGTAGAGGAAGCTGACGCGCCCGCTCTCGAAATAGGTGGCGAAGACCGCATTGTTGACGTGGCCTTGCGGGTCCATGTCGCTGTAGCGCAGCCTGTCGGTGGTCCAAACCCGGTAGCTCGCACGTTCCGTCGCCGCCGGCAGCGACGCTTCGACCTCCGTCATCACTCCGCAGCCTCGCGTTTCGGGGCGAGCGCGATCCCGGCGGCGATCAGCGCCTCGATCTCGCGCGGCGCGTAGCCCGCCTCGGCGAGGACGGCGCGCGTCGCCTCGCCGAATTGCGGCGGGATCGAGCGGACGCTCGCCGGGGTGCGCGACAGCTTCACCGGATTGCCGGTGCCGCGGTAGCCGTCCTTCTCGACGGTCATGAGGCGGTGGCGCGTGTGCGGATGGTTCACCACCTCCGGCACGTCCTGGACGGGACCCGCCGGGACGCCTTGCTCGAGGAGTTTCGTCGTCATCGCCTCGCCATCGACGCCGGCAAGCGCATTTTCGAGCTCGACGCGCAGCGCGGCCCGGTTCGTCACGCGGTCGCCGTTGTTGCGGAAGCGCTTATCCTCCGGCAGGTCGGGCCGATCGATCTCGGCGCACAGCCGCGCGAATTGCCGGTCGTTGCCGATGCCGAGGAAGATGCGCTTCGTTCCGGTCTTGAACTGGTCGTAGGGGCTGACATTGGAATGGGCGTTGCCGGTGCGCTTGGGCGGCTTGCCGGTGAGGAAATAATTCGCGATGTGCGGGTGGAGCAATGCGACCGCGCTGTCATAGAGCGTCGCCTCGACGAATTGCCCCTTGCCCGAGCGGCTGCGCTCGGCGAGTGCCAACAGGATGGCGATCGTCGCATTCATGCCCGTGGCGAGATCGACGACCGGCACGCCGACGCGCACCGGCTCGCCATCGGCCTCGCCATTGACGCTCATGAGGCCGGCCATGCCCTGAATGACGGCGTCGTAGCCGGGATAGCCGCCCAAGGGCCCGTCGGCGCCGAAACCTGAGACGCGGCAATGGATGAGCCTCGGGAAGCGCGCCTTCAGCACCTCGTCGTAGCCGAGGCCCCATTTCTCGAGCGTGCCGGTCTTGAAATTCTCGACCAGCACGTCGGCGCCTTCCAGAAGGCGGAACAGAACCTCGCGGCCTTGCGGCTTCGAGAGATCCAGGGCGACGCCGCGCTTGTTGCGGTTGACGCCGATGAAATATGAGGCGGCATCGCCCTGGAAGGGCGGGCCCCATGTCCGCGTCTCGTCGCCCTGCGGCGGCTCGACCTTGATCACATCGGCCCCGTGGTCGCCCAGCATCTGCGTGCAATAGGGCCCGCCGAGCACGCGCGAGAGATCGATCACCTTGATGCCGGCGAGCGCGCCGGTGGTTGTTTGGGTCATGTTTGATCCCGTTTGCTGAGTCATTCCTCTCCCCTCCGGGGAGAGGTTAGGTGAGAGGGAGTCGAGGGCGGATCTCGAAGCTGGGGCGACATGAGTTGCTGCACGTCCCCCTCACCCTACCGCGCTTCGCGCGGGTCCCTCCCACTCCCCGGAGGGGCGAGGGGTTGAAACCCCGAAGACCTTCGCGGCGAATTGCGGATACGCCTCGGCGAGAAGCGGCGCCACCACCTCGCGCATAAGGGCGAGGTGTCCTGGCTCGGGCGCCGGCGTCGTCGGCACGTGCTCCGGCCGGTCGAAATCGAAGCCGGTGTTGTCGAGCACCTCGTCGATGGTGTGGCCGGAATGGACGCTCTCGAGGCGGAAGCGCGCGCGCTCGCGGTCGAAGGCGAAGACGCAGCGATTGGTGATAAGGGCGATCGGGCCGCCCGGCCGGTAGACGCCAGGCGGGCTCGTCCCCGGCGCGCTGATGAAATCGACCTTGGGGACGAGCGTCCGCCGCGTATGCTCGAGGCGGAAGAGGATGATCCGCGGCACGACGTAATAGAGATAGGCCGAACCGAAGGAACCGGGAAAGCGCACCTTCGGCTTTTCATAGTCGCCGATCGCGACGAGATTGATGTTGCCCTGCCCGTCGATCTGGCCGCCCGAGAGGAAGAAGGCGTCGATCCGCCCCTGGCCGCCGCAATCGAACAGCTCGCGCCCGCCATCGGTGAAGAAATTGTGCCGCCTGCTGCCGAGCAGCGACACGACGGGGCGGCCGCCGCCGAGATGACGCGCCAGCAGCGCCGCCGTCGCCGGAATGGGCGAGGAGGCGCCGACCGCGACATGCCGCGCCCCGGCGATGAGGCGAAGGATGACCGCGGCAAGGAGCTCCTCGCCGCGAAAACCGGCGTCAGGCGGCGCGGCGGGCATGGACGAAACGGTCGAGATAGCGGCGGAAGCCGTCTTCGGTCGCGGCGAGGCGGGCGTATTCGGCAAGATGCGCGTCGTCGCGCCCGTATTCGCCGGCGAGCGGCAGCGGCCAGGCGCCGCGCTCGGCCACGGCAACGGCCTCGACATAGAGCGCGGGGAGGACGCCCGCGGCGCTCGCCTCGTCGGCGAGGAGGTCGCCCTCATGGATGCGCTCGACCGTGACGATCGTCTTCGCGGCGGCATGCGCCATTGTCATGACCTCGCGCCGCCTCCCGATCCAGACATTGCCTTCGCGGTCGGCCATCGGCGCGTGGAACAGCGCGAAATCGGGCCGGATCGCCGGCAGCAGCACGATCGGATCGCCGCCATCGCCGAAGGGATTGTCGATGACGCGCCAATCCGGCCGATGCTTGATCAGATCGGAGCCGATGAGGCCGCGCAGCGGCATGAAGGGCACGCCCTTCTCCGCCGCCTGCAGCGCCGCGTGGATGGCAGGGCAGGTGGCGTCGAGGACGCGGATCCGGCCGGCGGTCACCGCCGCGGTGAAGCGCGGCGCCGGGCCGAACTCGCCGAGGCTCACCGCCGAGGTCTCGATCGTCGCCACCGCGCCGGCGCCGATCAGCAGGTCGGCCTGGATCGACGAGGCCGGCAAGGTCACGAGATGGAGGTCCTTGACGCCGCGCCGGATCAGCGCGCGCGTCGCCTCCATCGCGACGCCGCTGTAATCGGTCGGCACCACCACCATCGCGCCATCGCCGATGACGGCCAGCGCCTCGTCGAGGCTGCACAGGACAGAGCTCATATCGAGCCTCCCAAAGGGAGCCGAAGGAAAGCATGCGGGCGGCGGCGAGACAAGGGCGCGCAGGGAAAGGGCAGGGCAATCGGGTGAAGCTTAGGGTTCGTCATTGTTTTCCTCTCCCCTCCGGGGAGAGGTTAGGTGAGGGGGAGCTCGCCACGAGATTCCTCCTCCCGGCAAAGTCACAGTTTGCGGCAACACCCCCTCACCTTGATCCTCTCCCCGGAGGGGAGAGGAAATGGCAGGTTATCCGCTTCGCCCATTGCCCAGGGGGAAGGGGCGCCACTCTCCGAGGCGCGCTAGACGCGATCGACCGCGACGGCGCCGACGATCCCGCCCTCGGCGATCGCCGGATTGACGATGAGATAGAGAAGGCGCCCCGTCGCCGGCGCCGTGACCTCGCCGAGCCTCTCGCCGAAGAAATCGGTGAGGCGGCCGAGAATTTGCCCCTTGGCGACCTCGTCGCCAAGCGCCGCCTGCGCCCGGAAGAAACCGGCGACCGGCGCGAAGAACGAGACCGAGCGGGCGAAATGCCGCGCGGGCGGAATGGGACGCGCGCCTCCCGGCAGGATATCGAGGTGGCGGAGGACGTTCTCCAGCCCCCAGAGGAGCCGGTCGCTCGCCGCCGCCTGATACATCCCGGCTTCGCCATCCTCGGCGATGATCGAGGGGATGCCGAGCTTTGCGGCGACGGTGAAGGCCTGACCCACGACCGGGGCCACGGCATCGCTCTGCGCGATCACGTGCGGCAAGCCGAAGGCCTCGGCCATCGCCCGGCTGCGCCGATCGGTCGCCGGGTCGCCGCTCTCGAAGTAGACGCTGAACGGGAG
>JBGPOZ010000075.1:0-18421 GCA_041488295.1 Allostellaceae bacterium
AATTCGGGCAGTTCCCGGCGGCGTGCCAGGTCGAGCCCGAGGTCAGCTCGTTGCGCTCGATGAGAACCGCATCCGACCAACCCATCTTGGCGAGGTGATAGAGCGCGCTGCAGCCGACGACGCCGCCGCCGATGACGACGACGCGCGCATGTGAGGGAAGATCGGCCATGGCGCCATCCTCGCCGGAGCGCCCGCCCTTGGCAACACGGAGCCGCGCTCGGGACCTGGATGCAGGGCGATCGGGTGTGAAACGACAAGGTCTTGAGACGCCGGATGCGGGAGCGTCGTCACGACACCTCACGAAACTGTGACCCGTCGATCAATCCGCCGTTAAGACCGATCGCTTCATCCTATGACGTTCGGCCGGGTGCGCAAAGGTGGCGGAGATGCAGGGCTGGCTTCGCGTCATGCAAAATATTCGCCTCGTCGGGAAGATCACGATTCCTGTGAGCGTGATGGCGATTATCACCCTCGGCATCATCGTTTTTGCTGGCCGAAGCCTCAACTCGCTTGCCGAGCAGACACGCGAGATCATCGACGTCACCGCCGCACGCCAGACGCACTCTTTACAGTCGGCCGTTGCCATGGACGGCGTATCTGCGGCCGAAAGGGATGCGCTGCTGGCGACGGACCAACCCCTGCTCGATTATGTGGCGAGCAGTTTCGTGCAGGACATGGATCGATTGAGAGCCAATATCGTCAAGCTCAAAGCACTGGCCCGTTCAAGGGCAGAGACCGAGGCGATCGAGCGTATAGAGGGTGCATTGGAGCGGTATGCCGCTGCGGCCGAGCGCATCTATTGGTATCTGGTCTACGGGGATGTCGAGGCAGCGCGCGCGCTTTCGAGCGGCGAAGCGCAAGAGGCACGCCTCCTCGCAGCACGATCGATCCACGATCTCGTCGATCAAAGCGCTGAGATGTTGAATGCGGCGAAGGCGTCGGCCAACGCGCTGTACAATCGCACAATGATATGGCTCATCCTCGTCTCGGGGAGCGGCCTCTTCGCGGCATTGGCGCTCTTGTGGTGGATGATGAGTCGGCTCGTCACACGCCCTCTTGCGGCGATCGCCGGCGCCATGGGCCGGATCAGCGAGGGTGATTTGAGCGCCGAGATCTTGGAGGTCGAGCGCCATGATGAAATGGGCGTGCTGGTTCACGCCCTCAGGATCTTCAAGGAACGCACGATCCTCGCCAACGCGCTCACCGAACAATTGCATGCGCACGTCGCCGAACTCGAGGCGGCAAAGCACCAACTTGAGAGGACCGCGTCCAATCTTGAAACAGCACTGATGGAATCGGCTGCGGGCAGTCAGGCCAAATCGCAGTTTCTCGCCACGATGAGCCATGAACTCCGTACACCGCTCAACGCCATCATCGGCTTCGCCGACGTTCTGGCGAATCAACGTTTCGGCCCGCTGGACAATGGCCGCTATGAAGGTTACGCCGCGATGATCCAGCAGAGCGGCGAGCATCTGCTCGAGCTCATCAATGAGGTGCTCGATTTCTCGAAGCTCGATGCGGGACGCCTCGAGCTCGTCGAAGAGCAGGTCGACCTATCCGAGGTGATCCGCCAGTCTCGTCAAATGATCTCGGGGCGGGCGGAAGAGGCCGGCGTCTCGCTGCATACGGATATTCCACCCGATGTTCCATGGCTCTGGGGGGATCAGCGGCGGATCCGACAGATCTTGCTGAACCTTCTGTCCAATGCCGTGAAATTCACGCCTAGAGGGGGACAGGTCATCATATCGGTCGTTCGTACCGGCTCTGGGCTGGCTGCTTCCGTGGCCGACACCGGGATCGGCATTGATCCTAAAGATATCCCGGTGGCGCTCGAACCTTTTCGCCAGATCGACAGCAGCTTCGCCCGCAAACATGCAGGAACCGGATTGGGTCTGCCGCTGTCGAAACGGTTGGCGGAGTTGCACGGCGCGACGTTCCATCTCGACAGCCGCCTCGGCGTCGGCACCACTGTCACGGTGCTGTTTCCGATCAGTCGCGAGATACGCGAATCGCCGCCAGCATCGAGTACCGCCGCCTAGGTACGCTCTCACTTCCGGCTCAACTTTCCGTCCCTGAACGTGACGATCTCTTGGGCAAAGCGGATCGTCATGCCACCCTTTCCGTCGAAGGCGATCGATCGCGGCGCGTTGCAATCGCCGAAGGGCTGGGTGCGCGCCGGTTCCGGCCAATTCGGGGCACGGAACGAGAGGATGAAATAATGATAGAGGCAGGCCCGGCTCTCGAATTCGCCGATCAGAAAGAGCGCGCCGCTCTCCGCGACGATGCCCGGCGATTCCGGATCGTCCCGCATCTCCAGCTTTTCGTCGTTGACGAACAATCCGGAGAAGCAGGAACAGTCGCGGTCATAGACCTCCTTGAGGACGAAATTCCGCCGCGCCTTGTCGTCGAGGATCTTTGCCTTCGGATCCTGCAGCTGCAAATTGTAGAGCGATTTCGTGAAGAGATCCTTCGCTTGGGCGACGCCGCATCCGAGGATTCCAACGACGGCAAAGAGACCGAGACCTGCCGCAATTCGCCCGAGACGAGCCAACCGGATCGCCCTATCGCAACGGAGAGAACGCCGTCTCGCGAATCCGCAGCACGACGACGAAAGTAATGACCGCCGCCGCGATCAGGTAATAGGCCGGCGCCAGAGTGTTGCCGGTCACTTTGATGAGCCACGTCGCGATGAACGGAGCGAACCCGCCGAAGATCGCCACCGCGATGTTGTAGCCGATCGACAGCGCCGTGTAGCGGATCCGCGTCGGGAAGATTTCGGAATATGCTGCGGGGCATGCGCCCGAGAAGAACGAGAGGAAGACGATCATGGTGAGCTGAGCCACGAGCGCCAGGGTCGCGCTCCCCGACGACGCCATCATGAAGAGCGGATAGGCCAGCACGACATAGCCGCCCGACGAGAGCAACAGAAAGGGCTTGCGGCCGATCCGGTCGGACAGCGCGCCCCAGATCGGGATGAGAATGACGAAGACGACGAGGCAGGTCGTATTGATCCACAGCGCCGAGCCGGGCGACAGCTTTGCCACCGACACGATGTAGCTCGTCATGTAGATGATCGGGATGTAATAGGCGACGGTGTTGTGCAAGGTGAGGCCGAACACGGTCAAGGTCTCGCGCGGATATTTCGTGATCGCCTCGGAGAACGGGTGCTTCGAGACCTCGCCATGCTGCTCGATCTCGGTGTATTTGGGCGTGTCGTCGAGCTTCCAGCGCAGATAGGCGCCGACGGCGCCGATGACGATGCCGAGAATGAACGGAATCCGCCAGCCCCAGGCGACGAGCGCGTCATGGGTCATCACCTGATTGAGCAAGGCGGCGCTGAGCGAGCCCAGCAGGAATCCGGACCCGACGCTGACCTGTTGCCAGGAGCCGATATAGCCGCGCTTTCCCTCGGGCGCGAATTCGACGATGTAGGCGGTCGATCCGCCCCATTCGCCGCCGGCGGAGAGGCCCTGCAGCAGCCGGACGACGACGAGCAGAATGGGCGCGAGCACGCCGACCTGCCCATAGGTCGGCAGCAGGCCTATCGCCAAGGTCGAGACGCCCATGAGGAAGATGACGGCGCTCAGCGCCTTGCGCCGGCCATGGCGATCGCCGTAGATGCCGAACAGCACCGAGCCGACCGGCCGCATGACGAAGCCGACGCCGAACACCGCAAAGGTCAGAAGCAGCGATGCGAGCGGATCGCTCGACGGGAAGAAGAGCTGCGAGATGGTCGAGACGAGATAACCGTAGACGCCGAAATCGTACCATTCGAGTACGTTGCCGATGACCCCGGCGGTGACCGCCTTGCGGCGCTGACTCTCGGCCCGTTCGCTGGGCATCGCGACTGACGTCATGGCTCGATCCCCCCTGGTACGTTTCCCCCGAAATTCGGCTGACGCGATTTCACCTGCCGGGTGCACCGCGTTGCTTGTTGTTTCGGCAAAGGCTAACAGCCGGTCCCGAGCGTGTCGAGTGCCGGCGGCAGAGGCAATCGCGCACGGTGAGACGCGTGCGCGTCTCCTCTCCCCCCGGGAAGAGGGAATGTTGAGCCTCTCGCCAAATGCGCATCCTCGCACATTCGGGACTTGCGCCCGGCACGCCGTCGGGGACACTGCAGGGTTCCGACCGCACGAGGAAAGAGCGTCGCATGGATCTCATCCTCCGCAATCTCCGCCTCGCCGACTGGCCTGCTGACGAGCTTCTCGAGATCGGCGTCGCGGACGGCAGGATCGTCGCGATCGCGCCGCGCCTCGAGGCCGATGCCGAGACATACGATTGGGGCGGCCGCCTCGCCTGCGCCGGCCTCGTCGAAACCCACATCCATCTCGACAAATCGCGGATCATCGATCGCTGCGCGCCCGAGATCGGCCGCCAATCCAATCAGATCAAGCGCGTGGCGCCGCTCAAGAAGGATTTTACGATCGAGGATGTGCGCCGACGCGCCGAGGAGACGCTCGTGCAATGCCTCCTCAACGGCACGACGCGGATGCGCACCCATGTCGAGGTCGATCCCGCGATCGGCATGCGCGGCTTCGATGCGCTCCAATCCTTGGTCGTCGATTATCGCTGGGCGATCGACATCGCGCTCTGCGTCTTTCCGCAAGAAGGGCTCACCAACTATCCCGGCACCGACGAGCTCCTGGTCGAAGGCTTGAAGCGCGGGGCGAAGGCGATCGGCGGTGCGCCGCGCTACGACACCGACGCACCGGGCCAGATTCGCCGGATCTTCGCGCTCGCCCGCGAATTCGATGTCGATGTCGACATTCATCTCGATTTCGGCAGCACGCCCGAGGCGATGGACATTCACCTCGTCGCCGAGCTGACGGAGGCCTACAAGCTCGGCGGGCGCGTCGCGGTCGGGCACATGACGAAGCTCTCGACCATGACGCCGCTTCAGCTCGCGGCGATGGCGCGGCGTCTTTCCGATGTCGGGATCGCGGTGACGGTGTTGCCGGCGACCGATCTCTTCCTCATGGGGCGCGAGCGCGACTTCGATGTGCCGCGCGGCGTCGCCGATGCGAATCTTCTCGTCGAGCACGGCGTCAACTGCTCGCTCTCGACCAACAACGTGCTGAACCCCGCGACGCCCTATGGCGATTGCTCGCTCATCCGCATCGCCAATCTTCAGGCGAACATCCTGCAGATCAGCCACGTGCCGCGTCTGCGCGATTGCTTTGCCATGGTGACGCAGCGCTCGGCGCGGCTCCTCAATCTCAAGGATTACGGGCTCGCCATCGGCAATCCCGCTGATATCGTCGTGATCGACGCCCACTCGCCCGAGCAGGCGGTCGCCGAGATCCGCCAGCCGCTCGCCGTGTTCAAGCGCGGACGCCGGACGGTCATCCGCCACCCGCCCGAGCTGGTGCGGCCGTAGCTTCATGCTCCGCGGCGAATGGGGCGGCGCGCCTCAGGCTGAGGCCGGCGCCGTCAGCGGCAGCTTCGTCTCGTATTTGACGCGCGCCAGGTTGAAGCTGGTGCGGAAGCGCTTGATGTTGTGCTCGTTGGCAAGGACGCGGCGCGCGAAGGCGTTGTAGCTCGGCATGTCGGTGCAGGTGACGACGAGTAGGTAATCGACCTCGCCCGAAACGAAGTAGCATTGCTGCACCTCGGGCTCGGCTCTGATCTTGCGCTCGAAATTCGCCAGCACGTCTTCGCGCTGGCGGTCGAGCTCGACGCCGACGAAGGCGGTGATGGCGCGTCCCACCTTGGCCGGATCGACAAGCGCCACATCGCGCGTGATGACGCCGGCGGCGCGCAGCCGGCGCACGCGGCGCAGGCACGGCGGCGGCGAGAGGCCGACCCGATCGGCGAGCGCGAGATTGGTGATCTGATTGTCCTCCTGGAGGATGTCGAGGATCTTGCGATCGATGCCGTCGAGGGGCACCGTGGGTTCGCTCGTGTCTCGCTTCATGCTTTCCATTCTGTTCGCCACAGGTATCCATCCATATTGCAACATGAAAAAATCGAAATGTGAAAACGAAATTTCTTCTTGCTGATTGCGTAGTAACATTTTTGTAGATGGCTTTCAGCAAAAGGAGCGATGGATGACCACGTCGTTGGCCACGCGCAATCTTCCCGAGATTCACGATCGCGACGCCCTGGCGAAGGCGCGCGCGGTGCTCGACGCCTGCGCCGATGGGCGGGCGATGGGCGAGGCGGTCAAGGCTGCCGTGGCGCGCAACGCGCAGTGGCGCGGCGAGGAGTGCATCAACCTCCTCGCCCCGGAAGCGCCGACGAGCCCTTCGGTGCGTGCCCTCCTCGCCGCCGAGATCGGCACGCGCGCCGCCGAGGGCCATATCGGTCCGGTCAATCGCTGGTTCGCCGGCACGCGCCACATCGACGAGGTCGAGGCGCTGTGCGTCGAGCTGTTGAAGCAATATTTCCGCTGCAACTACGCCGATCACCGCATGTGCGCGAGCATGATCGGCAACGCTGTCGTCTACACCGCCCTCTCAGAGCCGGGCGACGTCATCATGAGCGCGGCGCAGCCGGTCGGCGGCCATTCCTCGAACCGATTGGACGGGCCGGCGGGGGCGATGGGCCGCAAGATCGTCGACATCCCCTTCGATCCGCATGAGCTCGTCGTCGATATCGAGACGTTCCGCAAGGTGGCGCCGCTGGTGCGGCCGAAGCTCGTCGCGCTGGGCCTCTCGATGACCCTCTTCCCGCAACCCGTCGCCGCGATGAAGGAGGTCATCGCCGAGTGGGGCGGCAAGCTCTTTTTCGATGCCGCGCACCAGCTCGGGCTGATCGGCGGGCGGCAGTTCCAGGATCCGCTCAAAGAGGGCGCCGACATCATGACGGGATCGGCCGGCAAGACCTTCTCCGGGCCGCAATCGGGCATCATCGTCTGGGACGATCCCGAACTTACCCTTCCGGTGACGACCGCAATCTTCCCGGTCTGGGCGGCGACGCACCAGGTCAACCGCGTCGCGGCGCTGGCATTGGCGACCGCCGAGGCGATCGCCTTCGGCGAAGCGTTCATGGCGCAGATCGTGGCGAACGCGCGGGCGCTCGCCAAGGCGCTCGAAGCGCGCGGCATCCCGATGCTCGGAAGCAAGAAGGGCTTTACGACGACCCATCAGGCGATCGCCGATGTGCGGGAGTTCGGGCGCGGCCTTGCTTGTGCGCAATCGCTGGAGCGCGCCAACATCATCGTCAACAAGAACCTCGTTCCCGGCGACAAGCCTAGGGATTGGGATTATCCGGGCGGGTTGCGCATGGGCACGATCGAGGTGACGCGCTTCGGCATGAAGGAGCGCGAGATGGAGGCCATCGCCGACCTCATCGCGCGGATCGTCATCCGCCGCGAGGATCCGGCACGGGTGCAGGCGGACGCCGTTGCGCTGCGCCGCGCCTTCCCGACGCTCTATTATTGCTTCGAGAACGGCCTGCCCGCGTGAGCCGCACGGATCAGCTTGCCGCCGCCTTCGTCTCGTAAAGGGCGAGAAGAGCGGAACCGTAGGCGGCTCTGATCGCGTGGCGCTTGATCTTGAGCGTCGGCGTCAATTGGCCGTTTGGCACGGTGAAGGCGTCCGTGGCGATGACGAAGCGACGAACGCGCTCCAAGGAGCCGAGTTGGCGGTTGACGCGCGTCACCGCGGCGCTCACCGCCTTGTGCAGCTCGGGGTCGTCGGCAAGAGCGGCAAGCTCGCGGCTTTCCTTGCCGTTCTGCCTGGCGAAGGCGGCGAGGAACTCGGCGTCGGGGACGATGACGGCGACGAGGTAGGGCCGGCGATCGCCATAGACCATGACCTGGGCGATTTCCGGCTCCAAGGTGAGATAGCCTTCGACGCGCGCCGGCGAGATCATGTCGCCGCCCGAATTCTTGATGAAGTCGCGCTTGCGGTCTGTGATCTTGAGATAGCCGTCGGCATCGAACTCGCCGATGTCGCCGGTGTGCAGCCAGCCGTCTTGAATCGTGCGGGCGGTCGATTCCGGATCGTTCCAATAGCCCTTCATCACCAGCTCGCCGCGCACGACGATCTCGCCATCCTCCTCGATCCGCAACTCGACGCCGTCGAGCGGCGGACCCACCGTATCGATCTTGACCCGCCCGGCCGGGTTGCAGCAGATGACGGGCGCCGCCTCGGTCTGCCCGTAGCCCTGCATCAGGTTGAGGCCGAGCGCGATGAAGAAACGGCCGATCTCAGGGTTGAGCGGCGCGCCGCCCGAGACCATCGCCTTCAGCCGGCCGCCGAAGCGCGCGCGTACCTTGCGGCGCACCAGCCGATCGAGCACGCGGTCGGCGAGACGATCGGCGATGGAGAGGCCATGCGGGTCGTCTTGACGCTTGCGGCCAATCTCCAGGGCCTTCCGAAAGAGCTTCGGCCCGAGACCGCTCTGCCGCTCCATGCCGCGCAGGATGCGCTGGTGCATGGCCTCGTAGAGACGCGGCACGGCGGTCATGATCGTCGGGCGCGTCTCGACCATGTTGGCCGCCAATGTGTCGGCGCCCTCGGCGAAGTAGATCTGCGCGCCGAGCGAAACCGGAAACATGAGCCCGGCGGTGTGCTCGTAGGAGTGCGACAAAGGCAGGAAGCACAGGAACACCTCGTCGCCGAGGCCGAGCGATTTCAGGATCTCGAAGGCGCCGTGGCAATTCGCCAGAATGTTGGCGTGGCTGAGCATGACGCCCTTCGGCACGCCGCCCGTACCGGAGGTGTAGATGAGGCATGCGGTGTCCTCGCGCCCGATCGGTGCGACGATGTCGGCGATCCCGTCGGGCTGCGTCAAACCCCATTCGATCATCTCGTCCCAGAGATGGATCTCGGCATGCGAGATCTGGCCGATGTTCGGCGCTTCGATGGTGATGATGTTGTCGATGACCGGGATCTGGTCGGCCGCCGGCATGACGCGCTGCGTCAGTGCCGCGGTCGAGACGATGATCGCCCGGGCGCCGCTATTGGCGAGGATGTGCCGGTGATCCTCGATCGTATTGGTCGTATAGGCCGGGACCGTGACGGCGCCCGCGGCCATGATGGCGAAATCGGCGAGCGCCCATTCCGGGCGGTTCTCGGAGATGAGCGCCACCCGGTCGCCAGGGGCGATGCCGAGCGCGCGCAAGCTGCGCGCGAGGGCGTTCGCCTGCCGCGCCGCCTCGCGCCAGGTGGTCGGCCGATAGGTTCCTTCGTGTTTTGCCCAGAGGAAGGGCTTGTCGCCCGACCGTTCGGCCTCGGCGAAGAACATCGCCGGCAGGCTCGGGCAGGTCCTATAGTCCGTCATCGGCTTCCGCGCATTGCGTCAATCCATGAAACTTTTAGGGATTTTGCCACGGCGGTGGAATAGGCGATCGGGTTGGCCTGGTCGTTTCGACGCCTTATATGCATCCTCACCTTTGAGGAGTGATGAATGACCGCACCGAACGCAAGCAGCTTTTCACCGAAGACCGCCGCTGCCGCCGCGCGCGAGCTCGGCCCGCTTCCCGAATGGGATCTCGCCGATCTCTACCCCGGGCGCGACAGTCCGGCGCTGAAGGGGGATCTGGAGCGCGTTGCCGCCGACGCCAAGACCTTTCGCGAGCGATATCAAGGCAAGCTCCCCGGCCTTTCCGGCGCGGCGCTCGGCGGCGCCGTCGCCGCCTATGAGGGGCTTCAGGAGACGCTCGGCCGCATCATGAGCTACGCCTATCTCGTCTATGCCGGCGACATGGGCGATGCCGAGCTCGGGCGCTTCTTCCAGACGATGCAGGAGCGCGTCAACGCCGTCACGACCGAGCTTCTGTTCTTCACCCTCGAATTGAACCGCGTCGACGACAAGGACCTTGCCGAAAAGCTGAAAAGCAAGGAGCTCGCGCGCTACGCTCCATGGCTGCGCGACACGCGCGCCTTTCGCCCGTTCCAGCTGTCCGACGAGATCGAGAAGCTGCTGCACGAGAAGTCGGTCGCCGGGCGAGCCGCCTGGGTTCGTCTCTTCGACGAGACGATGGCGGCGCTGCGCTTTCCGCTCGACGGCAAGGAGCTGACGAGCGCCGAGGTGCTGCACCTTCTCTCCGAGCACGATCCGGCGATCCGCGCCAAGGCGGCGCAGGTGCTGGGCGAAATCCTCGGCCAGAACGCCCGGACCTTCGCCCTCGTCACCAACACCCTCGCCAAGGACAAGGAGATCGAGGATCGCTGGCGCGGCTTCAAGCGGCCGATCTCGTCGCGCAACCTTGCGAATTTCGTCGAGGACGAGGTCGTCGACGCACTCATAGAAGCGGTACGCGCGGCCTATCCCGCGCTCTCGCACCGTTACTACAAGCTGAAGGCCAAGTGGTTCGGCGTCGAGCAGCTCAATTCCTGGGACCGCAACGCACCGCTGCCCGAGGAGGACGACCGCGTCATCCCGTGGCCCGAGGCGCAGCAGACCGTGCTCGACGCCTACGCCGCCTTCTCGCCCGAGCTCGCCGAGATCGGCCGGCGTTTCTTCGCCAGTCGCTGGATCGATGCCCCGGTCCGTCCCGGCAAGGCGCCCGGTGCCTTCGCGCATCCGACCGTGCCGAGCGCCCACCCCTATCTCCTCCTCAACTACCAGGGCAAGCCGCGCGATGTCATGACCCTGGCGCACGAGCTCGGCCACGGCGTCCATCAGGTGCTGGCCGGGGCGCAGGGCGCGCTCATGGCCGATACGCCCCTGACGCTCGCCGAGACCGCCTCGGTCTTCGGCGAAATGCTGACCTTCCGCGCCTTGCTCGGCCGCGAGCGCGACCCGAAGCGGCGCAAGGTCATGCTCGCCGGCAAGGTCGAAGACATGCTCAACACGGTGGTGCGGCAGATCGCGTTCGTCGAGTTCGAGCGGCGCGTTCATGACGAGCGCCGCGAGGCCGAGCTGACGCCGGAACGGCTCTCGGAGGTCTGGCTCGACGTGCAGCGCGAAAGCCTCGGCCCCGCCCTGAAGCTCGACGCACTCTATCGCCACTATTGGACCTACATCCCGCACTTCATCCACTCGCCCTTCTATGTCTATGCCTATGCCTTCGGCGATTGCCTCGTGAACTCGCTCTACGCCGTCTACGAGGGCGCCCATCCGGGCTTCGCCGCGAAGTATCTCGACATGCTGCGCGCCGGCGGCTCGCTTCGGCACAAGGAACTCCTCGCGCCCTTCGGCCTCGATGCCGCCGATCCCGCCTTCTGGGACAAGGGGCTGAAAGTGGTCCGCGGCTTCATCGACGAGCTCGAGGCGATGGGCTGACGCCGTCGCATGAGCGAAGAAAACTCGCTGAGCGGCCGCGTCCGCCGCTATGCCCGCGTCTCGACGGCGGTGGGCGGCCTCGCCGCGCGGCTTGCCGGCGAGCGCTATCTCGGCCTTTCCTTGGATCGTGGTCGGCATGCCGCCGAGCTGACGGCGGCGCTGGGCGGTATCAAGGGCCCGCTTATGAAGGTGGCGCAGCTCTTGGCCACCATCCCCGACGCCTTGCCGAAAGAATACGTCAACGAGCTCCTGCAGCTTCAATCCGACGCTCCGGCAATGGGTTGGCCGTTCGTCAAGCGCCGCATGGCGAGCGAGCTCGGCCCGGATTGGCAGAAGCTCTTCAAGAGCTTTGCCCGCGAGGCGGCGCGCGCCGCCTCGCTCGGTCAGGTGCACCGCGCCGAGGCGCATGACGGGCGGCCGCTTGCCTGCAAGCTGCAATATCCGGACATGCAATCCGCGGTCGAGGCCGATCTGAGCCAGCTCAAATTCGCCATGTCGATCTACGAGCGCTACGACCGCGCCGTCTCGACCGGGGACATCCATGCCGAGATCGCGGCGCGCTTGCGCGAGGAGCTCGATTACGAGCGCGAGGCGCGCCACATTCGCCTCTACCGCCGCATGCTGGCGCAAGAGGCAGGCGTCACAATCCCCGAGGTGGTTGCCGAGCTCTCGACGAAGCGGCTCCTCACCATGACCTGGATCGAGGGCGAAAAGCTGCTCGAAACCGTCGGCAAGTCGAAGTCGGTTCGCAACGAGATCGCGACCAACATGTTCCGCGCCTGGTACGTGCCGTTCTATTTCTACGGCGTCATCCACGGCGATCCGCATCTGGGGAACTACACGGTGCGGCCGGATCACGGCGTCAACCTCCTCGACTTCGGCTGCATCCGCATTTTCAAGGCGAGCTTCGTCAAAGGCGTCATCGATCTCTATTTCGCGCTCCAGCGCGAGGACGACGCGCTCGCGGTCCAGGCCTACGAAACCTGGGGCTTCCGCAACCTCTCGAAGGAGCTGATCGCGGCGCTCAATCACTGGGCGCGCTTCGTCTACGCGCCGCTCCTCGACGATCGCCGGCGCGGGATCCAGGAGCGCGGCACCGGGGCCAATGGCCGCGAGATCGTCGAGAAGGTGCATGCCGACATCCGCCGCCTCGGCGGCGTCAGGCCGCCGCGCGAATTCGTCTTCATGGACCGGGCGGCGATCGGTCTCGGCTCGGTGTTCTTCCGCTTGAAGGCCGAGATCAACTGGTACCGCCTCTTTCACGAGCTGATCGAGGATTTCGACGCTGACGTGCTGGAGAGGCGGCAACGGGCGGCGCTCGAGGCGGAGGGTCTGCCGCTGCCGTGATTCGTAGGTCGAAGAAGATTTTCAGCGCAGCGGACGCGGTGGTTGCGCGGAGGACGCAGGCGCCTGCCGCTCTCGGCGTCTTCGGCGCATCCTCGGCGGCCTTTGCACCAAGCTGTTTCGACTTTCCGGGCCTCTCATCGTGGTTGCGTCGAGCGTGACGCGCGGTCCATCATGAGGCCTCCCAGATCTGGAGAGCGCGATGCGCACCCTTTCCGCCCTCGTCATCCTCCTCGCCCTCGCCGGTTGCGAGAGCGAGCCCGGCTCGCAGTTCGCGGGGTTACCACAATTCATCACAGGATTGCCCGGCAATGCGCCGGAATTCGGCGTCAGCGGATTGCAACAGGGCCAGCTCCCGGCGAATTACGTCGCGATCAACAACCAGTCGCCCGACGTGCCAGACCAGCGCGCGGCGCGCGTCTGCACGCTCGGCTATCAGATCGTCGATCAGAAACCGGCGCCGGGCGATCCGATCGGCTTCACCGTCGCAACGGTGCGGTGCGAGCTTTACCGGCCGTCGCTCTGAGGGCGGATACGGTCGAAGAACATTGCCGCCACCTCAGACGCGCAGCTTCAGCGGCGGGTCGGCGAGTTCGCCGCGCTCGGAGAGGAGGCGGCTGAAATAGGCGATCGTGCGCGCAAGCCCGGTCTCGAGCGGAACGCGCGGCTCCCAATCCAAGAGGTTGCGCGCGCGGCTGATGTCGGGGCAGCGCTGGACCGGGTCGTCGACCGGCAGCGGCCGGCTTTCGATCGTCGAGCGCGATCCCGTCATCGCAATGATGCGCTCGGCGAGCTCACGCACCGTGATCTCGACCGGGTTGCCGAGATTGACGGGGCCCGTCACGTCGTCGGACGCCGCCATGAGGCGCAGGAAGCCTTCGATCAGATCGTCGACGAAGCAGAACGCGCGGGTCTGCGAACCATCGCCATAGATGGTGATCGGCTCGTTCTTCAGCGCCTGCACGATGAAGTTCGAGACGACGCGCCCGTCATTGGGGTGCATGCGCGGGCCGTAAGTGTTGAAGATGCGCGCGACGCGGATCCTGAGATTGTGCTGACGGTGGTAATCGAAGAACAGCGTCTCAGCGGCGCGTTTACCTTCGTCGTAACAGGCTCGTGGACCGATCGGATTGACGTTCCCGCGATACTCCTCGCGTTGCGGATGGACCGTCGGATCGCCATAGACCTCCGAGGTCGAGGATTGAAAGATCTTGGCTTTGACCCGCTTGGCGAGCCCCAGCATGTTGATGGCGCCGAGAACGCTCGTCTTGGTCGTCTGAACGGGATCGAACTGGTAGTGGATGGGTGAGGCCGGACAGGCGAGATTGTAGATCTCGTCGACTTCGACATAGAGCGGCAGGCAGACATCGTGGCGCATCGCCTCGAAATGCGGCTTGCCCATGAGATGGACGATGTTCTCCTTGCGCCCGGTGAAATAGTTGTCGACGCAGAGCACGTCGTGGCCCGCGCTCATCAGCCGCTCGCACAGATGCGAGCCGAGGAAGCCGGCTCCTCCCGTCACCAAAACGCGT
Source organism: Allostellaceae bacterium (assembly GCA_041488295.1). GTDB lineage: Bacteria > Pseudomonadota > Alphaproteobacteria > ATCC43930 > CGMCC-115725 > URHD0088. The sequence goes on from JBGPOZ010000075.1 coordinate 14,052, forward strand.
TTCTTCGTTACGCTCATGATCTCATCCTCATGCGAGCTTGCGCAGTTGCGCTGGTGTCAGGGCGGGCGAGGCGCGGCCGATGCTGAAATAGGAAAAGCCGGCTGCCGCCATCTCCGCCGGCTTGTAGATGTTGCGCAGATCGACCACGATCGGCGTCTTCAGCAGGGCTTTGACGCGGCTCAAATCGAGGGCGCGGAACTCGTTCCACTCGGTGACGAGGACGAGGGCGTCGGCCCCTGGCATCGTCTCGTAGGAATTGGCGCAATAGGTCGGCTGGGGCAGCAGCTTCTTCGCTTCTTCGGTGCCTTCCGGGTCGAAGGCGCGGAGCTTGGCGCCCGCCGCGTGCAGTGCCGGGACGATGGCAAGGCTCGGGCTGTCGCGCATATCGTCGGTGTTCGGCTTGAAGGTTAGGCCGAGGATGGCGAGGGTCTTCCCGGCGACCGAGCCGCCGCACGCTTCGATAATCTTTTGCGCCATGCGCCCCTTGCGCGTGTCGTTCACGTCGACGACGGTTTCGACGATCGAGAGGGGCGAGCCCGCCTCTTGCGCCGTGCGCACGAGGGCAAGGCAGTCCTTCGGAAAACACGATCCGCCGAAACCCGGACCGGCGTGGAGGAATTTGCGGCCGATGCGGCCGTCGAGGCCGATCCCCTTGGCGACGTCCTGGACGTCGGCGCCGAGCTTCTCGCAGAGATCCGCGATCTCGTTGATGAAGGTGATCTTGGTCGCCAGGAAGCTGTTGGCGGCGTATTTGGTGAGCTCGGCCGTCTCGAGCGAGGTGAACAGCATCGGCGTCTCGATGAGATAGAGCGGCCGATAGACCTGGCGCATGATCTCCTGGGCGCGTTCGCTCTCGGTGCCGATGACGACCCGGTCGGGCCGCATGAAATCCTGGATCGCCGAGCCCTCGCGCAGGAATTCAGGGTTCGAGACGACATCGAAGCTGCCCTGCGGCCGCGTCTTTCTGAGGATCGTCTCGACCTTGCGGCCGGTGCCGACCGGCACGGTCGATTTGGTGACGATGACCGCATAGCCGGTGAGGGCCGCGGCGATCTCCTCGGCGGCACCGAAGACATAGCTCAAATCGGCATGGCCGTCGCCGCGGCGCGAGGGCGTCCCGACAGCGATGAAGACCGCGTCGGCGCCGCCGACCGCCGCTTTGAGATCGGTGGAGAAGGCGAGCCGCCCCGCCTTGACGTTGCTCTCGACAAGCTGGTCGAGGCCGGGCTCATAAATCGGCATCTCGCCGCGCTTCAGCCGGGCGATCTTGCTTTCATCCTTGTCGACGCAGGTAACGGAGACGCCGAACTCGGAAAAGCAAGCGCCCGAGACGAGGCCGACGTAACCCGTGCCAATGACCGCGATATGCATGAATGCTCCTCGCCAAGCGAAGCCAGAACGAAACCGAAGCGCGGATTATTCCCCATATTCCGCCGCCTGTGGTTAACGCGGCGTAATTTTACCACGCGGCGGAAGGAGGACCTTCCCCGGAAATCGCAGGTTCCTAGTCGATTTCGGCGGTTGCGCAAAGCAATATCCGCCGATCGCGACTATAAGCTCAGCGCAGGGGTCGCGGAGGATGCGCGGAGGACGCCGATCGATTTTGCCAGCTCCGCGCCCTCTGCGCATCCCCCGCGACCTCTGCGCTAAAGCGCTCAATTCGGCCCGGGAACACTTGCGGCTTGGCATCATTCACCCTAGACACTCGGGCCGGGAGCTTCCTTCCCGGACGGTGAAATGAGCAAGAACATCCTCGTCACCGGCGGCGCCGGCTATATCGGCAGTCACGCCTGCAAAGCGCTCGCCACGGCAGGCTATACGCCCGTCGCCTACGACAACCTCGTCTACGGACATCGCGCGGCGGTGCGCTGGGGGCCGTTCATCGAGGCCGATCTCGCCGATACGGCCCGCCTCGCCGAGGCGTTGCGGCGCCATGACATCGCCGCGGTCATGCACTTCGCCGCCTTCGCCTATGTCGGCGAGTCGATGACAAAGCCGCAGATTTACTTCCGCAACAACCTCGTCAACACGCTGGGGCTCCTCGACACGATGCTGGCGGCGGGTGTGCGGCACATCGTCTTCTCCTCGACCTGCGCCACTTACGGCACGCCCGAGCGCACGCCGATCACCGAGGACACGCCGCAGCGCCCGGTCAATCCCTACGGCGAGAGCAAGCTCATGGTCGAGCGGGCGTTGCACTGGTATTCGGGCGCCTACGGAATCGCCTATGCGGCGCTGCGCTATTTCAATGCGGCCGGCGCCGATCCCGCGGGCGAGATCGGCGAGGAGCACGACCCCGAGACGCATCTCGTGCCGCTCATCCTCGATGCCGCGCTCGGCAAGCGGCCGCAGATCGACATCTTCGGCACCGACTACGCAACCGCCGACGGTACCGCGATCCGCGACTACATCCACGTCCAGGATCTCGCCGAGGCCCATGTCGCGGCGATCGGCCATCTCCTCGACGGTGGGGCAAACCTTCAGCTCAATCTCGGCACCGGCGCCGGGCACAGCGTGCGCGAGGTGATTGCCGCCGCCGAGCGCATCACCGGCCGCGCGATTGCACGGCGCGAGACGGGACGGCGGCCGGGCGATCCGCCGGCGCTCGTCGCCGATCCGGCGCGAGCGCGGCAGCTCCTCGGCTGGTCGGCGCGGATGTCCGATCTCGACACGATTATCACGACGGCGTGGGCCTGGCACAATCGCGAGCGCCGCAACATCGCCCGCGAGTAGGGTGCGGGCCGACCAGACGGCAATTCAGGGCAAGTTCTCGATCTGATCGCCGACCTGACTTTGATCGACGAAGTCGGACGACCGCGGCAATACGGCGATCGCGGTGTCAGCTCAGGGAACTGACGTCTCAGGTCCGCGCGCACCCATAGGCCCGCAGCGCGGCGTCGAGCTCGTCAATCGAGCGGTAGTAGATGGTGAGCTTCCCGCCGCCTTGCCGCATCGGGTGAAGGCGGACCTTCAATCCGAGAGCGTCGCCGAGCGAGAGCTCGTATTGATTGAGCCCGTCATCGAGCCGCGGCGCCGCCCTTTCCGCCGCCGGCCGATCGCGCTGCACCAGGGTTTCCGTGTCGCGCACGCTGAGGTTTTCCGCGACGATCGTTGCCGCCATCGCGGCGGGATCGGCGGCGGTCAAGAGGGCGCGCCCGTGGCCGGCGGTGATGGCGCCTTCTTCGAGAAGCGCTTGCACCCTCAATGGCAAATTGAGAAGGCGGAGCGTGTTCGCGATGTGGCTGCGGCTGCGGCCGAGATGGCGGGCGAGATCATCTTGCGTCCAATTCAGCTCGTCGAGCATGCGCAGGTAGCATTGCGCTTCGTCCAGCGCCGAAAGGTCGTCGCGCTGCAGGTTCTCGACAAGCGACACCATCAGCGCTTCGCGATCGGTGAGGGCCAGCAAGATGACCGGCGCCGCATCGAGGCCGATCAGCTTTGCCGCCTCGTAGCGGCGCAGGCCGGCCACGATCTCGAAATCGACGCCGCGCGGGCGCACGAGGAGCGGTTGGAGGATGCCGTGCTCGGCGATCGAAGCGGCAAGCCGCGCGGTCGCATCGGGGTCGGGGTGGCGGCGCGCGGGACGCTCCGCCGGCCGGAGCTTTTGCAGCGGCAGGCTCGCCATGCGCTCCGACTGGGCGAGCGCCTTGCTGTCGGGCACGGCGCTCGGCGTCCCATTTCCGTTGGGATCGAGCGTCAAGGAGATGATGCGATCGAGCCAAGAGAGATCGGTGTCGCCCTCCCTGGTCTCGCCGCCCTCGGGTGCGACCGATCCGACCGCCGGTGAATTGAGCTGGTGCCGAGAAGCGTCCATCGTATCTCTCCGCAATTCAGGTCGAGAATCCATGCCAAATTTTCCGCCGCCACTCATTCTGGCCGATTTTCGCTAACCGATTGCTAACCCGTGTCGCGCGAAATCCACCAGGATCATTCGATTTACCGGTGTTGTCGCCTCGTCAACTCAGTGCCTGCTGCAGGACCTTGTCGAGGCCGAAATATTGCGCTTGCGGAGAAAAGGCGGGGCGAAGCCCGCTGCTGACGAACTGGCCTTTGATCTTGCCGTCCTGCATATCCTCATACTGGTAGGTGAAGAGATCCTGCATCGTGATGACGTCACCTTCCATCCCGGTGATCTCCGAGATGTGGGTGACGCGGCGGACGCCATCACGCATACGGCTGACTTGAACGATCATGTTCAGGGCGCTGGCGATTTGCGCGCGGACCGCCTTGGCGGGCAAGGTCACGCCCGACATCGCGACCATGTTCTCGAGTCTCGTCAGGGCGTCGCGCGGCCGGTTCGCATGGATGGTACCGAGCGAGCCGTCATGTCCGGTATTCATCGCCTGCAGCATGTCGAGCGCTTCGCCGCC
>JBGPOZ010000076.1:0-18358 GCA_041488295.1 Allostellaceae bacterium
GAATGGCCCGTGCGGCACCGGCCAGCCGTGGGCATTCACCGAAAACGTGCTGGCGACGCCGAAATCGTTGTTCGACTGCATGACCGCTGGCGAGAAACCGAGTGGATCGAGGGTCGCTATGACGTCGCGCCAGCGGGCGCCGGCTTGAACTCGATAGCGGCGAGACCCGAGATCCGGGATGCAGACGGGCGTGTCGAATGTAAGCGCGGTGCCGCCCCGCGCGAGACTCTGGCCTCCCATGGAATGTCGAGCGGCGCCGATCGCCACCGGACGCCCCGCGGCGGCCGCCTCCTGGAGCTCGGCGCGCAGCCGTTCGATCGTGGTGGCCTCGCTGTCCGGCCTCACCACCACGTGCCGAGCTACGGGTGTCGGATTGAGGTGGCTCGCATCATCGAGCACGACCGCTGGCTCGGCCCGCATCGCGGTTGGCAGAGTGACCGCCCCCGCAGTGGCAAGCCCCGACACCAGCACGGTGCGGCGTGTCAGAAGGCGCATTTTCGCTTACTCAACCGTGCGTCGTCAAAGCGCGGCAATCACACCACCTCTACATAAGGTATTCAAGGGCTTCTCAGATACACGGAGATATCCGTCGATCGATCGACGCCCGTGGTCACCGGCGCGGGCGCGGCTTACCTGAATCGCTCGGCGGCGAAGGGTGCGAGGTCGATCGACGGCGCCGTGCCGGCGACGAGGTCGGCGATGAGGCGGCCGGTGATCGCCGCGGTCGTGAGCCCGATGTGTTGGTGCCCGCAGGCGATGAAGAGATTGTCGTGACGCGGCGCCCGGCCGATGGCGGGCAGGTAATCGGGAAAGCTCGGCCGCATTCCCATCCAGCGCGAGGTCTCGACGCCGCCAAAGGTCGGAAAGAGAATCCGCGTCTGACGCAGCAGGAGCTCGGCGCGCTCCCAGCTCGGCGGCGCCTCCGGTGTCGCCAGCTCGACGGTTCCGGCAAGGCGAATGCCGCCCTCCATCGGCGTCAGGACGAAGCCGCGCTCGCCCCAGGTGACCGGCACCTCGAGGCGCGCATCGGGCGCATCGAGCATGAGGTGATAGCCGCGCTCGGCGACGAGCGGAAGAGTGAGGCCGAAGGCGCGGCCGAGATCGCGCGCGGCGAGGCCCGCCGCCAGAACGACCGCATCGGCGGTGAAATCGCCCTTGGTCGTCGCGATCGTCTTGATTCTCCCGTCGGCGATGGCGCCGCCGGTGACCGCGGCGGCTTCGATGCGGCCGCCCTCGCGCGCGAAGGCATCGGCGAGACCCGCCGCGAGCGCGTAGGGATCGACGACATGCGCCGCCGCAGGAAAGTAGGTCGCGTGGCGGATTTCGGGCATCAGCCCCGGCGCCATCTCTCGCGCCTTCTCGCCGTCCATCGTCTCGACGGCGACGCCGTGGCGGCGCAGGATCGCGCGCTCCTCCTCGGCGGCGGCGAAACCGCGATCCGTCGCGTAGACGACGAGCGCGCCCTTGGCACGGAAGAGTGCGGCGAGATTGGAGCCGCGCATCTCGTCGGTCCAGGCGGCGCTCGAGCGGCCGAGGAGCGCCGCGAGCGCCGCCGTGCCGCGCTCCACCTGTACCGGCCGCGCGGCGAGAGCAAAGCGGGCGAGCCACGGCACGAGACGCGGCGCATCGCGCCAGCGGATGGCGAGCGGGCCCAGCGGGTCCATCAGCATGCGCGGCACGCGGGCGAGAATGTCGGGCCGCGATAAAGGCCGGATGTGGTCGATCGCGATGTGACCCGCATTGCCGAAGGAGCAGCCGCGACCGGGCGGCTCGGGATCGAAGATGGTGACGCGATGGCCCGCCCGCTGCAGCGCGCGGGCGCAACAAATTCCGACGATGCCGGCGCCGATGACCGCGATGGTCTGCGTCACGCGATGTCCTGCGTCACTTGAATTCAGACGACTTGGAAGCCGAGGCGGAACGGGTCGCGGTCGTCGACGAAGATGGTGTTGATGCCGTGAACGCGCGCCCAGCCGCCGATGCTGGGACGGATGGCGGGGATGCCGCCGATTTCTGCCGCCGCCTCGACGCGGCCGTCGAAGAGGCTGCCGATGATGCTCTCATGGACGAAATCGTCGCCGATTGCGAGCTTTCCCTTGGCGACGAGATGGGCCATTCGCGCCGAGGTGCCGGTGCCGCAGGGCGAGCGGTCGATCGCGCGCTCGCCGTAGAAAACGGCGTTGCGGCCATGCGCCTTCTTGTCGCGCGGCGCCCCGGTCCACATCACATGGCTGACGCCCTTGATGCTCGGATCCTCGGGATGAACCGTCCTGACCGCCTTGTCGGCGAGCTTCCGCACGATCGGCGAGAGGCGGAGAATCCGATCGGCCGAGAGCGTCTCGAGGCCGCCATAGTTCCGTTGCTTCTCGATGATCGCATAGAAATTGCCGCCATAGGCCACGTCGAGCACGATCTCACCGAGCTCGGGGCAGTCGATGCGGATGTCGGTCGCGGCGAGATACGACGAGACGTTGTGGATGCGCACGCTGTCGATGAAGCGCCCGTCGCGGCGGTATTCGGCGACGACCCGCCCCGCCGGCGCATCGAGCGCGATCTTCCCCTCCTCGCGCGGCTGGAGGAGGCCGTGCTCGAGGCCGATCGTCACGGTGCCGATCGTGCCGTGGCCGCACATCGGCAGACAGCCCGAGACCTCGATGAAGAGGATGGCGGCATCGCAATCCTCGCGGGTCGGCGGGTAGAGCATCGAGCCCGACATCACGTCATGGCCGCGCGGCTCGAACATGAGGGCGTGGCGGATCCAGTCGAAACGGGCGAGGAAGTCGAGCCGGCGCTCGCTCATCGAGGCGCCCTTCAAGATCGGCGCGCCGCCGGAGACGAGACGCACCGGATTGCCGCAGGTGTGGCCGTCGATGCATGAGAAGGTATGGTTCGCCATCCTCATTGCCCCTTTTCGATCGCCGCGCGGACGTTGTCGATCGCGCGACGGAGCAGCGTCATCAGCGAATCGGGCGTGCTGAAGCCGCTATGCGCCGTCAAGGTCACATTGTCCAGCTTGGCGAGCGGGTGATCGGCACGCAGCGGCTCGTCGGAAAAGACGTCGAGCGCGGCGTGGCGGATATGCCCGCTCCGCAACAGCGCAACGAGCGCCACCTCGTCGACGATCGCGCCGCGTGCCGTGTTGATCACCACGACGCCCGGCTTCGTCGTTGCGAGCCGATCATAGCCGAGCAAGCCGCGCGTCTCGTCGCTCAAGGTGAGATGGACCGAGAGGAAGTCGGCGCGTCGCAGCACCTCGTCGAAGCCGACCATCTTGACACTAGCCTCGCTGCGCGGCGAGCGGTTCCAGGCGATGACCTCCATGCCGATCCCGGCGGCGATCCGCGCCACCTCGCGCCCGATGCCGCCCAGCCCGACAAGGCCCAAGACCTTGCCGCGGAGCTGGATGCCCTCGCGCGACTCCCATACCCCGGCGCGGATGGCGCGGTCTTGGCGCGCGACATCGCGCGCCGCCGCCATCATCAACGCCACCGTATGCTCGGCCACCGCAGTGTCGCCATAGCCCTTGATGGTCGAGACGCCGATGCCGCGCCGCGCCGCCGCGGCGAGATCGATGCAGCTGGCGGCGCCGGTGCCGAGATAGACGATGTGCCGCAGATCGCCGCAGCGGCGCAGGATCTCTTCGGGAAAATACGAATGATCGTCGATGCAGATCTGGTAGCCGACGAGCTTCTCCGGGACCGCCTCGCGCGGAAAGGGCACCATGTTGATGTCGACCGGCGGATCGTCCGCGCGATAGACCTTGTCCCAGGCCGCGCGCAGCGGCGGGTCGCAATCGATGAACAGCGTCTTCATGGTGAAGGCTCCCGGCATTCGGCGGCGTCGGCGCCCGTTCCGGCGGCGCCCGGCGGCGATTTCATCGCGAATCCGCGCGCGGGGCCAGGGTTTTTCTCTGTTGGCTTCGAGCGCTCCGGAATCTGGCACGTCCAGCGCCTGCCTCGGCCCTTGTCACCCCGGACCGTTGCGCTTCGCCTTGATCTTCCGCTTCGCCGGATGCGAGGCGCGCTCGATATCCGCGGGGGAGAGTCCGAGCGTCCGCTTCGCTTCCTTCAGCAGATCGGGGTCGATCGGGCGCGGCTCCAGCGACACGTCCTTGCCGAGCCGGTCCGCGAGGATGCGGAACGCCGCGATCCGGCCGTAAGGTTTGTCGTTTGCCGGAATAAGCTGCCACGGCGCATGTTTCGTCGCGGTTTCCTCCATCATGTCCTCGATCGCGGTCTCGTACTCCGACCAGCGGGAGCGATTGCGGAAATCCTCATAGGAGAGCTTCCAGCGCTTCACCGGATCGATGAGCCGATCGCGGAAGCGGCGGACCTGCTCCTCGGGCGTGATGTGGAGGAACAGCTTGACGAGGCGGATCCCCGAATCGACCAGCACGCGCTCGAACTCGTTGATCTCGCGATAGGCGCGGCGCCATTCCTTGCCGGTCGCGAGGCCTTCGACGCGCTCGACCAGCACGCGGCCATACCAGGACCGGTCGAACGCGACGATCTGCCCCTTCTGCGGCAAGCGTCGCCAGAAGCGTTGGAGGTAGTGCTGGGCGCGCTCGTGCTCGTCGGGCGCTGCGAACGGGTGAACCTTGAAACTCCGTGGATCGAGGGCCCAGCCAAGGCGGCGGACGAGGCCGCCCTTGCCGGCGGTATCCCAACCTTCGATGACGAGAAGCGCCCGCTCGGAGGTTCCAAGATACGCTTGCTGGATGAGCTGGAGCGCTCCCTGCAGCGAGGTCAGACGCCGCTCGTAATCGGCGAAATCCAGTGTCGGGTGTTCAGTGATCTCCGCAAGCCGCGGGCGGCCGGTCACGATGAAATTCTGAGATTTCATCGGGCGATCTAATGACGAAACGACGGCCCGGCACAAGAGCGGGCGCAGTCGCGCTCAGAACAGACGGCCGCCATTCGGAACCTGCCGGGTCGGTGCGATGATCATGATCCCACGCGCCGTGTCGGCAAAGCCCCGTTGCTGAACGCGCCTCTATTCTTCGCGGTCGATCGCCGGTGAACTCGATTTAACCGCCTCCATGTTCTAACCTCAGCGCCGGGGCTGATCGAGAGATCGGCCAAGTCAAGTCGCCGGGAGGAGCGTCATGGGGAGCTTTAGGCTGACGAAGCGGCAGTTCCTACGCGGCGCGGCGGCAGCCGGAGCCAGCGCGGCCATGCCCGCGATCGTCCGTGGCCAGAGTACCACGGTGCTGCGCTGGGGCGACGTCCAAGCTCCGACCCACCCGTCGCCCCAGAGCGCAGAGCGCGCAGCGATGGACGTCAAGGAAAGGACCGGCGGGCGGATCGAAATCCAAATCTTCCCCTCCGGTCAGCTCGGCGGCTCTCGGGACATGGTGGAGGCTGTAGCCTCCGGCGCGCTGACGATGGTGACGGAAGGCGCCGCATTGCTCGGCCAGTTCTTGCCGCAGATCTCGATCATCGAGGCGCCCTACATTTGGAACGACGCGGCGCACATGACGCGCGCCCTCTCCTCGCCGCTGATGGACGAGTTGAACAAGGCGCTGATCGAGAAGCGCGGCATGCGGATGATCGCCGTCGACTATTACGGCAAGCGCCATCTGACTACCGGCACAAAGGAAGTAAAGTCGGTCGCGGACATGCAGGGATTCAAGTTGCGCGTGCCTGAGGTCGACACGTTCAAGGCAATGGCGGAAGCCTGGGGCGCGAAACCGACGCCGCTCAATTTCGGCGAGCTGTATCTCGCGCTGTCGCAAGGCGCGGTGGACGGGCAGGAGAACCCGCTGCCGACGATCCAGTCGGGCAAGCTCTACGAGGTGCAGAAATATCTCGTGCTCACCGGCCATATCATCACGCCGCGCCTCGTCATCGTCAATGAAACCGCTTGGCAGAAGATCCCGGACGCAGACCGCGCCATCGTGCAATCGGCGATCCGCACGGGAGCCGCATGGAATGACCAGGAGATCCTGGCTCAGGAAGCGAGCCTCGCCGAGACATTCAAGAAAGCTGGTATGACCATCATCGATCCGGACGTGGAAAGCTTCCGCAAGCCGGTGCTCGCGAAGGTGCCGGCCATGTTCGAGGCGAAATGGGGCAAGGGGCTCTGGGATCGGATCCGGTCGCTCTGATCGGATCCGACCTCTCTGACGACCGGCGTTGAGAGGCCGCCCCGCATCCTTCGTAGGAGCGCTCATGCTCGACCGTGCCCGACACTGGTCAGACCGGGCCATTGAATTGGCTGCGATGCTCGTGATGTCGATGCTGTTGCTCTGCGTTTTGCTTGGCGTGGCAACGCGGGCTCTCAACAATCCGCTGATCTGGACCGACGAGGTCTCGCGGTTCTTGATGATCTGGCTCGCCGCGCTCGGCTGGTTGCTTGCAAGCCGAAAGCGTATCCATATCCGCATCCGCTTCTTCGTCGGCTTGCTGCCGGCATCGCTCCGGCGACGGGTCGAGCTCATCACGCAAGTTGCGGTGGCGCTGTTTGGCGTGCTGACCGTCTGGTACAGCGTCGACCTTGTGACGCGAAATTTCGACGTGGAGGCGACGACGGTGCCGATCGCCATGTCGTACATGTACCTGCCGATCGTGCTGGCGGGCCTCATGACCGCCGCTCAAGCGGTTGGAGAGATTTACGAAACTCTGCAATATCCGGCTCCGCCGGTCGGGGCCGAACCGGACGGATCGAACGATTGACCCCGCTCATGCTGGAGATTGTCGGCGTCTGGCTGCTGGCAGTGCTTTCGGGCCTGCCGCTCTTCGCGTCTATGGGCCTGGCGGCTTTTGCCTTCGTTCACTTCGGCGGCCTCTCGGATTCGATCGTCCCGCAGAAGATGACGCAGGCGATGAACTCGTTCCCGCTCGTCGCGGCGCCGCTGTTCATCCTGATGGGAAATATTCTGAGCGCCGCTCGCATCACCGACCGAATCGTCGCCTTTGCGAGCGCGCTCATCGGCTGGCTGCGGGGCGGTTATGCCCATGCCAGCATCCTCGCGAGCATGATCTTTGCCGGGATGGTGGGCTCGGCGGTCGCCGATGCCGCCGGCACCGGCGCCATCGAGATCAGGGCGATGCGGCGAGCGGGCTACCGGCCCGAGACCGCCGCGGCGATCAACGCGGCGGCCGCGACCATCGGGCCGATCATCCCGCCGAGCCTGCCGATGGTGATTTACGGCGTCATGGCGGATGTCTCGATCGGCCGGCTCTTCCTCGCAGGGTTCATACCGGGCGTGCTGATGGGCGTTTCGCTGATGTTCATGGTTGCCGCGGTCGCCCGGCGCGAGGGTTTCGCGCGCCAGCCTTTCGGCGGCTTCGGCAACATCTGGAAGACCTTCAAGAAAGGCTTCTGGGCGCTGATGGCTCCAGTGGTGCTCCTCGGAGGCATGTTCAGCGGGTACTTCACGCCGACCGAGGCCGCGGCGGTCGCAAGCCTCTACGCCTTGTTCCTGGGCTTCGTCGTTTATCGCACCCTCGAGGTCAAGGCCTTGCCGGGCATCCTCATGGAGAGCGCGGAGACGACGGGGATCGTCATGGCGCTCGTGATGGCCGCTGGCGCGCTCGGCTGGTGCATGTCGATCTCGCGGCTGCCGCAGACCTTGACCCCGTCGCTGGTCGCGACGATTCGCGATCCCATCGTCTTCCTGCTGGTGTGCAACCTGGTCCTACTGCTGGTCGGCTGCTTCATGGAGACCTTGGCGGCGCTTTTGCTGCTGATCCCGATCATGGTGCCCGCCGCCCATAGCTTCGGCGTCGATCCCGTTCAGTTCGGACTGATCATGATCTTCAATCTGATCCTCGGCACCATTCATCCGCCCGTCGGCGTGGTGCTGTTCGTGACTTCGCGGATTGCCGAGATCAGCTACGAGACCATGTCTAGGGCGATCCTGCCTTGGCTCGTCCCGCTGCTCATCGTGCTGCTCCTGATCACGGTGTGGCAGCCCCTCACCCTGTGGCTGCCCAATCTGGTCTTCCCCGAGAGGTGATCGTCGACGAGACGGCCATGATCGCCGGCGCGTCCGCGCTCAATCGAGCAACCGCGTCATCTTGATCAGCTCGCTCGACTAGAACAACCGCACGCCATTCGTAACTTGTTGTTCCGGTTGAATTAGTACGACTTCTCCCTGATCGTCGGGAAAGCCCAGCACCAGCACCTCCGACATGAACCTGCCGATCTGCTTCGGCGGGAAGTTGACGACCGCGGCGACCTGGCGGCCGATCAAGGTCTCTGCCGTATAGTGGGAGGTGACCTGCGCCGATGATTTCTTGACGCCGATCTCGGGACCGAAATCGACCGCAAGCTTGAAGGCGGGCCGCCGCGCCTCGGGGTAGGGCTGTACGTCGACGATGGTGCCGACGCGAATGTCGACTTTGGCGAAATCATCGTACGTGATCGTCATTCCGCTTCCCCCCGCGCCTGCGAATTTTCCCCGCGCATGCGAATTTCGCGGAGTCCTGCCGCAGATTCGCGCATCCTGCAAGGCGCGCAGGAAAAAAGGCCGTCCCGAGGGACGGCCTTTCGACTGATAAGCCGATGCGGCGTCGATTACCGCGCGGCGACGGAGACCTTCTTCTTGGCGAAGTCGCGGACCTCGTCGAGACCCTCGGTCACCCGCTTGTTGATGACGTTGAACGCTTCGGTGTTCGCCTTGGTCACGAGCTCGGTGAGCTCGCGGGCATTGGCGAGACCCTTCTCGAGGGCCTGCTTCGAATACTCGGCCTGCTTGGCGAAACGATCCTCGGGCGAGCCGGCCGGCTGCACGAAATCGCGGAACATGGCCGAAAACTCGTCCATCGCCTCGCGGGCGATCTCGACCTGCCGGCGGACCACCGCCTGGACGCCCTCGACGGCCAACTGATTGGCCTGCGTGAACGCCTCGAGATTCTTGCGCTGGATCGCCGTGACCGCCTCGAAATCGAGGCCCGGGACGCGGAACTCGCCCATCGCCTTGGTGACGTCGAAGAAACCGTTCTTGGTGCTGCTTGCGTTTGCCATTGGACCCTCCAAGCCTCTGATATTACCGGGAAACTTTCATCGCAGGTTTTATTGTGCACTGCAACATAACGCATATATCGGCGCGGTCGCCTAATCCGTCAAGGGCTTTTGTTGCAGTGCAGCAAAAATTCTCGAAACGGACTTATTCAGCGGCAGCGGCAGCGGCGGTCCCGGACGCTGTCAGACCAAGCCAGCCCTCGGCCTGGCGCAGGCGCTGGTCGAGCGCGGCCATCGTCTTCATCATGTCCGGCGAATCGTCGGCAAGCCAGGTCCGCAGGACCGAAAGATAGATGCCGAGCAACAGTTTAGCACGCATCTGGCCGCGCCAGCCACTCGCCGAAACCCCGGCGATCTCGAGCATCCAGCTCATCGAATTGACGAGCGACGGCCCGGCGGCGAGCGTTGCCAGCGGATCCAGCCACGCATCGCGCGCGAGGGCGCGGACGGCGCCCTTGTACGCATTAAGCGCGTCAAAACGCCGCATCACCACGTCGAAGAGCCGGTCGCGCGGCCGCTCGCCCTCCTCAGCGATGCCGCCGGCGAGGACCGCCTCGTCGATCCGCCGGTGGAAGGCTTCCAGGACCGCCGTCTTCGAGCGGTAGATCGCGTAGAGCTGAAGCACAGGCAAGCGGGCCGCGGCGGCGATGTCGGCGAGGCTGACCCTATGCCAGCCATGCTTCGCCGCGAGCTCCAGCGCCGCATCGACAATACGTTGCGCGCGATCGATCTTCTTCGCCATAGAGACGCTCTTGCACAGAAGGCCGCCAACAATATGGCTATTCGACCGGCCGAAGGAAATGGCCGCCGCCGCTTTTACGCGTCTTCAGACGACGGCGATCACCGTGCCCTTCGTCAAGCGCTCGAGCTCGGCGGGCGTCAAGCGGAAGACCGCGTGCGGATGGCCGGCCGCGGCCCAGATCGCCCTGTGCTTGCGGAGATCCTCATCGATGAAGGTGCGGATGGCTGTTGCGTGACCGATGGGCGCGACGCCGCCGATCGCATAGCCGGTGCGCTCGCGCACGAAATCGGCGTCGGCCTTGCCGATCGTTTCGCCGAGAGCGGTTGCGACTTTCTTCTCGTCGACCCGGTTGACGCCGCTCGCGATGACCAGCACGGCCTTCCCGCTATGGGCGCGGAAGACGAGCGATTTCGCGATCTGCGCCACCGTGCAGCCGACCGCGGCTGCGGCGTCCGCCGCGCTTCGCGCCGTCGAGGGCATCATTTGCACCGTGCATTCGGAGCCGGCCGCGCACAGCAAATCCTGGACGCGCTGCGCCGCCGGCGCCAAGGCTCCGTCGGTCATGGCATCAATCCGCGAGCTCGCGCGAGCGTCGCGCCGCCGCCGCCACCGCGTTCTTGAGAAGCGGCTCCAGCCCGCCCGGCGCCATCAGCACCTCGAGCGCCGCCTGGGTCGTGCCGCCGGGGCTCGTCACGTTCTGCCGCAGAATGCTCGCGGCTTCGCCGGAAAGGCGCGCAAGCTCGCCGGCGCCGGCGACGGTGGCGCGCGCGAGGCGAACCGCGAGCTCGTCCGGCAGCCCGGCCGCGACGCCGGCCTTGGCAAGGCATTCGATGAGGAGAAAGACGTAAGCGGGACCGCTGCCCGAGACCGCGGTTACCGCGTCGATGAGGCTCTCATCCTCGACCCAGGCGACCTCGCCGACCGCGGCAAGGAGGCGATCGCACAGCGCGATCTGTGCCGGTGCCACGAGCGGATTGGCGCAGGCGACGGTGATGCCGCGGCCGATCGCCGCCGGGGTGTTGGGCATGGCGCGGACGATCGCGGCGGCGCTGCCGAGATGGCGGGCGAAATAGGCCAGAGTCTTGCCGGCCGCGATCGACAGAAAGACGGTGTCGGGTCCGGCAAAGCGCGTGTAGTGGCGGATCGCGTCATCCATCATCTGCGGCTTGACGGCGATGACGATGACAGCGGGACGGAGATCGAGATCGAGGGTCACCGCCTCGCGATGCACGACGGTGTCGGGGCGGCCGGCGAAGGCCGCGCCGCCGGCGCCGGGCTCGACGATGACGAAGCGCGCCGCCGAGCCGCGATCGAGCCAGCCCTGCAGCATCGCGCCGCCCATCTTGCCGCAACCGACCAGAAGAACCTCGCTGCCGGAACCTGGCCCGGTCGAGCTCATGCCTCGCCGACCGGATCGATCATGGCCGCCGTCATCGCCTCGTCGGCGGTCTTGCCGCCCCAGAGAACAAGCTGGAAGGCGGGATAGAAGCGCTCGCATTCGCTGAGGGCGATGTCGACGAGATCCTCGATCTGCTCGACGCTGGCGCCGAGCGCGCCGCGCAGCAGGATGGCATGGCGGAAAGCCGGCGAGTTGTCGTCGGAGGCGACGTCGAAGTGACCCAGCCAGAGCTTTTCGTTGACGAGGGCGAGCAGCTCGTAGACCGCCGACCGACGGCCTTTCGGCACTTTCATATCGAAGCCGCAGGAGAAATGCAGCGCGCTGATCTCCTCCTGCCAGACGAAGTAAAGGCGGTAGTCGCACCAGCGGCCCTTGACCTCGACGACCATCTCCTCGTCGCTCGACCGGTCATGCGCCCATTCATTGGCAAGGACGATTTCCTCGACGAGATCGATCGGATTGGTGGCCGGCGAGCTCGTCTCGGTGTGAACAGAGGTCATGATGCCCCCCTTCGACGCGCAGACGGTGCTCGGTCGCACGAGAATCCAGGGCTAGTGCAGAGCACGGCAGCGCGACACAAACTATAGCCTGCCAAAGAGCAACCAGAGTCGCAAGCGAGAAACATCGCGGGAGATCGCGACGCGCCGGTCGGAGACGGGTGCGCGGCGAGCCGAACGGGGTTCACTGCGCGGACGCCGTGCCGCCTCGCGGCTTCGTCTTTTGCCGCGAGGATTTCCTGGCCGAGGGCAATCCGCCGGCGGTTTCGAGACGCTGGAGGCGTGCTTCGGCGTCAGCGAGGCGCTGCTCCAGCCGTTCCTGCTCGGTGCGCGCCTTTCCCGCCATCGCCCGCACGGCGTCGAATTCCTCGCGGGTGACGAGATCCATCCGGCCGAGAAACCGCTCGAGCTGATCGCGCACGCGCGATTCGATCTCGGCGCGCATCCCGGTCACCGCGCCGAGCGCGCCCGTCGCGACCCGGGCGATGTCGTCGAGGATGGGATTCTTGGTCTGCATGGGCCTCGCTCCTTGCGCCGGCTCGGTCTATACAACGCCGAGGGTCGTCGCACCCATCCCCGCTATCACAGCTTCCGGCACAACGGAACCTGAATCTACCGACCGGCCCGGGCTCTGGCCTTCCGCAGCCGCGACGCAGGCCCTATAACACCGGCCGAGGGACGCAAGCGAGCGAAGCTCCACGGAATGATCATCGTCACCGGCGGCGCCGGCTTCATCGGCTCTAACCTGGTCGCCGCCCTCGAAGAGCGCGGCGAACGCGACCTCGTCGTCTGCGACCGTCTCGGCGATGACGAGAAATGGCGCAACCTCGGCAAGCGCGCGCTGGCCGCGGTGATCCTCCCGGAAGCGCTCGAGGCGTTCCTTGCCGGCCACGCCGGCAAGATCGAGGCGATCTTTCACCTCGGCGCCATCTCCTCTACGACCGCGCGCGACGCCGATCTCGTGGTCGAGGCGAATTTCACGACGACGATGCGGCTCTGGGATTGGTGCGCCGCGGAGCGCGTGCCGTTCATCTACGCCTCCTCGGCCGCGACCTATGGCGCGGGCGAGGCGGGGTTCGACGATGACGGATCGAGCGCCGGGCTCGCGCGGCTTCGCCCGCTCAATCTCTATGGCTGGTCGAAGCATGTGACCGATCGCCGCATCGCGCAGCTCGTCGAGGGCAACGCGCCGCGCCCGCCGCATTGGGCCGGCCTCAAATTCTTCAACGTCTACGGCCCCAATGAGGCGCACAAGGGCGAGATGATGAGCCTCGTCGCCAAACTCGCCCCGCGCGCGCAACGCGGCGAGCCGGCGCGGCTCTTTCGCTCGCATCGCCCCGATTGCGCCGATGGCGGGCAATCGCGCGATTTCATCTACGTCAGGGATTGCGTCGAGATGGTGCTGTGGCTGTGGCAGCACCCCGACGTCAACGGCCTCTTCAACATCGGCACCGGCAAGGCGCGCAGCTTCGCCGATCTCGCCGCTGCGACCTACCGCGCGCTCGGCCGCGAGCCATCCTTCGAGTTCATCGATACGCCCGAGGCAATCCGCGAGAACTACCAGTACTTTACCGAGGCCCGGATGGACCGCTTGCGCGCCGCCGGCTACGACCGGCCGATCACCTCGCTCGAGGACGGGGTCGCCGACTATGTCGGCTCCTACCTCGCCGCCGCCGACCCGTACCGTTGAGGCGATCCCCGAGCATGCCGTTCTTCGCCATCCTCTTTCCTTCGATCAAGCCCGAGATCTTTTCGCTCGGTCCCTATCATGTCGGCGGCTGGGAGCTGGGCCCCTTTGCGATCCGCTGGTATGCGCTGGCCTACATCGCCGGCCTCATCCTCGGCTGGCGCTGGTGCCTCGCCATCGCCAAGCGCCCGCCGCTCAGCGCCAAGATCCTCGACATCGACGACTTCCTCACCTGGGCGACGGTCGGCGTCGTGCTCGGCGGCCGGCTCGGCTACGTGCTCTTCTACCTGCCGCATCACTATGCTGCGAATCCACTCGAGATCTTCCAGGTCTGGCACGGCGGCATGTCGTTCCATGGCGGCGCCCTCGGCGTCCTCGTTGCGATCCTCTTGTTCACCCGGCGGCGCGGCCTCAATCCGCTCGCCTTCGGCGACATCATCGTCTGCGCCGTGCCGATCGGCCTCTTCTTCGGGCGCATCGCCAATTTCATCAACAGCGAGCTGTGGGGCCGCGTGACGGACGTGCCATGGGGCGTCATCTTTCCCAATGGCGGGCCCGAGCCGCGCCATCCGAGCCAGCTTTATGAGGCCTGTCTCGAGGGCCTCGTGCTGTTCGTCATCGTCAATTGGCTCGAGCGCTCGACCACGATCCGCGAGAAGCCGGGCGCGCTGTCCGGGGTCTTGCTCATCGGCTACGGCATCGCCCGCATCATCGCCGAGTTCTTTCGCGTGCCCGACGAGTTCCTCGGATATCTCGCCTTCGATATCGTCACCATGGGGCAGATCCTGTCGCTGCCGCTCATCATCGCCGGCCTCGCCCTCCTGTTTCGGCCGGCGCATCGCACGACGGCGTGAATCCGCTCGGCGAGCTCCTCGCGCGGCGCATCCGCACGCATGGGCCGCTGACGATCGGCGAGTTCATGGCGGAGGCGCTCGGCCATCCCGAATACGGCTATTACGCGACGCGCGATCCCTTTGGCCGGCGCGGCGATTTCACGACGGCGCCGGAGATCAGCCAGATCTTCGGCGAGCTCATCGGCCTCTGGTGCGCCGACCTTTGGGAGCGGATGGGTCGCCCCGCGCCCTTCATCCTCGCCGAGCTGGGTCCCGGGCGCGGCACGTTGATGGCCGACGCGCTGCGCGCCGCGCGGATCATGCCGGGCTTCCTCGCGGCGATGCGCCTCCATCTCGTCGAGACGAGCCCGGTGCTGCGCCGCGCGCAGACGCGCGCCCTCTCGATGCTCGGGCCCGTCTGGCACGACAGCATCGCCAGCCTGCCGCCGGGCGCCGCTCTCGTCATCGCCAACGAATTCCTCGACGCGCTGCCGATCCGGCAGTTCGTGAAGACCGCGGCGGGCTGGCGGGAAAAGCTGATCGGACTTTCCGCCGAGAGCGACGATCTCGCTTTCGCGCTCGCGCCGGGTGCGACGCCGGCGGTCGCGCTGGTCCCAGGAGCGTTCGCGACGGCACCGGAAGGCTCCCATTGCGAGGTGGCGCCGGCGGCGCTGGCAATCGCCGACGGTCTTGCCCGGCGGTTCGCCGAGCAGTGCGGCGCCGCGCTCATCATCGATTACGGCTATTACCCGAGCGCGTGCGGCGACACCTTGCAGGCGGTGCGGCGCCATCGCCGGCACGAGATCCTCGATGAGCCGGGCGAAGCCGATCTGACCGCGCATGTCGATTTCGCCGCCATCGCGGCGGGGGCGACCGACGCCGGCGCGCGGGTCCTGGGTCCGGTGAGCCAGGGCAACTTCCTGCAACGCCTCGGCCTTGCGGCGCGCGCCGAGCGCCTTTTCCTCCGCGCCACGCCGACGCAAGCCGCCGATATCGGCGCCGCGTGCCGGTGCCTGGTCGATCCCGCCGAGATGGGCAGTCTTTTCAAGGTCCTCTGCATCGCGGCGCCCAACCTGCCGGATCCCGCCGGCTTCGCGCACAGCGTCGGGTGAATTGCCGTATCAGCGTGGGTACCGCGCATATCGCCCATTGCAAAACATCACCCCATCGCCACGCATCTTGCGCTATCTTCGGCGCAACCTCCTTGTCTTCGTGGCGAGTTCCGATCGCAGTGTGACGGCACGATGATCACCCTCGACACCCTCACCGACGTGCCGGGCGTCCGCCACGGCTTCTTCACCCGCGAGGGCGGCGTCAGCGCGGGGTTGTTCCAGTCGCTGAATTGCGGCTTCGGCTCGGGCGACGCGCCGGAGAAGGTCGCGGAGAATCGCGCCCGGGCGATGGCGGCGCTCGACGTCGTGCCGGAAAGCCTTGTCTCCGTCTATCAGATTCACAGCGCAACCGTCGTCACGGCCGAGCAGCCGTGGCGGCGCGAGGACAACCCTCGCGCCGACGCGCTGGTGACGCGGCGGCGCGGCCTCGCCCTCGGCATTCTGGCCGCCGATTGCGTCCCGGTCCTGTTCGCGGAAGCCGAAGGCGGCGTCATCGGCGCGGCTCATGCCGGATGGAAAGGCGCCCTCGCTGGCGTGCTCGAGGCGACCCTCGCGGCGATGGCGCGGCTCGGCGCCGAGCCTCACCGCGTCAAAGCGGCGATCGGTCCTTGCATCGCCCAGCCCTCGTACGAGGTCGGACCCGAATTCCCGGCAACGTTCCTCGCCGAGAACGCGCGCAACTCCGATTTTTTCATACCGGCGCAACGCGCGGGTCATTTCATGTTCGATCTCGGCGGCTATGTCGCGCGCCGGCTCGAGCGGGCCGGCGTCGCCGCAATCGAGCGTGCCGCGGGCGATACGGCAGCCGAGGAGGGGCGGTTCTTCAGCTATCGCCGCTCTTGCCTCAAGGGCGAGCCGGGCTACGGACGCGGGCTCTCCGCCATCGTTCTGGAGGCGTGAGCGTGGACGGGCCGCGCATCCTCGTCACTGGCGGAAGCGGCCATCTCGGAAGCGCGATCATGCGCGCCCTGGGCAGCGATCGGGCCGTCTCCTTTGATCTGAAGCCGCCGCGCGTCGACGCCCCCTTCATCGAGGGCAGCATCCTCGCCTTGGACGACCTTCGGCGCGCCATGCGCGGCATCGAGATTCTCGTCCACGCCGCCGCCATTCCGAATCCGCGCGACCGGCCGCCCGAAATCGTCTTCGATACGAACGTGCGCGGTGCCTGGAATACGTTCCACGCCGCCGCAGAGGCAGGTGTGCGAAAATTCATTCTCATCTCCTCGGAATGCGCGACGGGACTCTGCTACCAGAAGGACGAGCGGCCGCCCGACTACCTGCCGATCGACGAGGCCCATCCGCTGCGCCCCAACGAGGTGTACGGCCTCAGCAAGGTGGCGGCCGAGACGGTGGCGGCAAGTTTCGCGCGGGCCGGCACGATGGACGTCGCGATCCTCCGTCCGCTCTTCATTCTCTTCCCGCACAACCGCGCCGAGATCAGCGGGCGCGGCGATCTTTATCACCGCGATCTCTGGGGCTGGGTCGAGCCCGAGGATGTCGCGGCGGCGGTCCGCCTCGCCATCGCGAAAGCGACCGGCTTCGACATCTTCTTCGTCGGCGCTCCCGACACGATCGCGGAGGAGCCGACGCTCGATCTCGTCCGGCGGCGCTTCGGCAAACTGCCGGAGATCCGCCGGCCCGAGCTCTATCAGCGCGACCCGCATGCCGGGCTTTTCGACATCGACAAGGCGCGGACCCAGCTCGGCTACGCGCCGTCGCGCGATTGGCGGCGCCACATCGGCTCTGGAGGGTGACGCATGGGACGCATCGCCGATCTCCTGGGCGCGGACGCGATCGCTGCTTTGCAGCGGCCGCTCGCTGCCGCAAGGGGTCTGCCGCCCATGGCTTACGTCGACGAGGATTTCTTCGCGCTCGAGCGAGAGCTGATCTTTCGGCGGCACTGGATCAGCGTCGCCTTCGCCCACGAGATCGCCGATCCCGGCGACGCCATGCCGGCGCGCGCGGCGGGCGTTCCCGTCATTCTGGCGCGCGACCGCGCCGGCGAGATTCGTGCCTTCCACAATGTCTGCCGCCATCGCGGCTCGGCCATCCTCACGGAGCGGGTCAAGGCTCAGCCGACTCTGCGCTGCCCCTATCACGGATGGGCCTATGCGCTCGACGGCAGGCTGCGCGCGACGCCGCTGTGGGACGGGACCCGCATCACCGCGCCGGATGTCCTCGACCGCGACAATCTCGGCCTCGTGCCGATCCGCTGCGGCGTCTGGGCCGATATCGTCTTCCTTGACCTGTCCGGCCGCGCGCCGCCGCTCGCAGAATTCGTGCAGCCCGTTGCCGCGCGCTGGGCGCCCTATGAGACCGACGGGCTGCGCCTTGGCCACTTCGCGGCGGGCGAGATCGCCGCGAATTGGAAGCTCGCCATCGAGGGCGCGCTCGAAAATTATCACGAGGATTTCGTCCATCCGACACTGCCGGCGCGGATCGATGCCGCGGGGCGGAAAACCTTCACCGATATCGCCGAAGGCGCGATGTTCGGCTTCTGCTGGTCGGGCGAGTCCGCCCTGCGCGCCGAGACGCCGCTGATCCCGCAGCGGCCGGAGGCGCGAAACACGGAGCGCACCGACTACCTCTGTTTCCTCTTTCCGAACACGCAAGTGAATCTTTATGGCAGCGTCTCGGTTCGGGTCATCTGGACGCCGCTCGCTGCCGACAGAACGGAGCTGCGAGCGGCCTTCTATGTCGTGAGGGAGGCGGCGACGGGCGAGGCATTCGCCGCCGGCCGTGCCGCCATGGCGGAATATTGGCGGGTCCTGCGCGAGGAGGACCGGCGCGTCATCGAGGGGATGCAACAAGGACGCCGCTCTCCGGCCGCCGGCGATTTCCGCTTCTCGCCCTTCTGGGAGGAAGGGGTTCATCATTTCCAGAACAAGCTCTTAGCCGCCATGCTGGCGGGCGAGGCCGCAAGCGCATAGCTTGTCGCGGCTTCCATCGAAAAGCACCTACCGGAGGAACAGCAATGGCTCTGCATTTCAGCAAGGAGGAACTGGCCGGGCGGCGCGCCAAGGCGGCGGCGGCGTTGCAAGCGGCCGGCCTCGACGGCCTCCTCATGTTCCGGCAGGAATCGATGTACTACCTGACCGGCTACGACACCTTCGGCTACGTC
>JBGPOZ010000077.1:0-18238 GCA_041488295.1 Allostellaceae bacterium
CGCAGGGAGTGGGGCGCCGGTCCAAGATCGCGCGCCGGACCTTGGCCGATCCCGCCTCGTTCGGCTCCGGAGACAAGCATGCAAAAAACCGCCTTCCGAGCGGTGCTCGCCGCTCTCCTTCTCGTCATGTCTTGGACAGCACCGTTGCGCGCCCAAGACGCGGCGTCGCTCAAATTCGGCGCCGAAGGCTTTGCGCTCGAAAACGGCATGCAGGTCGTCGTCATCCCCAATCATCGCGTTCCCGCGGTGACGCAGATGGTCTGGTACAAGGTCGGCGCCGCCGACGAGCCGCGCGGCATCTCGGGCATCGCCCATTTTCTCGAACATCTCATGTTCAAGGGCACCAAGGAGGTACCGCCCGCCATGTTCTCGCGGCTCGTCGCGCAGAATGGCGGGCACGACAACGCCTTCACGGGCGAGGATTACACCACCTTCCACCAGACCGTGGCGGCCGACCGGCTTGAACTCGTCATGAAGCTCGAGGCAGACCGCATGAACGGCCTCGTCCTCACCGATGCCGTCGTGCTGCCTGAGCGCGAGGTCATCATCGAGGAGCGCCGCTCGCGGATCGACAACAATCCCTCGGCCTTGCTCGACGAGCAGGTGCGCACTGCGATCTTCCTGCATCACCCCTACCGCATTCCGACGATCGGCTGGGAACATGAGATGGAGCGCCTCTCGACCGCCGACGCGCTCGCCTTCTACCGCACCTGGTATCATCCCAACAACGCCGTGCTCGTCGTGACGGGCGATGTGACGGTGGACGGTGTCCGCCGCCTCGCTGAAAAATATTTCAGTCCGATCCCGGCACAGCCGGTGCCGCCGCGCAGCCGCGTCAGCGAGCCGCCGCGCGTCGCCGCGACCCGGCTCGAATTTCACAGCCCGCAAGTGGCGCAGGCGAATTGGACGCGCTCCTACCTCGCACCCAGCTATACGGCCGGCGAGGCGAAATACGCCTACCCGCTGCAGGTTCTCGCCGAGATCGTCGGCGGCGGAGCGACCTCGCGCCTGTACCGTTCGCTGGTCGTCGAGCAAAAGCTTGCCCTCAACGCCGGCGCCTTCTACGGGCCCGGTTCGCTCGACCTCTCGACCTTCGGCTTCTATGCGAGCCCGCGCGTCGGCGTCGACATCGCGCAGATCGAGGCGGCGATGGCGGCGCAGATCAAGACGCTGCTCGAAAAAGGGGTGACGCCGGAGGAGGTCGAGCGCGCGAAGACCCGCATGCAGGCGGAGCAAGTCTATGAGCGCGACAGCCTCGCCGGACCCGCCAATATCTTCGGCGCGGCGCTTGCCGTCGGCCGCACGATCGAGGATGTCGAGGCGTGGCCGGAGCGGATCGGCAAAGTCACTGCGGCCGACGTCGATGAGGCGGCGAAATTCGTCATCAAGGACGCCGAGTCCGTGACCGGGATTCTCCTGCCGGAGCACGCGTCTGGAACCGTCGCCGAGGGAGGGCCGACGTCGCCGTTTTCCGCCGGTCGCCCGACGGGTGGCGGAGGAATTCAATGAAAGAGGGGCCAATGCCGAAGGGATGGTCCATGGCTTGCGTCGTCCGGCACGCGATCCGCCGCGGTTGCAACGTAGTTGTCCTCGCGCTTCTTCTGTCGCCCGCCGCGGCGCATGCCGTCACGGTCCAACGCGTCGTCAGCCCGAACGGCATCGAGGCATGGCTCGTCGAAGACCATACGCTGCCGGTCGTCACCCTCCACTTTTCCTTCCGCGGCGGCGGCGCGACCGAGCCCAAGGAGAAGCTCGGACTTGCCCAAATGACGGCGTCTTTGCTCGATGAGGGGGCGGGGACGCTCGACAGCCAAGCCTATCAGAGCCGCATCGAGGATCTCGCGAGCTCGGTGCGCTTCAATGCTTCGCAGGATTACGTGAACGGCTCGCTGCAGACCATCACGAAGAATACCGACGCCGCCTTCGATCTCCTGCGCCTCTCCCTGACCGCGCCGCGCTTCGATGTCGAGCCGGTCGCTCGCATTCGCGCCGATCTTATCGCGGCAGTGGCACAGCGCGCCGAGCGCCCGAACGCGATCGCGAGCCGGGTCTGGTGGCACAACGCCTTTGCCGATCATCCCTATGCGCGGCCGACCGAAGGGACGGCCGCGAGCCTCGCCGCGATCACGGTCGAGGATCTGCACGGCTTCGTGCGCGATCGCTTCGGCCGTGACGCCTTGACGGTCGGCGTCGTCGGCGACATTGCGCCGGACGCGCTCAAGGCATTGCTCGACAAGACCTTCGGTGCGCTGCCCGAGCACGCGGCACCTTTCGCGATAGCCGACTCGACGGTGCAGGATGCCGGCGCTCTCCTCCTCGTCAAGCGGCAGATCCCGCAAAGCGTCGTGACGTTCGGCGAGCCCGGCATCAAGCGCGAGGATCCCGACTGGTACGCGGCCTCGATCGACAACTACATCCTCGGCGGCGGCGGCTTTGCCTCGCGCCTCATGAACGAGGTGCGCGTGAAACGCGGCTTGGCCTACGGCGTTTACACCTATCTTGTGCCGCTGCGGGCGAGCGGCGTCATCCTCGGCGGGGTCGCAACGCAAAACAGCCGCGTCGCCCAGTCGATCGATGTCATCCGTGCCGAATGGCAGCGCATGCACGATGATGGGCCGACCGCGGAGGAGGTCGACGCCGCCAAGACCTATCTCACCGGCTCGTTCGCGACGCAATTCGATTCGACCAGCCGCATCGCCGAGACGCTCGTTCAGCTTCAAGAGGACAAGCTCGGGATCGACTTCCTCGACAGGCGCAACGCCGCAATCAATGCGGTGACGCTCGATGATGCGCGGCGCGTCGCCAAGCGCCTCTTCGATCCGGCGCAGCTCGGCTTCGTCGTCGTCGGCACTCCGACGGATTTGACGCCGACGCGCGAGGTCGACGCGAACGGAAGTTGACGGTTCACCAAAAGCCGGATGGAACCATGCTCTACCGCCATCTGATCGAGGCTTGCCTCACGGGGTCCGACGCGCTGGGCGCGGCGGAATTCGCAGCGGCGCTTTCCGAGACGGCGCCCGCCCTCGGCGATCTGGCACGCCGTCATGGCGACGCCTCCTTGCCGCTGCTGCGCCTGCCGGCGCGGCGCGACGATCTCAAGGAATTGGTTGCGCTCGCCGGTGAATTCCGCCGCCGTTTCGACCAGATCCTGGTGCTCGGCACCGGTGGCTCGAGCCTCGGCGGTCAGACGCTGTGCGCCCTCGCCGATCTCGGTTTCGGGCCGCGCCCGGGCACGCCACGGATCGTCTTTCTCGACAATATCGATCCCGCGAGTTTCGCCGCGCTCTTCGCCGCGCTCGACTTCAAGCGCACGGGGTGCATCGTCATCTCGAAATCGGGCGGCACGGCCGAGACCTTGACGCAATTTGCGATCTGCCTCGACCAGTTTCGCGCCGCCGGGCGCGTCGATGTCGGCGACCAGTTCATCGCCGTCACCGAGCCGCGCGACAATGTGCTGCGCCGCCTCGCCAAAGACTACGGCATCCGCACCCTCGATCACGACCCCGGCATCGGCGGGCGCTTCTCCGTTCTCTCCAATGTCGGGTTGTTGCCGGCGCTCATCGCCGGGCTCGACGGCGCCGCTTTGCGCGCCGGCGCGGCGCAGGTCCTGGACGCGACATTGGCGGCACGCGAGCCGCGCGCGGCGGAGCCCGCCCTCGGCGCCGCGCTCAACGTCGCGCTCCTGCGCCACCGCGGCATCACTCAGGCCGTAATCATGCCCTATTGCGACCGCCTTGCCCATTTCGGCCTGTGGTTCCGCCAGCTCTGGGCGGAGAGCCTCGGCAAGAGCGGCACCGGCACGACACCGATTCGCGCGCTCGGCACGGTCGACCAGCACTCGCAGCTCCAGCTTTATCTCGCGGGGCCCCGCGACAAGCTCTTCACGCTCATCATGCTCGACGTCGCCGGCACGGGCGGCGCCGTCTCGGCCGAATTCGCCGGCGATCCCGCGCTCGCTTATCTCGCCGGCCGGACCATGGGCGACCTCCTCGATGCCGAGCAGCGGGCGACGGCCGAGAGCCTCATCCGCCAGGGCCGCCCTGTGCGCGTCATGCATCTCAAGGCGTTGGACGAGGCGGCGCTCGGCGCGCTCCTCATGCATTTCATGCTGGAGACGATCATCGCCGCGCACCTTCTCGGCGTCGACCCCTTCGACCAGCCCGCCGTCGAGGAGGGCAAGGTGCTGGCGCGGCAATATCTCGGCGAGATGGCGCGGTAGGCGCCAAGCGGTTCACCACGGAAGCGCGGAGAACACGAAGGTTTGCCTTTTGCCCAGCGAAGGGAGCGGTCGCCGCTTTCTTCTCAGTGCTCTCAGTGCCTCCGTGGTGAAACCATCGGCCCCGCCACGGCGTCATTGTGGCGAGTAACGACTCAGCGCACACTCCCTCCATGACCATCCGCCAGCTCCCGCCCACCTTGGTCGACCGCATCGCCGCGGGCGAGGTCATCGAGCGGCCGGCGGCGGTGGCGAAGGAGCTGGTCGAGAACGCGATCGACGCCGGCGCGTCGCGGATCGAGCTGGCGTTGCGCGAGGGCGGCCTTGCCCTCATCGCCGTCAGCGATGACGGCTCCGGGATGAGCGCCGCGGAACTGGCGCTTGCCGTCGAGCGTCATTGCACCTCGAAGCTGCCCGAGGACGATCTTCTGCGCATCCGCACCTTGGGCTTCCGCGGCGAGGCGCTGCCCTCGATCGGCGCCGTCAGCCGTCTCGCCGTGACGACGCGGCGACGCGGCGACGATGCGGCGTCCACGCTGTCCGTCGAAGGCGGGGCGAAAGGTCGCATCATACCGGCGGCGCATCCGCCGGGCACGCGGGTCGAGGTGCGCGACCTCTTCTTCGCGACGCCGGCCCGACTCAAATTTCTCAAGACGCCGCGCACCGAGCGCGATCAAGCGGTCGATGCCGTGCAACGCCTTGCCATGGCCTATCCCGCCATTGCCTTTACCGTGACGGGCGACGAGGATCGCGTCCTCCTCCGCCTTCCGGTGGCATCGCCCGACCTGACCGGCGACAAGATGGCGGCGCGGCGGCAGCGTCTCTCCGCCATTCTCGGCCGCGATTTCGCCGACAATGCGTTGGCGATCGACGCCGCGCGCGAGGGGCACCGCCTCACCGGCCTCATCGGTCTGCCGACCTTGAACCGGGCGACGGCGCAACAGCAATATCTCTTCGTCAACGGCCGCCCGGTGCGCGACAAGCTGCTCGTCGGCGCGGTGCGCGGCGCCTATCAGGATTTTCTCGCGCGCGATCGCCATCCGATCGTCGTCCTCTTCCTCGAATCGCCCGAAGCGGAGGTCGACGTGAATGTGCATCCGGCGAAGGCCGAGGTGCGTTTCCGCGACGGCGGCGTCATACGCGGCCTCATCGTCGGCGCCTTGCGCAACGCGCTGGCGGCGGCCGGGCACCGTGCCTCGACGACCGTCGCCGATGCGGCGCTCGGCAGCTTCCGTCCCGGCTCCGGCCTGACGCCGCATCGCGGCGGCGGCTTTGCCTATCCCCAGGCGTCGACGTCGTTGCCGCGCGGCCTTGCCGAAGCCGCCATTGCCTTCTACGCGCCGCAACCGGACCTGACGGGCCTCGCCGGTGCCGCGCCCGCGGCGATCGCGGCGCTGCCATCCGCCGCGGCGGACGACACGCTGACGCGCTTTCCGCTCGGCGCCGCGCGGGCGCAGCTCCATGAGACCTACATCGTCGCGCAGACAGAGAGCGGCATCGTCATCGTCGATCAGCATGCGGCGCATGAGCGCCTCGTCTACGAGCGCATGAAAATTCGCCTCGCCAATGGCGGCGTCCAGCGCCAGATGCTGCTGCTTCCCGAGATCGTCGAGCTCGACGAGCCGGCGGTCATGCGTCTTGCCGCGC
Organism: Allostellaceae bacterium; assembly: GCA_041488295.1. Taxonomy (GTDB): domain Bacteria; phylum Pseudomonadota; class Alphaproteobacteria; order ATCC43930; family CGMCC-115725; genus URHD0088. The sequence goes on from JBGPOZ010000077.1 coordinate 5,864, forward strand.
GCGCCGCGGAACTGGCCGAGCTCGGCCTCGTTCTCGAAGGCTTCGGTCCCGGCGCCATCGTCGTCCGCGAAGTGCCGGCACTGTTGGGTGAAACCGATGTCGCCGGGCTCGTGCGCGATCTCGCCGACGAGCTCGCCGAATTCGGCGAAGCGCTCGCCTTGAAGGAACGGCTCGAGGAGATCTGCGGCACGCTCGCCTGTCACGGCAGCGTCCGCGCCGGGCGGCGCCTCAACGAGGCGGAGATGAACGCGCTCTTGCGCGAGATGGAGGCGACGCCGCATAGCGGCCAGTGCAATCACGGCCGCCCAACCTATGTCGAGCTGAAGCTCGCCGATATCGAGCGGCTGTTCGGGCGGCGCTGAGCGATGGCGATGCTCCTGCGGCGCTTCGCCGCGCTCGCGCTCGCGGCGGCGCTTCTCCTTCCCGGCGCGCCATTCTCGCCGCGCGTGCTCTACGCGCAGCTTGCCGCGCCCGCGACCGCCGAGGCGCATCTCACCGCCCATGCGATGCGCCACATTCTCGAGCGCCACGGCCCGGACAGCACCGCGCCCGACGCCAGCAAATACGCGCGCGGCACGACGCCGGCGACGATCCGTGGGATGATCGCCGAAGCGATCCGCGACGGGCACCCGCATCCCGACACGAACGGCAGAGCCGGCACGCTCTACGATTACAGCTTCAAGCGAGATATCGGCACGACGATCGAGGGCCGCCCGACACACACGATCCGCGTCGTCGTCGCCCCGGATGGCGCCGTCCTCACGGCGTATCCCCGATAGGGGGTGCGACGATGACGCCGCGAACCGTGCCCGCATGCACGCATCGCGAGACAGCCTCGCCGTGAACATTCTCCTCGCCGGCGCCAATGGCTTCATCGGCCGGTACTTGCTGGCACGCCTCATCGAGGCGGGACACCGTGTCGTCCCCGCCGTCCGCCGTCCGGCTGAAACCGATCCGCTCCTTCCGGCACCGGCCTCCATCGCTGTCGACTTCAATCGCGATGTCAGGACCGAGGATTGGACGCCACGCCTCGCCGGCATCGAGGCGGTCATCAATTGCGTTGGCATTCTCCAAGGCCGTCCGGGCCAGTCGATTGCGGCGATCCACACGGCGGCTCCGAAGGCGCTCTTTGCCGCGTGCGAGGAAGCCGGCATCAAGCGCGTCATCCAGATCTCCGCGATCAGCGCCGAGGAAGCGGCCGGAACGGCCTATGCCGCGACGAAGCGCGACGCCGATGATTTCCTTGCAGAGACGAGCCTCGACTGGGTCGTGCTGCGGCCCTCGCTCGTCTACGCCGAGGGAGCCTATGGCGGGACCGCGCTTTTCCGCGCACTGGCGGCACTGCCCGTTGCGATCCCGATGATCGGCCGCGGCGACTATCTCTTCCAGCCGATCCATGTCGATGACCTGTGCGCAACGGTTCTTCGCATCCTCGATCGGCCGTCGATCACGCAAATCGTCGTCGATCCGGTTGGACCCGAAACGCTGACGCTTCGGCAAATCATCATCGACCTTCGCTGTTGGCTTGGCTTCTCGCCGGCACGCATCCTCGAGATTCCGACCGGGCTTGTTCGCGTCGTTGCGCGGCTCGGTGACGCGCTCGGAGGACCGATCAACACGACGGCTCTGCGCCAGTTGGAATTCGGCAATGTCGGGAACCCTGATGCTTTCGTCAAGGCGATCGGCATCGCGCCGCGCCGATGGAGCGATGCTTTGCTTGCGCGCCCCTCTCAGGCGCAAGATCGGTGGTACGCGCAGCTCTACTTTCTGCGCCCGTTGCTGCGTTGGACCCTCGCACTGATGTGGCTCGCATCAGGGGCTATCGGTTTGTTGCAGCCCGCATCGATCACCGCGCCGATCTTCGCCGCCTTCGGATTATCCGGTGCCGTGGCTTCGGTGATTGCCTCCGCCGGTTGCCTGCTCGACATCGCGATCGGCGCGTTGCTGCTCGCGCGCCGGGCAACGGGGACGATCGCGGCGCTGCAGCTTGCGGTCGTCGTCGCCTATACGGCGGGCCTTACCTTCGCGCTCCCGTCGCTCTGGGCCGACCCCTTCGGCCCGCTCCTGAAGAACCTGCCGATCATGGTCGCGATCCTGATTTTGGCGACGATCGAGAGAGACCGATGACCGGCGCGTATGCGTGGCTCAAGCTCGCGCATCTTCTGAGCGCGACGGTGCTGTTCGGGACCGGCCTCGGAACCGCCTTCCACATGTGGATGGCGCATCGCGGCGGCGATCCGCGCGCCATCGCGACGGTATCGCGGAACGTCGTCATCGCCGATTTTCTGTTCACGACCCCGGCGGTGATCGTGCAGCCGGCAAGCGGCATCGCACTCATCTGGCTGATGGGAATCGATCCCTTCAGCTCGTGGCTCGTCGCCGTCTACGCGCTTTACGCGCTGGCTGGTGCCTGCTGGCTCCCGGTCGTCTGGCTGCAGATCCGGGTTCGCGACATAGCCCGCAAGGCGGTCACGCTCGGCGATCCGCTTCCCGTGGAGTACGAGCGTTGCATGAATCTCTGGTTCGGATTGGGGTGGCCCGCTTTCGCCGCCGTGATCGCGATCTTCTGGCTGATGGTCGAGAAACCGGATCTCTGGTGACCGGGGTCGTGCGGAAAACCGCGTCGGTCGATCCCATCAAGAGGCAGGGGCCGGGCTCTCACCGAAGCGGAGAAACAGCAGCCGGGCGGCGCCGTAGTGGCGCTCCTCGATCAAGGTGAAGCCGGCGGGTGCGGCGAAGCGCTCTTTCTTCGCGACTTCGACGATCGCCAGCGCGTCGGGCGCGAGCCAACCGGCGGCGGCGAGAGCGGCGAGCGCCGTCGCGCCCGATCCCGATCCATAGGGCGGGTCGAGGAAGGCGAGGCTGCACGGCGACATGGCACGCGGCGGCGCCGTCGCGTCGGCGGCAACGATCCGCGCCCGTGCCGTCTCGCCGAGCGCCGCGATATTGCGCTTCAAAGCGGTGAGTGCGCCCCGCGAATTCTCGATGAAGATCGCTTCGGCGGCGCCGCGCGACAAGGCTTCGAGGCCGATGGCGCCGGTGCCGGCGAAAGCGTCGAGGATCGCGGCGCCGGCATAGGTTGGCCCGGAGGCGGCGAATTTGCCATGCGTCAGGATGTTGAAGAGCGCCTCGCGCGCGCGGTCGCTGGTCGGGCGCACTACATCGCCCTCCGGCGCCGCGATCGCCCGGCCGCGATGCTTACCGGCGATGATGCGCATGGCCTGGGCCGCGGCCGCGGGCTGCGGGCTTGCCGTGCTCCTTCGCCGCGCGGTCCTTCTGCGTGCTCTTGCCGAGCTGCTCGGCGAGAACCTTGCCTTTGATCTCCTCGACCGCGCCGCGTTCGAGATTGCCGAGCTGGAAGGGGCCGTAGGACAGGCGGATGAGCCGCGTCACGGCATAGCCCAGATGCTCGAGAACGCGGCGGATCTCGCGGTTGCGTCCTTCGCGCAGCCCCATCTCGATCCAGGCGTTGCTGCCCTGTTGGCGCTCGAGGCGGGCGCTGATCGGCCCGTAATCGACGCCGTCGACGGTGATCCCGGCGGCGAGGTGCTTCAGCCGCTCATCGTCGACGAAGCCGTGGACACGCACCTTGTAACGCCTGAGCCAGCCGGTCGAAGGGAGCTCGAGGCGCCGCGCCAGCTCGCCGTCATTGGTGAGCAGCAAGAGGCCCTCGGAGTTGAGGTCGAGGCGGCCGACGGTGATGACACGCGGAAGCTCGGGCGGAAGCTTGTCGAAGACGGTCGCACGGCCCTTCTCGTCGCGGTGGGTGGTGACGAGGCCCGCTGGCTTGTGGTAGCGCCAGAGCCGCGCCCGCTCGGGCGGCAGCAGCGGCTTGCCGTCGACGAGGATGCGGCTTGCCGGCGTCACGACGATGGCAGGGCTCGTCAACACGGCGCCGTCGACGGCGACGCGGCCTTCGGCGATCCAGCGCTCGGCATCGCGGCGCGAGCACAACCCGGCGCGCGCCATCACTTTGGCGATGCGCTCTCCCGAAGCCGCGGCAGGCACCTCATTGGTCATGGCCGTGTCCCGGCTCAGGGCGACGTGGCGCTGATGAACGCCTCGAAGATGCGCAGATCGCCGTCGCTGATCGCGAATTCGGGGTGCCATTGCACCCCGAGGCAGAAGCGACGGCGCGGATCTTCGATGCCTTCGATGACGCCGTCGAGGGCCGTTGCGTCGATCACCATGCCTGGGGCGACGGCCCTAACCGCCTGATGGTGCGCGCTGTTGACCTTGAGCTCGTCGGCGCCGGTGATGCGGTGGAGGAGTGTCCCCGCGACGACCGAGACGGAGTGCCCCGGCTCATCGCGCGGGTTCTTCTGCTCATGCGCAAGCGCCGAGGGGACTTCGTCGGGGATGTGCTGGATGAGCGTGCCACCGAGCGCGACGTTGAGGAGCTGCTGCCCACCGCAGATGCCGAGCACCGGCTTCTGCGCGTCATAGGCTTGGCGCGTGATGTCGAGCTCGAAGGCGGTGCGGCGATCCTTGGTCTTGACCGTGGCGTGCCGGCTCGTCGCGCCGAACAGCGCAGGATCGACATCGAAGGCGCCGCCGGTGACGACGAGGCCGTCGATGAGATCGAGATAATCACCGACGCGGTCGGGTTCGTGCGGCAGCAGGATCGGCAATCCGCCGGCGCGGATGATTGCACCGCAATAGTTCTCGCGCAGCGCGTACCACGGGTATTTCGAGTAGCCGCCGGGCGGCTCGGCGTCGAGGGTCAGACCGATCACGGGTTGGGCCATGGGCAAGCCTCGAAACGGGGACGGCCGGGACTCTAGGCTTCCGCCGAGCCCGCGGCAACGCGGCCAGCGAGCATCCTCGCTTGACCGTACAGCGCCGCGAGAGTACCGGCTAGGCGATGACGGGCTCGAGCGATGATACGGGGCGCGGGCTTAACGAGACATTGAGCCCTTCGGCCATGACCCTTGCTCTTGCCGAGGCGGAACGTGCGGCGGCGCGCGGCGAAGTGCCGGTCGGCTGTGTCATCGTCGCGGGCGGCGCCGTGCTGGCGAGTGCCGGCAATCGTTGCGAGGAGGACGGGGATCCGACCGCGCATGCGGAAATGCTGGCGATCCGCGCGGCGACGGCGCGGCTCGGATCGCAGCGCCTCGTCGATTGCGATCTCTACGTCACGCTCGAGCCGTGCCCGATGTGCGCATCGGCGATCGCGCTGGCGCGGCTGCGCCGCATCTACTTCGCGGCCTACGATCCCAAGGGCGGCGGCGTCGAGCACGGGCCGCGCATCTTCGATCAGCCCGGCTGCAATCACCGGCCCGAGATCTACGGCGGGATCGCCGAGGAAAAGGCGTCGGATTTGCTCCGCGCCTTCTTTCAAGCGCGCCGCTGACGCGCCGCCGGTATCAACAATCGAAACCGCCGACGCAACGATCCGGGCGGTTCTCGGGGTTGACTGCCGGGAAGAGTGCCGCGGTGAAATGGCCGACGCCGCTGCGGAAATCGGGGCTGCGCGGCCCTTGCGCGGTCGAGAGCGACCCGGAGGCCGAGGAGAGGACGGCATCGCCCCGACAGAAGACGGCGGTGACCGATGTTCGCACCGCACCCGGCGGTACGCCGAACACCGCCTGGACCGGCAAGGGGCGGGTGCAAAAAGAGGCATCGGCGGTGCCCGCAGGCGGACTGAACATCATGACGACGCGGTAGGCCGCGTTGGGGTTGCCTTGCGGGATGAAGCGGAGCGGCACGCGGAAGGGCCAGCCGCGCATCGCGTCGGCAACGTCGGAGTCGAATTCGGGCTGCGGGATGGCAAAGGGATTGCCGCGCACCAGCACCGGCATGTCGAGTCCGGCGACGCGCTCCTCGCCCGGCGTATAGCCGACCGCGTAAGTCGGTACGACCGAGGAGGCGCCGGCGCAGGCGGCGAGCGCCAGCGCTGCAAGAGCCATGGTTGCGATGCGACACGAAGCTCTGCTCAAAGCATGCCTCTCCCGCCACGAGAATAACGCGGTTTGGCCCGCCGCGTCGACCGCCTCAACCGCGGATGCGCCGTCCCGTAGGATCGTAGAACGGCGTCGTCGAGATCTTGGCCGGCACGCGCTCCGTCGCAACTTCGAGCTCATAGGTTCCCGAGAGAAGGAAATCGAGGTCGATGCCGGCGGCGTGGCGCACATAGCCATAACCGATCGGCCGCCCGACCGTGTAGCCGAAGCCGCCGCTCGTCAGCCAGCCGACGCGCTCGCCGTCGCGATAGATCGTCTCGCGCCCGAGGAGGACGATCGCCGGATTGTCGACGACGAAGCCGGCGAGAAGCCGCGGCAAGGGCGAGGCGGCCTCGCGCTCGAGTGCCTCTCGTCCTTGGAAGTGCGTATCCGAGCGCAGCTTGACCGCCCAGCCGAGCCCGGCCATGAGCGGCGAGTGATCGGGACCGATCTCGGCGCCCCAGGCGCGGTAGCCCTTTTCGAGGCGCAAGGATTCGATCGCGCGGTAGCCGGCGTCGACAAGGCCGAGCGGACGCCCCTCCTCGGCGAGGCGGTCATACACCGTCAGCGCAAATTCGACCGGCACGTGGAGCTCATATCCAAGTTCGCCGACGTAAGTGACGCGGATCGCGAGGACCGGCGCGCCGGCGAGGCGGATATCCTGCGCATGGGCGAAGGGAAGCGCGGCATCGGAGAGATCGTCTTCGCAGAGCGCCTGGAGAATCGCGCGCGCGCACGGCCCCATGACCGAGAGAACGGCATTGGCCGAGGTCACGTCGATGAGCTGTGCATCGAGCCCGTCATGGATCGACCGGCGGATCCAGGCGAAATCATGCGTCGCGAAACCGGTGCCGGTGATGATGTAATAGCGATCCGCGGCGAGGCGCGTCACCGTCAGGTCGCATTCGATGCCGCCGCGGCGGTTCAGCATTTGCGTATAGACGACGCGGCCTGGCGGCTTTGACACGTCATTGGCGGCAATCCAGCCGAGCGCCCGCTCGGCGTCGCGCCCGACGAGGAGCGCTTTCGCAAAACTCGTCTGATCGAAGACGACGGCGGCCTCGCGGCAGGCGCGATGCTCGCGCCCGACCGCGTCGAACCAGTTCGGGCGGGTGAAGGAATAGCGGTCCTCCGCCGCTTCGCCGAGCGCCGCATCGGCGAACCAGTTCGGTCGCTCGAAGCCGAGCTTCTCGCCGAAGACCGCGCCCTTCGCTTTCAACCGCTCATAGAGCGGCGAGCGGCGCAGCGGGCGGCCGGAGCGATACTCCTCGAAGGGCCAGGCGATGGTGTAGTGCTTGGCATAGGCTTCGAGCGTCCGCGTCCGGACCCATCCCGTGTCGTGATGGTTGCGCCCGAAGCGCCGGAGATCGACCGGCCAAAGATCGAATGGCGACTCGCCATCGGCGACCCACTCGGCGAGAGCCATGCCCGCGCCGCCGGCCGAGGCGATGCCGAAGGCGTTGAAGCCGGCGCCGACGAAGAGGCCGCTCACCTCCGGCGCCTCGCCGATGATCCAATTGCCGTCGGGAGTGAAGCTCTCGAGGCCGTGGATCATTTGCTTGATCCCGGCTCCGGCGAGCGCTGGAACGCGGCCCAGCGCCAGCGCCATGATCGGCTCGAAATGATCCCAATCGTCGCCGAGGAGGCGGAAGGCAAGATCTTCAGGGACGGTCCGGTCGGCCCAAGCGATCGGGTTCGGCTCGTAGCCGCCCATGACGAGGCCGCCGACCTCTTCCTTGTAATAGGTGAGGCGGTCGGGATCGCGCAGGGTCGGGAGGCCCGGAGCCACGCCCGGCATCTTCTCGGTGACGATGTACTGATGGTGGACCGGCGCCAGCGGCACGTTGACGCCGACCCGGGCGGCGAGCGCCCGCGTCCAGAGGCCGCAGCACAAGACCGCCTTCTCGCATTCGATCCGACCTGCGTCGCTGACGATGGCGCGCACTCGGCCGTTTTCGACATCGATCCCAGATACCGTGACGCCCTCGACGATTTGCGCCCCCGCCATTCGCGCGCCCTTGGCAAGCGCCTGAGTGATGTCGGAGGGGCTTGCCTGCCCGTCGCTCGGCAGGAAGGCGGCGCCGACGAGATCGTCGGTGCTCATCAACGGCCAGAGCCCCTTTGCCTCGCTCGGGCTCATGAGGACCATTTCGAGGCCGAAGCTCCGCGCCGTCGTCGCCTGCCGCTTGACCTCGGTCCAACGGTCGGGGTTGCAGGCAAGACGCAGGCCGCCGTTGCGCCTCCAGCCGGTGGCGTAACCGGTCTCGGTTTCGAGCTTGCCGTAAAGTTCGACCGAGTACCCAAGAAGCCGCGTGATATTGGCATTGGTGCGCAACTGCCCGACGAGACCCGCGGCGTGCCAGGTCGAGCCCGATGTCAGCTGATGGCGCTCGACGATCACGACCTCCTCGCCGCGCTTGGCGAGGTGATATGCCACCGAGCAGCCGATGATGCCGCCGCCCACAATGACCGTCTTGGCCGAGGCCGGCACCGGGCTCAATGCTGCAACTCTCTGAACGCCGCCCATGCGGTCTCAAAGCGCTTCATGTTCTCGGCGGTGTAGGAGACGTAATCGAACTCGAGGTCGGAATGGATCTCCGAAACCATGCTCCACAGCGCCTCGCGCAACAGCGAGGCGCACCGGACGGCGCAGAAGCGCCGGCGCAGCTCGTCGGTGGCGGCACGCTCGAAATAGCTCTCGAGCATCGCCTCGTCCTCGACGTCGCTGAAGCCGTTGTTGGACGAAAGCCCGCCGAGATCAAAGAGCGGCGTCGTGAAGCCGGCGAACTCCCAATCGATGAGCCAGAGGCGCGCGCCGTCATCAATGATGTTCGCGGCGAGGAGGTCGTTGTGGCCGAGGACGAGATCGATCGGCCCGGTCGCCGCTTCGAGAGCCTCGGCGATGGCGCCGAGGCGTGGCAGGTTGGCGACGATGCGGCTCCGATCCGCGACAAGGGTGTGGGCGTAGTCGCGCAGGACGTGGAAAACGTTGAAGGACAGAACCGGGCCTCGAAGATGTCGTGCCACCTCGCGATGAGCGCGCTTGACGAGAGCGACGCAGCGATCGCGAGTGGCGCGGACGTCCTCCGGGCGGAAGCAGTGGCCTTCTATGAAATCGATGACGAGAAAGCCCGGCGCGCTATGGGCCACCGCCGGTGAGATTCCCGCAGCGGCGGCGGCTCTGCTCGCCACCACCTCATTGAAGCGCAGAATCCCGTGCACCAGGATGTCGTGCCCGACGCGAACAACGAATCGGCGCCCGCCATCCTCGACGCGGTAGTTGCGGTTGGTGATGCCGCCGTCGAGCGGCGTTACCGCGATCGGCCCGCGCCAGATCGGCAAGGCCCGGATGGCGTCGATCGGATCATCGGTGGTCGGGAGCGATCGCACAGGGCATTTCCAAAGAGGTTGACGCGTTCACTTTAGCCCGTCTCGGCGGAAATGCGAATTCACCGCCGAGCACGATTCTTTCGCTCCCTCCTGTGAGGATTGGGGATCATGGGGATAACTCTGTGGCATTGGCTCATTAACCATGAAATTTAAGGTCTTGTTAAGCCTGTCCCATATCTATTGAAGGGACACACCGCCGAGCAACTAGATATAGCTCAAGAGGCCGACGGATTAATGAATAAGAGAGCTTTCTTCCGTGGCCAAGCCGCGCTCTGCCAGCGCATCGCCCGCAATTTTCCGCAGGAGCGGATTGCGGCCGAGTTGATGCGGATCGCCGCCGATTTCGAGGCGAAGTCGCGGGAGGAAGATACCGGCGACACTGGTGATCGCGCGGATGCGCCGGCTTGGTCGATCTCGCCCACTGGATCGTTGCGGGGAAGGTCCGCGGTCGGCGGTCATTTGGTTGGGGTGACCCTCGCCGCCGGCACGGCGGAGCAAGAGCAACGCGCGGGCGAGCGGACACCTGGCGACAACGCGAATGGGCGCGTCATTCGCTGAGGGCGGCGCGTCGATCCCGGATCTTGTCCGTCAACCTCCTTGCAGCGCGCGCCAGCCGATGTCGCGCCGGCAGAATCCCTCCGGCCAGTCGATCAGCGCAACCGCATCGTAAGCCTTGCGCTGCGCCGCGGCGGTGTCGCGGCCGAGCCCCGTGACCCCGAGCACCCGGCCGCCATCGGCGAGAATCTTCCCGGCGGCTTCGCGCGTCCCGGCGTGAAAGATCTTGACGGCGGGGTCGGCCACCGCCGCGGCGAGACCGCGAATCTCCGTGCCCTTCATCGGCTCGCCGGGATAGCCCCGGGCGGCCATGACGACGCAGAGCGCGCTCTCCGCGCGCCAGCGCAAGTCGAAATTCGTCAGCACGCCGTCGCGCGCGGCGATCAGCGCCGGCAAGAGGTCGCTCTTGAGGCGCATCATCAGGACCTGGCATTCGGGATCGCCGAAGCGGACATTGTACTCGATAAGCCTTACCCCCGCCGTCGTCAGCATCAGCCCGGCATAGAGAATGCCCTTGAAGGGCCGCCCTTCGGCCGCCATGCCGGCGACGGTGGGCCGGATGATGCGGTCCATCACCTCGGTCTCGACCGCCACGGTGAGGCACGGCGCCGGCGAATAGGCGCCCATGCCGCCGGTATTGGGTCCGGTGTCGCCGTCGCCCACTTGCTTGTGGTCCTGCGCGCCGGCAAGCGGCAATGCGTGCGCGCCGTCGACAAGGGCGAAAAAGCTCGCCTCCTCGCCTTCCATGAACTCCTCGACGACGAGTGCGGCGCCGGCATCCCCGAAGCGGCCGTCCAGCATCGCCTCGTCGACCGCCGCATTCGCTTCGGCGATGCTGCGCGCGATCGTGACGCCCTTACCGGCGGCAAGGCCGTCCGCCTTGATGACGATCGGCGCCCCCTCGCGGGCGATATATGCTTTGGCGGCGGCGGCGGCGGCGAAGCGTCCATAGCGCGCCGTCGGAATGCCGTGCCGCGCGCAGAAATCCTTGGTGAAGCCCTTCGAGCCCTCGAGCGCCGCGGCGGCTTCGCTCGGCCCGAACGTAGCAATGCCTTCGCCCTCCAGGCGATCGACGATGCCGGCGACCAAGGGCTGCTCCGGGCCAACGACGACGAAATCGATGCGCTGCAGCCTGCAGAACTCGACGAGGCGGTCGAAATCCATCGCCTTGATCGGCACGCACTCGGCCTCGGCGGCGATCCCGGCATTGCCCGGCGCGCAGAAGAGCTTGTCGCACAGCGGCGAGGCGGCGAGCGCCCAGCACAGCGCATGCTCGCGCCCGCCGGAGCCGATGACGAGAATACGCATGTCTTGCCTTCACCTTTCCAGTGCAGGATGGAACAGCTCTTCTACGCCGCGCCCGAGAAATTCCTTCCCACTCCCCCGCTTGCGGGGGAGTGTTCGGATTGCATCGGGGCCGTTCAGCGGAATGGTCGCAGCGCAATTCGGGTTCTTGTATCATAGGCCGCCATGACGGAAATCCCTCTCATGACCGCGAGCGATACAGCACCTGCCGCGCCGCGCCCGAACCTCCCGGAATACACCGTCGGGGAGCTCTCGGCGGCGCTGAAGCGGCGCATCGAGGAGAGCTTCTCCTATGTGCGTGTGCGCGGCGAGATCTCGGGTTTCAAGCGTCATTCCTCGGGTCATTGCTACCTTGCGCTCAAGGATCCGGACGCGGTGCTCGACGCCGTCGTCTGGCGCGGCACGGCGCAGCGGCTCCAGCTGAAGCCCGAGGACGGCATGGAGGTCGTCTGCACCGGCCGCCTCACGACCTTCCCCGGCCGCTCCAAATACCAACTCGTCATCGACACGATCGAGCTGGCCGGGATCGGCGCGCTCCTGAAGCTGCTCGAGGAACGCAAGCAGCGCTTGGCCGCCGAGGGGCTTTTCGCCGAAGCGCGCAAGAAAAAGCTCCCCTTCCTCCCCGACGTCATCGGCGTCGTGACATCGCCGACCGGTGCCGTCATCCGCGACATCCTCCACCGCCTCGCCGACCGCTTCCCGCGCCACGTCCTGCTCTGGCCCGTCGCCGTGCAGGGCGAGGGCGCAGCGGCGCAGGTCGCGGCGGCGATCGAGGGGTTCAACAGCCTGCCGGTTGGCGGAACCATCCCGCGCCCCGATCTCCTCATCGTTGCGCGCGGCGGCGGCAGCCTCGAGGATCTGATGGCCTTCAACGAGGAGATCGTCGTGCGCGCCGCTGCCGCCTCGGCGATCCCGCTCATCGCCGCGGTCGGGCACGAGACCGACACGACGCTCATCGACTTCGCCGCCGACCGCCGCGCGCCGACGCCGACCGCGGCCGCCGAGATGGCGGTCCCGGTGCGCCTCGACCTCATCGCCGAGGCGGCCGCCAAGGGCGGGCGCCTCAAGGGCGGCCTCGCGCGGCTGTTCGCCGACCGCCGCATCCGCCTCGAAGGGTTGGCGCGTGGCCTTCCCGATCCGCAGACGCTACTCGGCACTAAGACGCAGCAGCTCGACGATCGCG
>JBGPOZ010000078.1:0-17858 GCA_041488295.1 Allostellaceae bacterium
CGCCGTTGCGACGCCCTTGCCGCCCTTGAAGCCGAGCCAGACCGGGAAGAGATGCCCCAGCACCGCGCCCGCTGCCGCGACCACCGCGATGTCGGGTCCGAATTGCGCGCCGATGAGGACGGCGACGGCGCCCTTGCCGCCATCGAGCAACAAGGTCAGGACCGCCAGCATCTTGTTGCCGGTTCTGAGGACATTCGTCGCACCGATATTGCCGGAGCCGATGGCGCGAATGTCGCCATACCCGCCGAGCCGCGTCAGGACGAGACCGAACGGGATGGAGCCGAGGAGGTATGCAAGGATCGCCGCGGCGTAGAACGGCCAGGTGAACGAGAAATCGCCGAGCGGATGGATCATAGGTGAGGTCTCGGAGAGGCGGTCGACGGTTACCCTATACCAGCCGCGACCGGGAGCGTGAAAGGTCCGTGGCCTCTGACGTTGGCCCAAACCGGGTTCATCGAAGGGTGGACTCTAATGTTCTGTCTCTGACGGGGAGACGCCTCGGTGACAATGGAATTCCCTCTCCCCTCGCGGAAGAGGGAGGGGACCCATGCAGAGCATGGGGAGGGTGAGGGGGCTGCATGAAAGACAGAAATCTTTGCTATGCAAAGATTTACCCCTCACCTTCCCATCGCTATGCGATGGGCCCCTTCCTCTCCCACGAGGGGAGAGGGAATGTTGTCGTGATCTTTCACCGCCGCGATCTTGTAGGGATCAAAAGTCGGATACGGCAGCGCTGCGAGGAGCAATTCCTCGACGAGACGCGCGGTGCGCTGATCCTCATCCAATTCCGGGACGTATTCGACGATCTCGAGCGCCGCGAGGCGGGTGTCGCCGCTAAGCCGGGCGAGAGCATCGAGCATTTCGCCGCGGCGGAGGCCGTCCGGCGTCTTGAGGCCGATGCCGGGCGCGTCGGCGGGCTCGAAGCCGTCGAGATCGATCGTCACGCCGAAATGCGCGGTGCCGCGCGTCGCGATCGCCAGTGCCTCGCCGACCGCCGCCGCAAGGCCGCGCCGGCGGACCTCGTCCATCTCGATGATACGGACGCCGAGTCGCCGCAACAACGTCAACTCGCCTGCCTCGAAGGAGCGCGCACCGATGTAGCAGAGGTTTTCCGGCCGCAGCACGCCGCCGCCGATCGCGAGGAACTCCTGGCTGCCATGACCGAGCAGGACTGCGGCGCTCATCCCATGCGGGTTCATCGAAGGTGTCGTCCCGATGGTGTGCGCGTCGAGATGCGCATCGAACCAGATGAGGCCGAAGGGCGCGCCGGCGAGCCCGCGCGCGACGCCACCCCAGCTCCCGATCGCGATAGAATGGTCGCCGCCGAGAATGACGGGAAGGCGAGATGCCACGATCTCGCCGGCCACCGCCTCGGCGAGGCGCGCATTGTGCGCGGCGACGAGGCGGAAGACCGTGTCGACCGATTGCTCCGGTGCATCGCGCCAGCGTCGCTCCGGCTCGATCATCGCGGTCCACTCCGCGGCGATTCCAACGTCGCGCAAACGCTCCGCGAGACCGAAATCGCGCAACGCCTCGGGGCCGAGCTCGGCCGCGCGAATGCCGGCGCCCCATCCCGATGCGGCGCCGATGAGCGAAACTTGCCGCATATCGCTAGCCGTCGCCCTCGAAGACGATCCTGCCGCCAACGACGGTCATGACGGCGCCGCCCTGGACCGGCCGACCGTCGAAGGGCGTGTTCTTCGATTTCGACCGGAGCTTGTGCTCATCGATCCGCCATGGCCGGTCGAGATCGAAGACGACGAGATCGGCGGGTGCGTCGATCGCAAGGCGGCCGGCTTCGAGGCGGAGGATGTCGGCCGGAGCGCGAGTGAGAGCATCCAGGACTTTTAGCAGCGGCATGTGACCGTTGTGGTACAGCGCGAGCGAGAGCGGCAGCAACGTCTCGAGGCCGACGATGCCGCTCGCCGCCGAGGTGAAGGGCAGGCGCTTTGAATCCTGATCGTGCGGTGCGTGGTCGCTGGCGATGGCGTCGATCGTGCCGTCCTTGATCCCGGCGACGACGGCCTGGCGGTCGCTCTCGCTGCGCAGCGGCGGCGACAGCTTGGCGAAGGTGCGGTATTCACCGACCGCCGTTTCGTTGAGCGCGAAATAGGGCGGCGCCGTGTCGCAGGTGACGCGAAGCCCGCGCGCCTTCGCGGTGCGGATGGCGTCGATTGCCGCCGCCGTCGAGACGTGCGCTGCGTGGTAGCGCGCGCCGGTGATTTCGACAAGACGCAGATCGCGCTCGACCATCATGACCTCGGCCGCGGGAGTGATGCCGGGGAGGCCGAGCCGCGTCGCCAACTCGCCCTCGTTCATCGCGCCTAAGGCGAGGCTCGGCTCTTCCGGGTGCTGAATGAGAAGGAGATCGAAGGTCCGCGCATATGAGAGGGCACGACGCATGACGAGCGCGTCGGCGATCGCCTGCGTGGCATCGGTGAAGCCCAGCGCGCCCGCCTCGGCGAGGAGGCCCATCTCGGTCAGCTCGCGGCCGCGGAGGCCCTTCGTCGCCGCGGCGTAAGTGTGGATGTTGACGAGGCCGATGTCGCGGGCGCGGCGCGCCACGAAATCAACGAGCGCCACGTCGTCGATCGGCGGCTCGGTGTTGGGCAGCGCCGCCATCGTCGTGACCCCGCCCGCCGCGGCGGCCTTGCTCGCCGAGACCATGTTCTCCATGTGCTCGGCGCCGGGCTCGCGCAGTTGAACGCGCATGTCGACGAGCCCGGGGGCAAGACACCTGCCGCCGCAATCGACGATCTTGGCCTCGGCGGGCGACTCGATCCGCGCGCCGATGGCGGCGATCTTGCCGTCCGCGACGAGCAGTGCGCCCGCCTCGTCGCGGTCGCTCGCCGGATCGAGGAGGCGCGCGTTGCGGAAGAGGATGGGGGAGGCGGTCACGGCAGGGGGGGTCCGTTGCCGAGGTCGCGCGCCAACAGCTCGAGGCAGGCCATGCGCACGGCGACGCCCATCTCGACCTGCTGGCGGATGACGCTGCGGTCGATGTCGTCGGCGACCTCGCTGTCGATCTCGACGCCGCGGTTCATCGGCCCCGGATGCATGATGAGCGCGTCGGGCTTGGCGGCGGCGAGCTTCTCGTAGTCGAGGCCGAAGAAATGGAAATACTCGCGCGTCGACGGCACGAAGCTGCCATGCATGCGCTCGGTCTGAAGGCGCAGCATCATGACGATGTCGACATCCTCAAGGCCGCGCCGCATGTCGTGGAAGACCTCGACGCCGAGGCGCTCGACCTCCGCCGGGAGGAGCGTGCGCGGCGCCACGACCCGCACACGGGCCCCCATGATGTTGAGGAGGTGGATGTTGGAGCGCGCGACGCGGCTGTGCAGGATATCGCCGCAGATCGCCACCCTGAGGCCGGTGAGGCTGCCCTTGCGGCGGCGGATCGTCAGCGCGTCGAGCAAGGCTTGGGTCGGATGCTCGTGGCTGCCGTCGCCGGCGTTGATGACGGCGCAATTGACCTTCTCGGAGAGAAGTTGCACCGCCCCCGATTCGTGATGGCGGACGACCAGCACGTCGGGATGCATCGCGTTCAAGGTCATCGCCGTGTCGATCATCGTCTCGCCCTTCTTGATCGAGCTGCCGGAGACCGACATGTTGATGACGTCGGCACCGAGGCGCTTGCCGGCGAGCTCGAAAGACGTGCGGGTCCGCGTCGAATTCTCGAAGAAGAGATTGATGATCGTCCGTCCGCGCATCAGGCTGCGCTTCTTGTCGGCCTGGCGGTTCGGCTCGACATGGCTCTCCGCAATGTCGAGGAGGAGGGTGATCTCGTCCGGCGAAAACCCCTCGATTCCCAGAAGATGCCGATGGCGGAAGGGAATCATAAGGTCAAGGGTCATCGGGGGGCGAATATAGGAATGTAAGTCGGCGGCTGCAAGGCCGGTCGGGCGTGCGTCGCCGAGTTTCTCATGGCGACCGGCTCGCGCGACGCGAATTCACCGGATCGACGACAGGACGGTGAAAGAAGATTGGGCAAGAAACCGCAGCAATGCGAGGTGGCCGGGATAGAGCATGTAGAAGAGCCATCCGCCGGCGCGCGGCACCGGCGGTCGCCACAGCGCAAAGGCGAGGGCGAGCGGGATCGCGGCGAGCGCCGGGAGGATGAATCGCAGATCGAGATTGAGCGCTCCGAGGAGGAGCAGCGACAGCGCGCTCAACTCAAGCCGCGGATTGTCGAGCCAGCCATGGAGCACGAGGATGAGAAGCGGCCCGAGGAGCTGATAGTCGGCGGCGAGCGAGGCGGCCAACGTCACGGCGAGACGCGCCCACGCCCCGGGACGACCTGTGAGCGGGGTCGCGCCAAGCTCTTCGACGGCGAGAACGAGCTGCAGCCCGATCGCGAGCGTGAAGAGGATGTTGAGATCGTTACGTCCGCTCGCCCAGTGATAGACCGGTTGTGCGATCATTCCCCAGAGGATGAGACGCGTAAAATACCGTTTCCGATCATGGCTGTGCCGCCGCAAATTGACGGCAAGGATGAAGGCGAAGAGCGGGAAGGCGAGGCGCCCGACGATGGTGAGCCACGGGACCATGTCGTTGAAATCGATCTTGTTCGCGTGGTCGCACGCCATCGCGGCGAAGCCGACGAGCTTCATCGCCTCGATGGCGCCGCTGCTTGGCCGTTGAAGCGCCGAGACGATGCGACCCTTGGGGCGATCCTTGGCCTGCAATGGGAACCACCATCGACATTTGAGGACAGACGCCATCCGGCTAGGATGAGCGCAACCCTCGTTGCGGAGCCGACCGATGTACCGACTCTACTATTCGCCGGGCGCGTGCTCCATGGCGCCGCATATCGTGCTGGAGGAGATCGGGGAGCCCTTCGCGCTCGAGCTCATCTCTTCATTGGGCGGGCGGATGACCGATACGCCGCGATGGAAGGCGGTCAACCCGAAGGGTCGCGTGCCGGCGCTGCTCGGCGTTCCCGGGCGAATCGGCGGTGCCGAGAATCTCCTCACCGAAGCGCATGCGATTCTCTTCTATCTCGGCCGCACGCACCCGTCGGTTCGGTTGCTTCCGACCGACCCCGCCGGCGAAGCGCGCTGCATCGAGTGGATGAATTGGCTTTCCAGCAACGTGCATGCGATGTCCTATGGCCAGATCTGGCGGCCCAATCGGTTCGTCGAAGATGAGGCGAAATTCCCTGCGCTGAAGGAGAAGGGGCAAGAAAACCTCCGCGATCAATATGCCTATATCGAGCGCTTGCTCGCCGATGGGCGCGATTGGGCCGTGCCCGGCGGCTATACGATCGTCGATCCGTACCTCGTCGTCTTCTATCAATGGGGCCAGCGGGTCGGGGTCGACATGCGCGGCCTCCATCCCGCCTGGACACGCCTTATCGAACGCGTTGTCGCAAGGCCTGCGGTGCAGCGCGTTCTCGCGAAGGAAGGCATCACGATATTCTGAGCGGCCGTACCTGCGGCGAAGGGAAGAGCCAATGCAACGAACGCCGCGTCTTGGTTTCGTCGGCCTCGGCCTCATGGGCAGCGCGATGACGCTCCGCCTTCTTGAGCGCGGCTGGTCCGTCACGGTCTGGAATCTCGAGCCGGAACGGGTGCCGCCGATTGTGGCGGCGGGAGCAACGGAAGCCGGGTCGCCGAGGGCGGTCGCCGAGGCCGCCGACATCGTCCTTCTCTGCGTCCTTCACACCGCGGCCGTCGAGAACGTCGTCTTCAGCGCCAATGGGATCACGACGACGCCAGCGCACGGGAAAGTTCTCATCGATCATTCGACGATCGACCCTGCGGCCACCAGGCAGATGGCAGCGCGCCTTCGGCGGATGACCGGCATGGGCTGGATCGACGCTCCGGTCTCGGGCGGGCCGGCGGCAGCGCGGGACGGCACGATGACAGTGATGGCCGGGGGCGAGGCCGCCGACATCACCCGCATCCAACCACTCATGGCAGATCTTGCGGCGAACTTCACGCATATGGGACCGGTCGGGGCGGGCCAGACCGCGAAGATCGTCAACCAGGCGATCGTTGGCACCGGCTATGTCCTCATGGCCGAGGCGCTCGCCCTTGCCGAGGCCGCGGGGATCGATGCTGCACGCCTGCCGCAATGTCTCGCCGGCGGCCATGCCGACAGCAATCTCTTGAAGAAGCTCTACCCGCAGATGCAGGCGCGCGATTTCGATCCGCCGCGCGCCTATGCACGCCAGCTCTTGAAGGACATGAAAGCGGTGAAGGAATTCGCGCGCAGCCTCGGCCTCGCGCTCCCCGTCGTCGAAAGCGCGGTTGCGCGCTACGCCGATTACGTCGGGCAGGGCAACGAGATGGCGGATCCCGCCTCGATCATCCGGCTTTACGAGGCGAAGGATCGAATGTGAGCGAGGCGCATTTCCCGATTGTCGATACGCACCAACATTTCTGGGATCTCCGCCGCAACGACCACCCGTGGCTCCACGATCCGACACCGATCGCATTTCGTTACGGCGACTACACGGCGCTCCGCCGCACCTATCTCCCGCACGACTATCGCGCCGACGCCGGCAAGTACGACATCGTCATGACCGTCCATGTCGAGGCCGAATGGGATCCGCGCGATCCCGTGAGCGAGACGCGTTGGCTCGAAGCGATGAACGCGGCGTACGGTCTGCCGACCGCTTGCGTCGCGCAAGCCTGGCTTGATCGCGGCGACGTCGCCGAAACGCTCGCGGCGCAAGCTGCGCGGCCGCTGGTGCGCGGCATCCGCCACAAGCCGCGCGCCGCTCCTTCGCCGCAGGAAGCAACGCGCGGCGCCCCGGGCTCGATGGACGATCCCACATGGCGCACCGGCTACGCGCTGCTCGAGCGCCACGGTCTCTCGTTCGATCTGCAGACGCCATGGTGGCATCTCGACGCGGCTACCGAGCTCGCGCGGGATTTTCCGACGACGCAAATCATCGTCAACCACGCCGGCCTTCCCATGGACCGGAGCGCCGAGGGCCTTACCGCCTGGCGCGCCGCGCTCGCCGCGATCGCGGCGGCGCCCAACGTCGCAATCAAGATCTCCGGTCTCGGCGTGCCGGGCCAAGCCTGGACGGTCGCAGCGAACGGCCCGATCATTCGCGACGTGATCGCCATCTTCGGCGTCGAACGCTGCATGTTCGCGAGCAACTATCCCGTCGACCGCCTCGCCGGTGGGTTCGAAACGATTTTCTCGGGATTCAGAGCTGTGGTCGTGGATCGCTCGGCGGCGGAGCAACGCAAGCTCTTCCACGACAATGCGATCGACATCTATCGGCTCACTCGGCGCGAGTAGACGTCAAAGCAGATCGCTCGCGGCGATGAGGAGGAGGCAGAGCGCCAGTAGAATGAGCATGCACAGACCCGCGACGCTGGCTCGGAAGGCCCACGGGTTGCGCGTCCGCGTGATCGTCCGCCCGCCGCGAAGCCGCTTGGCGCACCGGAGCCTCAGAGCTAGGGGGCGGCGCTCCGATTGGCGAGCCAATCGAGAAAGCCTTGCAGGATATATGCCGCCGCGACGCGGTCGACGATCTCGGCGCGGCGCTTGCGCGTCATGTCGGCGGCGATCATCTGGCGCTCGACCGCCGCGGTCGACAGCCGCTCGTCCCAGAAGGCGATCGGGATGTCGATGATCTCGAGGAGGCTCCTCGCGAATTGCCGCACCGACTGGCAGCGCGGGCCTTCCGTGCCGTCCATCGCCACGGGAAGGCCGATGACGAGCCCGCCGACATCGTCCCGCGCGATGAGCGCCAGCAGCTTTGCCGCGTCGTCGCGGAACCTGCCGCGGCGCAGCGTCTCGCGCGGCGTGGCGATGGCAAGGCGCGTGTCGGACGCCGCGATTCCGATCGTCTTGGCGCCGAGGTCGAGTCCCAGAAGCCGCCTGCCCGCGGGATGCAGAGCTGTGAGGTCGGCGGGGTTGCAGATGGGCATGGTGGATGATAGCTTTTGCCGCGCCGGTGCAGCCCGGTTGCGCGCGCATCAGGCTGGCGCCGCGCCGGCGCCGCGGGCGTCAGGAGACATCTACATCATGGCGTTGGATAAGGCCACCGTGGCGCATATCGCCACCTTGGCGCGGATCAAACTGTCCGAGACCGAGCAGGACAAGATAGCGGGCGAGCTCTCGCACATCCTGACCTGGTTCGAGCAGCTCGACGAGATCGACACTACGGGCGTCGAGCCGATGGCAAGCGTCGCGGCGATGCGATTGCCGATGCGCGAGGATACCGTGACCGAAGGCGACCGGCGGGACGAATTGCTCGGCAACGCGCCGGCGGCGGCGCATGGTTTTTTCACCGTGCCAAAAGTGGTCGAGTGATGACGACGCTTACCCAGCTTACCATGGCCGAGGCGCGCGACGGGCTGAAGCGGCGCGATTTCACGGCGACGGAGCTCACCCAGGCGCATATCGCTGCGGTCGAGGGGGCGCGGGTGCTCAACGCCTTCGTCACCGAGACGCCCGAGCACGCGCTGACGCAAGCCGGCGAGTCCGATGCGCGGCTCCAGCGCGGCGCGGCGCGGCCGCTCGAAGGCCTGCCGCTCGCGATCAAGGATTTGTTCTGCACCAAGGGCATCCTGACGACCGCCTCCTCGCACATCCTCGACGGCTTCAAGCCGCCCTACGAATCGACGGTGACGGCGCAGCTTTGGGACGCGGGCGCCGTCATGCTCGGCAAGACGAACATGGACGAGTTCGCGATGGGCTCGTCGACGACCTCGAGCTATTACGGACCGACCGAGAGCCCATGGCGGCGTCCCGGCGACAACCGGCCGCTTGTGCCGGGCGGGTCGTCGGGCGGATCGGCGGCGGCCGTCGCCGCCTGCGCCGCAATGGGAGCAACCGGCACCGACACCGGCGGCTCGATCCGCCAGCCGGCGAGCTTCACCGGCATCGTCGGCATGAAGCCGACCTACGGCCGCTGCTCGCGCTGGGGCGTCGTCGCCTTTGCCTCCTCGCTCGACCATCCGGGGCCGCTGGCGCGCACGGTGCGCGACACGGCGATGCTGCTTCAGGCAATGGCCGGGCACGATCCCAAGGACTCGACCTCGGCGCCGCTCGCGGTGCCCGATTTCGAGGCGGCGCTGACCGGCGACATCAGAGGCCTCAAGATCGGCATTCCGCAGGAGTACCGCGTCGAAGGCATGCCGTCCGAGATCGAGACGCTGTGGCAGCGCGGCATCGCGTGGATCAAGGATGCCGGCGCGGAGCCGGTCGAGATCAGCTTGCCGATGACGAAGTACGCGCTGCCAACCTATTACATCATCGCGCCGGCCGAAGCCTCCTCGAACCTCGCACGTTACGACGGCGTGCGCTTCGGCTTGCGCGTCGAGGGCAAGTCGCTCGATGAGATGTACGAGCTGACCCGTGCCGCCGGCTTCGGCGCGGAGGTGCGGCGGCGCGTTCTCATCGGCACCTATGTACTCTCGGCCGGCTATTACGATGCCTATTATCTGAAGGCGCAGCGGGTTCGAGCGCTGATCGCCCGCGACTTCGAGAATGCGTTCAAGAAGGTCGATTGCATCCTGACGCCGACCGCGCCCTCGGCGGCCTTCGCGATCGGCGAGAAAGCCGACGATCCGATCGCCATGTATCTGAACGACGTCTTCACGGTACCGGCCGATCTCGCCGGCATTCCGGCCATTTCGGTGCCGGCAGGGCTCGATGCGGACGGCTTGCCGCTGGGGTTGCAAGTGATCGGGCGCGCCTTCGACGAGGAGATGGTGCTGAAAGTGGCGGGAGTAATCGAGACGGCGGCTGGCTTTTCGGCGAAACCGCATTTCATCGCAGGGAAGGCATGATGCTCCAGACCTGCTTCGGGTCGCGCCTGCACACCACGGAAAAACCCTCTCCCGCGTGCGGGAGAGGGCAGGGTGAGGGCAATCGCCGCGATATTCTGCAGTGCGGGCGGTGCTCCCATTCCCTCACCCCGACCCTCTCCCGCACGCGGGCGAGGGAGCGGTATCGCCTTGCGGAGAAGGTGCGATGAGCCTTGTCGAAGGACGCACGGGAGCGTGGGAGGTCGTCATTGGCCTCGAAGTCCATGCGCAGGTGATTTCGAACGCTAAGCTTTTCTCGGGCGCGGCGACAGCGTTCGGCGCCGAGCCGAACACGCAGGTCTCGCCGATCGACGCCGCCTTTCCAGGCATGCTCCCCGTCATCAACAAGCACTGCGTCGAGCAGGCGGTGAAGACCGGGCTTGGGCTCGACGCGCAGATCAATCTGCACTCGGTCTTCGACCGAAAGAACTATTTCTACGCCGATCTCCCGGCCGGCTATCAGATCTCGCAATATCTCCAGCCGGTCGTGGGGAAGGGCAAAGTCATCCTCGACATGCCCGACGGGGCTTCCCGCGAGATCGGCATCACGCGGCTCCATCTCGAGCAGGATGCCGGCAAGAGCCTTCACGATCAGCACCCGACGATGACCTATGTCGATCTCAATCGCGCCGGCATCGCGCTCATGGAGATCGTCTCCGAGCCCGACATGCGCACGGCCGAGGAGGCGGGGGCGTATCTGCGCAAGCTGCGCTCGATCCTGCGTTATCTCGGGACGTGCGACGGCAACATGGAAGAGGGCTCCATGCGCTGCGATTGCAACGTCTCGGTCAGGCGGCCGGGCGAGGGCTACAACACGCGGTGCGAGATCAAGAACGTCAATTCCGTCCGCTATGTCATGCAGGCGATCGACTACGAGGCGCGGCGCCAGATCGAGGTGATCGAGGATGGCGGCACGATCCGCCAGGAGACGCGGCTCTTCGATGCCGGGCGCGGAGAAACCAGGCCCATGCGCTCGAAGGAGCATGCGCATGATTACCGATATTTCCCCGATCCCGACCTTCTGCCGCTCGTCCTCGATCCCGCCTGGGTCGAGGGGCTGAAGAAGAGCTTGCCCGAGCTGCCCGACACCAAGAAGGCGCGCTTCGTTCGTGACTACAAGCTCAGCATCGCCGACGCCGGCGTCCTCGTCGCCGAGCAGGCGAGCGCCGATTTCTTCGAGGCCGTTGCCAAGGGGCGGGATGCGAAGCAGTCGGCGAATTGGGTGATGGGCGATCTCTTCGGCGCCTTGAACCGGCTCGGCATCGGCATCGAGAAATCGCCGGTCTCGGCGAAGGCGCTCGGGGAGATGATCGATCTCGTCGCCGACGGCACGATCTCGGGGCGCCTTGCCAAGGATGTCTTCGGCGCGATGGTCGAGACCGGGGAAGCGCCGGGCAAGATCGTCGAGGAGCGGGGCTTGAAGCAGGTGACCGACACCGGCGCCATCGAGCAGGCGATCGATGTGGTCCTCGCGGCGCAGGCCGAAAAGGTCGCCGAATACCGCTCGGGCAAGGAGAAGCTTTTCGGCTTCTTCGTCGGACAGGTGATGAAGGCGATGCAGGGCAAGGCGAACCCGGCGGCGCTCAACGAGATCCTAAGGAAGAAGCTGGCGGGGTAAGCGTCGGCGCGACGGCCGCCCCTATCCGGCCATCACCTGGATGTCGTTGCCGACGACACGCACCGGAAAGACCTTGATGTTCTGGTCGACCGGCGGCCCCAGCGCCTTGCCTGTCTTGACCTCGAACCGTCCGGCATGGAGCGGGCACTCGATGACGTCGCCGTCGAGCCAACCGTCGGACAAGAGGGCGAAGGCGTGGGTGCAGATATTGTCGGTGGCGTGGATCTCGCCGCCGACATTGTAAAGCGCGATCAGCGTGTCGCCGATTTCGACGCCTTTGATGTCGCCCTCGCCCAGCTCGGAGAGCTGCGCGACGGTGACCCAGTTTTGATCATTGCTCATCGCCCATCCGAATACACGAAGGATGTGGCGCCGAACAAGGGCTTACGCAGTCAGTGGCAGAGATCGGCGAGCTTCACCATGGGATCGCCCAGTCGTGCCGCATTGACCGGCCGCGCCAGCGCCACGAGCTGTTTCACGAAGCGCATGTCGCGGGCGTTGTTGACGGTGGCGCCCGCGACCGGGACGTCGCCATCCATGGAGAAGACGGTGAAGCGACCATCCGCCGGCTGGCCGCGCCAGACGAGCCCCGTCCAGCGCTCGGGCGCGCCCGCGGTCTGGAAATTCACCTCGTATTGATCGGACCAGAACCATGGCAGCTCGGCATAGGGCTCGGTGCCGCCCGCCATCACCTTCGCAACCGCGATCGCCTGATTCTGCGCATTCTGCCAGGCTTCGAGACGAATGCTGCGGCCGAGCAGCGGATTGAAATGCCGCGTCGCGTCGCCGGCGGCGAAGATATCCGGGTCCTGGGTTCGGCCCCAGGCATCGACGACGATGCCGTCATCGACCGGCAAGCCTGCAGCTTGCGCCAGCTCGACATTGGGCACGGCGCCGATGCCGATGAGGAGTGCGTCGCCGGTGAATGTGTCGCCACTCGAACTGGTGACCGAGATTGCCTCGCGGCTTTCCTCGATCGCGGTGGCCGAGAGGCCGGTGCGGAGGTCGACGCCCTCCTTGCGGTGAAGCTCGGCGAAGAAGGCGCCGATCTCGGGCGCGGCGACACGCGCCAGGGGGCGCGACGCCAGCTCCAGCACCGTCACACGGCAGCCGAGGCGCCGCGCCACCGCCGCGCCTTCAAGCCCGATGAACCCGGCGCCGATGACGATGAGATGGGCGCCGGGGACGAGGCGACGGCGGAGGGCAAGGCAGTCCTCGATGTCGCGCAGATAATGGACGCGTGCGCCGCCGCTGCCCGGCATCGCGAGCTTGCGCGGCCGTGCCCCCGTCGTCAGCAGCAGCCGGTCATAGGCGAGGGACGCCCCGTCGGCGAGATTGATACGGCGCGCCGCACGGTCGATCGCGACGGCAGTCCTGCCGAGGCGGAGGGTGATCGCTTGCGCCGCATAAAAATCGAGGGGCTTGAGGAATGCGCGCTCGACGGCGATCTTGCCGGAGAGCAGGTCCTTCGAGAGAGGCGGCCGTTCATAAGGCGGGTGCGGTTCGCTGCCAAGGAGGGTGACGGGTCCTGCAAAGCCAGCCGTGCGCAACGCCTCGGCCGCGCGCCCGCCGGCATGGCCGGCGCCGAGGATGACGATGTGCGGCGTGGAGGGAGAGGGCACGGGCGGCGATCTGCTTTCGGCGGCTTTCTTTAAATCATCTTTGCCGGGATCGGTGCCGCTGACCAGTGGCGAGCGCGCTGCCGATCATCTATTGACCCGGTTCCACGAAATTGCTTCGCTTGGCTCGAACCAAGGTCGAGAGGAGAACGCCCATGACCCTTCGCAATCCGGCCCGCGAGCGCCTCGAGCGCGGCGAGCTTTCGCTGGGGCTCGGCGTTCGCCTCGCCAAGAGCGTCGACATCGCCAAGATATTGAAGACGAGCGGCTATGATTGGCTCTTCCTCGATCTCGAGCACGGCACGATGTCGCTGGATCAGGCGACGCAGATCGCGGTCGCGGCGCTCGATACCGGGATCTCGCCGATCGTCCGCGTCCCGGCGATGCAGCATCACATGGCGACGCGCGCCCTCGATGGCGGCGCGCTCGGCATCGTCATGCCGCATGTCGACACGGCGGACGAGGCGCGCGACATCGTCGATCATCTGAAATACCCACCGATCGGCCATCGCTCGGTCGCCGGCGCGCAACCGCAATTCGACTACAGGACGATGAAGGTCGCCGAGCTCACGGCGGCGGTGAACGCCGCCTCGCTGACGATCGTCATGATCGAGACGCCGAAGGCCGTTGCCAATGCCGAGGCGATCGCCGCCGTTCCCGGTGTCGATGTCCTTCTCATCGGCACCAACGATCTCGCCGCCGAGATGGGGATCCCCGGGGATTTCGGGAATGCGAAGATCGCCGGCGCCTACGAGACGGTGATCGCCGCGTGCAAGAAGCACGGGAAATGGCCGGGCATGGGCGGCGTCTACAATGAGGATTTGATGAAGCGCTACATCGGCATGGGGATGCGGATAGCGCTCTGCGGCGGCGATGTCGGCATGCTGATGCAGGCGGCAACGCAGCGCACGACCTTCCTGCGCGGCCTCCTCTAGCCGGAAAGGTAAAGTCGGATGCCGTCGCTCGATCATTTGCTTCCGTTCATCGCGGCGACCCTGGTTTTCGCCTACATCCCTGGGCCGGCCATCCTCTACACCGCGGCGCAGACCTTGGCGCGCGGCCGTGCCGGCGGATTGATGGCGGCGCTTGGGATCCATCTCGGCGGCTATTTCCATGTCACCGCCGCGGCGCTCGGCCTTGCCGCCGTCTTGCACTACGTCCCGGCGCTCTACCTGGCGATGAAGCTCGGCGGGGCCGTCTATCTCGTGTGGCTCGGCATCGGCATCATCCGCGGCGGCCTCGATGCGAGCGCGTTGCCGCATGTCACGGCGAAAGGACGCGGCCGCGCCTTCTTCGAGAGCGTCGTGGTCGAGATCTGCAATCCCAAGGCGGCGGTCTTCTTCCTCGCGTTCCTGCCGCAATTCGTCGACCATGCCGCCGGATTGCCGATCTGGGCGCAGTTCCTCGTGCTCGGAACCATCGTCAATCTCACCTTCTCATCGGCCGATCTCCTGACGATCCTTCTGACCGCGGCCGTTTTGCGCGGCGTCCGCAGCACCGGTCTTGCGCAGCGCGTCGCGCGGATCATCGGCGGCTCGCTGCTGATCGGTCTCGGCGCACGTCTTGCCATCGCGCGCGATTGACCAAAAGCCAACGGGGAGGGCGGCGGCGCGAAGCGACGTTGGCAGCGACGCCCAACCATCGTTAGGATGCGCGCCTCGCAAGCGGGTTGGGGAGCCTCGACAATGGTTCAGATGGCGGCACGGATGTCCTTCCTGGGGACGGAGACGGCGTTCGAGGTGTTGGCGCGCGCCAAGGCCCTCGAGGCGCAGGGGCGCTCGATCATCAATCTCGGTATCGGCCAGCCCGATTTCGCGACGCCCGAGCACATCGTCGAGGCCGGGCGCAAGGCGCTTGCCGACGGCCATCACGGCTATACGCCGGCGAACGGCATCCCCGAGCTGCGCGCCGCCGTCGCCGCCGACCTCCATCGCCGCCACCGCGTCGAGGTGTCGCCCGATCAGGTCCTCGTCGTGCCCGGCGGCAAGGTCACGATGTTCTTCGCCATCATGATGTTCGGTGAGGCCGGCGCCGAGATTCTCCATCCCAATCCCGGCTTCCCGATTTATGAGAGCGTCATCCGCTTCTCCGGCGCGAAGGCGGTGCCGATCGAGCTGCACGAGGCGAAGGGCTTCTCGTTCAGCGCCGAGGAGGTGCTGGCCAAGCTGACGCCGCAAACGCGGCTCATCATTCTCAACAGCCCGGCCAATCCGACCGGCGGCGTCGTGCCGCGCGGCGAGATCGACCGCCTTGTCGCAGGCCTCGAGCGCTTTCCCAACGTCGCCATCATGAGCGACGAGATCTACAGCGAGATGGTCTATGACGGCGCCGCGCATGTGAGCCTTCTCTCATATCCGGCGATTCGCGACCGCCTCATCCTGCTCGATGGTTGGAGCAAGACCTATGCGATGACCGGGTGGCGCATGGGATATGGCGTGTGGCCCGAAAGTCTCATAGCCGCGGCGACGCGGCTTGCGATCAATTGCCACTCTTGCGTCAACGCCTCGGCGCAATATGCGGGGATCGCGGCCCTCACCGGCTCGCAGGAGCCGGCGCGGCGCATGGTCGCCGCCTTCGCCGAGCGGCGGAAGATGATCGTCGCCGCGCTGAACGGGCTTCCCGGCTTCCGCTGCGTCAATCCCGGCGGCGCCTTCTACGCCTTTCCCAACATCACCGGCACCGGCCTCGATTCGCGCAGCCTGCAGACGCGCCTTCTCGACGAGGCCGGCGTCGCGACCATCTCCGGCACCAGCTTCGGCGCGCTGGGCGAGGGCTATCTGCGCTTCTCCTATGCGAGCTCGCTGCCGGCGCTCCAGGAGGCGGTCGATCGCATCCGCCGTTTTCTCAGCGAAGGGGCGCCGGCGGCCGCTGCCTCATAAAACAGCGGTAGTTGCCTAGAAAATAGGCGGCACCGCTTGCTTGCGCCGCACCCCAACCCTCTCCCGCTTGCGGGCGAGGGTTGGGGTGAGGGCTGTCCCGCCGGCTTGGACGGCACGGAAGCGAAGCAGGCCCTCACCCTGCCCTCTCCCGCAAGCGGGAGAGGGTTCCCACCCGGACGGATTTCATCAAACTGGCACGCCGCGTGCTTAGGGAAGGTGAGGGGCGCGACGACAAGCGTCGGCGCTCCCCGCGTCATCGGTGCAGAGGCCTCATGAAAAAGATCGAAGCCATCATCAAGCCGTTCAAGCTCGACGAGGTGAAGGAAGCGCTTCACGAGGTCGGGATCAAGGGCATTACCGTCACCGAAGCCAAGGGCTTCGGCCGCCAGAAGGGCCATACCGAGCTTTACCGCGGCGCCGAATACGTCGTCGACTTTCTGCCCAAGGTGAAGATCGAGGTCGTCATGGAGGACGCGCTCGTCGAGCGCGCCATCGAGGCGATCCAGCATGCCGCCCATACCGGGCGGATCGGCGACGGCAAGATCTTCGTCAGCACGATCGACGAGGCGATCCGCATCCGCACCGGCGAGCGCGGCGGCGACGCGATCTAGCAATCCCAACCATTGCAGAACCCAACTATTACAGGACAAGGACAGGAAAGAGACCGATGTCAGACACGAAAAAAGTCATGTCGATGATCAAGGAGCACGACGTCAAATACGTCGATTTCCGTTTCACCGACCCGCGCGGCAAGTGGCAGCACCTCTCGCACCACGTGAAGACGATCAGCGAGCATTTCCTCAATGAAGGCGTCATGTTCGACGGCTCGTCGATCGCCGGCTGGAAAGCCATCAACGAGAGCGACATGGTGCTGATGCCGGATTGCGCGACCGCCGTGCTCGACCCGTTTGCGGCGCAGACCCAGCTCATCGTCTTCTGCGACGTGCATGAGCCCGGCACCGGCCAGCCCTATGGCCGCGATCCGCGCTCTCTCGCGAAGAAGGCCGAGGCCTATCTCGCCTCGACCGGGATCGGCGACCGCGCCTATTTCGGCCCCGAAGCCGAGTTCTTCGTCTTCGACGACGTGCGTTTCAAGAATTCGATGAACACCTCCTTCTACGAGGTCGACAGCGAGGAGGGACCTTACGTCACCGACAAGAAATTCCCCGACGGCAACACCGGCCATCGCCCGCCGATCAAGGGCGGCTACTTCCCAGTGCCCCCCGTGGACAGCGCAAGTGATCTGCGCGCCGAAATGCTTTCGGTCATGTCCGATATGGGGCTCGACGTCGAGAAGCACCATCATGAGGTCGCGCCCTCGCAGCACGAGCTCGGCGCCAAATACGAGACCCTCGTGAAAAGCGCCGACGGCATGCAGATTTACAAATACTGCGTGCACAACGTCGCCCATCAATACGGCAAGACCGCGACCTTCATGCCGAAGCCGATCAAGGGCGACAACGGCTCGGGCATGCATGTCCATCAGTCGATCTGGAAGGGCGAGAAGCCGCTCTTCGCCGGCTCGGGCTACGCCGATCTGTCGGAGACCGCGCTCTATTACATCGGCGGCATCATCAAGCACGCGAAGGCGATCAACTGCTTCACCAACCCGACGACGAACAGCTACAAGCGCTTGATCCCCGGGTTCGAGGCGCCGGTATTGCTGGCCTATTCGGCGCGCAACCGGTCGGCCTCGTGCCGCATTCCGATCGTCTCCAGCCCCAAGGCCAAGCGCGTCGAGGTTCGCTTCCCCGATCCCGCCGCCAATCCCTATCTCGGCTTCGCCGCGATGCTGATGGCCGGGCTCGACGGCATCCAGAACAAGATCCACCCCGGCGACGCGATGGACAAAAACCTCTACGACCTGCCGCCGGAGGAATTGAAGGATGTCCCGACCGTGTGCGGCTCGCTGCGCGAGGCGATCGGCGAATTGGCCGCCGACCACGCCTTTTTGATGAGGGGC
>JBGPOZ010000079.1:0-17765 GCA_041488295.1 Allostellaceae bacterium
ATCTCGTTACCGCGCCGGCGCCGGCGCGCGGCGCAGCACGATGACGGCGACGCCGGCCAAGGTCGCGAGGCCGCCGGCCAGCGCCTGCCAATCGAGAAGCTCGCCGAGGATGAGGTAGCTGGCGCCGACGGCGAGGGCGGGGACGAGAAGGGTGAAGGGCATGACTTGATTGACCGGATATTTGCGCATCAAGGGATACCACATCCCGTAGCTGAGGATGGTGACGGCGACGGCGCCGAAGACGATTCCGCCCCAGCCGCGCCAACCGGCATGGGTGACGGCGAAAAACTGGTGTCGCTCGATGAGGAGCGAGATGCAGAAAAGCTGCGGCGCCGCGAACAACGCCATCCAGCCGCTCAGCGCGAAGCCGTCGATCGTGCCGATCTGCTTGAATTGCAAATTGGCGACGGCCCAGGCGAAGGCGGCGGCGAGGATCATCAGGGCCGGCCACGGATCGCCGTTGAGGCGCGGCTCGCCGGCGATGAGGGCGACGCCGAGGAAAGCGATCAGCATGCCGGCGAGCATGCGCGGCGTGACGCGATCCTTGAAGAAGATTGCGGCGAGGAGCGCGGCGAACGGGACCTGGCTCTGCACGAGCAGCGCGGCGGTGGCGGCGTCGGTGCGCGAGAGGCCGGTGAACATCAAGCCGAAATGGAATGTGCCGAGCGTCACCGAGACGAGCACGATCGGCCGGAGCTTGGCGAGCGGCAGACGGCGAAACGGGCAGATGAGCAGCGCCACCAGCGCAAAGCGCACCGCCATGAAGAGGATGGGCGGGAACTCGCTGAAGGCGAGCTTCGAGATCGGGAAGTTGAGCGCCCAGATCGCCATCACGAGAAGGGCGAGCAGCACGTCGCGCGGTGTCATCGCCCCTCGATGCTTTCTTCCTCGATTCTCCATCCTCCATAGCCGTCGCGCATGAGGCGAGGCAACCTTTACCTCGACTGTCCCATGCACCATCTTCCTCATCGGCGGCAGCATGAGCTTGCGCCACGTGGCAATTATCTATACTCTGGTATAGTATATCGGAGGAGCTGATGGCTGCATCGAACGGTGCCGCGCACGTTCACGCGACCGAGCGTTGGCGTCACGGTCATGTCTTCCTCGGGGCGCAGCACGAGCGGAACGAGCGGCGGACCCGGATCGTCATCGCCCTTTGCGCCGCGATGATGGTGGGCGAGATCGCCGCCGGCTGGCTTTTCGGCTCGATGGCGCTCGTCGCCGACGGCTGGCACATGTCGACCCATGCCGGGGCGCTCGCCATCGCCGGATTGGCTTATTGGTACGCACGGCGCCACGCGGGCGACCCGCGCTTTGCCTTCGGCACCGGCAAGCTCGGCGATCTCGCCGGCTTCACCAGCGCCGTCGTGCTCGCGCTCGTCGCGCTGGCGATCGCGTATGAATCGGCGCAGCGGCTGTTCGTCCCCGTCGCGATCTCGTTCCGCGAGGCGATCCCGATCGCCGTGCTCGGTCTCGTCGTCAATCTCGTCAGCGCCTGGCTGCTGAGCGGCGGAGACGAGGTCGGCCACCATCATGACGATCATCACCATGGCGATGCGTCGGCCCATCGCCATCACCACCATCATCACGACAACAATTTCCGGTCCGCCTATACCCATGTGCTCGCCGATGCCGCGACCTCGGTGCTCGCCATCACCGGCCTTTCCCTCGGGCTTCTGCTCGGCTGGGTCTGGCTCGATCCGGCGATCGGCGTCGTCGGCGCAATCGTCATCGCGAATTGGTCCTATACGCTCATCCGCGACACCGGTGCCGTGCTGCTCGACGTCAATCCCGATCGCACGATGGCGGATGCGATCCGCCGCACCCTCGAGACCGGCGGCGATCGCCTCACCGACCTCCACCTCTGGCGCATCGGCCCCGGGCATTGCGGCGCCATCGTCGCGCTCGTCAGCGCGACGCCGCAGGCGCCGGCGCATTACAAGACGATGCTGAGCGGCATCGACGGGTTGTCGCACGTCACCGTCGAAGTCCAGCCTTGCGACGATCTCTGCCTCGGCGCCAACGGCGCGTGACCGCCTCGATGCCGAAGCGGGTTCATTGGAAGCAATCTCGGGGTGGACAATCGTGCGTCCTTCGACTTCGCTCAGGATGAGGATAGATTCGGTTTGCCATCAACGGTTTACCACATCCTGAGCGAAGTCGAAGGACGCACGACGCCGATGCAACCGCTTCAAGATGTGCGCATGCCGCCTAGGGCCCTAACGGTGCCCGAGACCCGTCCTTCTCATCTCATCGTCAGGATCGCCGCCGCCGCTCGGGCAGCGCGGCGAGGATGCGCTGTTTTTCCTCGTCCGAGAAGCTGAGCCAGCCGGCGATCTCGCCGATCGTGCGGGCGCAGCCGTGGCAGAAGCCGCTCGCCGGATCGATGATGCAGAGGGCGGTGCAGGGCGAGACCGGCGGCGGTGCCGTCACGACCCCTTCGGCGCTTCGATCAAATCCGAGAGCTTGGTCTTCATCGCATTCGTCTTGTATTCATAGACGGACCACACCCAGGGCGACCATTTCGCGTTGAGGTCGGCCGCCTCCTTCGCCGCCTTGTCCTCGCCCGAGGCGGAGAGGCGGACCCAGTTGGTGTCGTCCTTCTTGATGGTCTTGCCGGTGATGGTGAGGCCGTCGAACGTCACCCACTCGGTCTGCGCGACGCCCTGTTCCGGAAAGGGGAGATCCGCCGCCGGGCGGACATCGTTGAGCTCGAGCCCGTCGAGGATTCCAGCCGGCTCGCCGATCGCGGCGTCGCTCTTGACCTTGGCGTCCGCGGGCGCACCCTCGATGGTGAATTTGTCGCCTTCCTTGTCGCGCTTCATGACGAGGGTCGAGCCGTCCTCATGCGTCAAGGTGATCTGACGGATGCGCGTTGCCGGGATCTCCGCGACCTTCTTGTCGAGCCAATCCTTGATCTCGCTCGGCAGATCGACGCTGCCTTGCGCCAGCCACGATTGCGCATCGCCGGGCTTGCGGATGTAAAGACCGTCGGCACCCGTGCCGAGCCGGTCGGGACGCCGCTTGCCGACGATGATCTCGCCCAGCTTGCCGCCGGTCGCGTCGTCGATCTCGACGAGGCGCGCATGGCCGCCCTCCTTGCCGGGATCCTCGACGTCGAGTCGTTTGTAGGAGTCGGGATTGATCGTCTTCGGCTCGACGAGCTTCAACTCGGCAAAGCCGAGCAAGGTCTGCCTGATTTTCGCGGGATCAGCCGGATAGCCGCCTTTCTCGGCGACGACCCATTGCGTCTCGCTTCCGGCGATGCGCCGTTGCAAGGTCACATTGCCGCCGCCGGTGATCTTGAGCGCCGCCACATCGCCGAGCCGGTCGGCAAGGCCGGCGAAGACCGTGTCTCCCGTCCCGGCGCTGGTTCCGCTACGCCCGCCGCCGAGCGAAAGGGCGACGGCGGCGATCGCGACGACGATCGTCAGCGCGAGGAGTGCCATCAGGCCGTTTCGTTGCATCTCGCGGCTCCCCTCAGCTCAACACGGTGACCCGGCGCTTGCGCCGTTGCAGTCGAATGATTCCGAGCACGATTGCGACGATCCCGACCAGGATCGGGACGAGCGCGATGTCGATGAATTGCAGCCGCACCTTCAGCCGGTCGATGTCCTGGTTGAGGCGGAGCTGGACGTCGCGGAGCTCCTGGCGCGTCTTCAGCATATCGGCCCTGAAACTGTCAATCGCCTTGGTCTGCTCCGAGGTCAGGACGACGTTGCCGCTCTTGTCGTTGCGCAGATCCTTGATCTTCGCCTCGGCGGCTTTGAGCTTCTCTTGCAGGTCATGCTCCTGCGCGCTGTAGCGATTGTCGGCGTCGCGCTGGATCGCCTGCACGATTTCGAAGGGCCGCGCCGAGGTGCCGCGGCTTCTGAGGCTGACGAGATCGTTGCCGCCGGCGAGCACCTCGATCGCGTTGGCGACGAAATCGCCGTTGTTGGCGCTCGGTATCACGAGGTGCTGGCCGAAGAAATCCGAGCTCTGCACCCAGAAGCGGTCGTCGAGAAGGTCGGTATCGGCGACGGCGACGACGTTGATCGGCTGCTTCGATGCCTTGAGCCAGTCCTTGGAGGGCTCGGCCTTGGCGGGATCGGTCTTGGGCGCCTCGGCCTCGGGCTTCTCCTCGGTCTTAGCCGCGGTCTTGTCGTCCTTTTTCTCGGGCGGCTTCGGCGGTCCCTCGGGAAAGGCGGTGGCGGCGTCGCCCGTGACGCGCGCCGCGAGGACGAGCCGCTTGTTGTCGCGCTTGAAGTTGTTGAGGAGCCCGGCGACATCGGGCAGGCCCTGGAATTTCTCCGCGGGGATCGCCATCGAGGCGAGCGAGGTTTGGATGAGCGGCTCGAAACTCGTCTTCGCCCCCTCGAGCGGCTCGATAATTCCCGCCGTCGCCATATTA
Organism: Allostellaceae bacterium; assembly: GCA_041488295.1. Classification (GTDB taxonomy): domain Bacteria; phylum Pseudomonadota; class Alphaproteobacteria; order ATCC43930; family CGMCC-115725; genus URHD0088. Next base: position 4,394 of record JBGPOZ010000079.1, read on the forward strand.
ATCTGCGTCAGATCGGCGGTGATCGGATCGTCGGCGTTGAGGGCGTCCTTCTTGAGGTTGAGCCAGGCGACGTAGTCGACCGGCTGGATGCGCCCGAAGGCGCCGCCGGCATTCACCTTGCGCGCCGCCGAGCGGTCGCCGGCGACCATGCCCGGCACCATCCTGACGCCCCATGCCGCGAAGAGTTTGTCGAGGTTGCTGTCGCTCGGCGTGCCCGGCGGATTCATCTGGCTCGGCCGCGATTGCTGGATCTCGGAATTGGGGTCGACGAAGACGAGCGCCTTGCCGCCGTTCAGCACGAACTGATCGATGGCGAATTGCGTCTTCTCCGACAGTTTCTGCGGGTGGATGAGGAGGACGACGTCGACATCAGGCTCGATCTTCTCAAGATCGGTGCCGACCGTGCGCACCTCGTCGAGCTGGCGAAGCTGCTCGATGAAGGCGAAGGGCTGCATCGGCCTTCCCTGCATCGCCGCCATGATGTCGCCCTCGACCGGAAGCGAGGTGATGAGGTCCACCACCGTCTTCTTGGGGAAGGCCAGGGAATGAACGAGCTTCGTCAGATCGTATTCGATGAAGCGCTCGCGCTCGGGCTGAAAGAACGGGATCACTTGCTGATCGTCGGTCGAGTTCGTGGCGGCGAGCCCGAAATAGACCTGGTCGCCCGCCTGATCGATCGGCACCCCTTGAAGGCCGAAGGCGACGGCGCGGTCCTCCACCGCCGAATAGGGCACCGGGTCGAGGATCTCGAGCTTCACCTTGCCTTTGGCGAGCGCGGCGTATTCCTCGATCATCTCGCGCACGCGCTGGGCGTAGAGGCCGTAGGAGGGGATCTCGTCACCGAGGCGCTTTGAATAGTAAAAGCGCACGGTGATCGGCTCGTCGATCTTGGCAAGGGTCGTGCGCGATCCCTCCGACAGGGTGAAAAGCTTCTCCTTGGTCAGATCGATGCGCGCCGAGCGCAAGGTCCGGTCGGCGACGACGTTGATGCCGATGAAGAGGATCGCGGCGCAGAGGAGGGCGAGGAGCGCGGCGCCGCCGCGGGAGATCGCAGTCATGGCGGATCCCTCCTCACGCGGCCTTGTTGAGATCGACGATCACGGCATTCGCCAGCAGAAAGGCGCCGATGACCGAGAGGAAATAGACGGCATCGCGCGCGTCGATGACGCCGCGCGTGATGGCGGTGAAGTGCGTCAGGAAGCTGAAGGACGAGACGGTGGCGAGAAGCTGCTGCGGCGCCCAGCTCTGCAACAGGCCGAGCACGACCGGCGAGCCGCTCACCGTGAAGAGGAAGCACACCGCCGCCGTGACGACGAAGGCGATCACCTGGTTCTTGGTCAAGGCCGACAGGCAGGCGCCGATCGCAAGGAAGGCGCCGGCCATGAGGAAGCTGCCGAGATAGCTCGCCAGGATGACGCCGTTATCGGGCGCTCCCAGGTAGTTGACGGTGAGCCAGAACGGAAATGTCAGCGCGAGCGCGATCCCGGCAAAGGCCCAGGCGGCGAGGAACTTGCCGAGCACGGCGGCGCCCATGGAGATCGGCAGGGTGAGGAAGAGCTCGATCGTACCGCTCTTGCGCTCCTCGGCCCAGAGCCGCATCGACAGCGCCGGGATGAGGACGAGGTAGAGCCAGGGGTGAAAGGTGAAGAAGGCTTGCAGATCGGCCTGGCCGCGCTCGAAGAAATTGCCGACGAAAAATGCCAGCATGCCGGCCATGACCAGGAAGATGACGATGAAGATGTAGGCAAGCGGCGTTGCGAAATAGCTCGCGAGCTCGCGGCGGAAGATGATAGCGGTGCTGCGCATGGTCCTGATCTTCTCGCCTTCTCAGTGCGCCAAAGTGATCTGGCGAAAGACATCGTCGAGGCGCCCGCGCTCGACGCGCAGGGTGGATGGCTCCCAGTGATAGGCGCGCAGCAGATCGCTGACCGCCCCGATGATCGGTTGGCCGCCATGGGCGAAGACCATGACGCCGTGCCCTTCGCCGTCTTCGACCGGCTCGACTGCCGCGATCACGGGCAGCCGCGACAGCGCCTCGATGGCCTGCGCCTCGATCTCGGGCGCAAGCGCAATGCGCACCGCATTGAAGTGTCGCGAGCGCGCCTCGAGCGCGCCGGGCGCGGCGTCGGCGAGCAGCTTGCCGTGGGCGATGATCATGGCCCTGGTGCAGACCGCGTCGACCTCTTCGAGGATATGCGTCGAGATGATGATCGCCTTGCCCGGCGCCATCTCGGCGATGAGGCGCCGCACCTCGTGCTTCTGATTGGGATCGAGCCCGTCGGTCGGCTCGTCGAGGACCAGCACCTCGGGGTCGTGGAGCAGCGCTTGCGCCAAGCCGACGCGGCGCTTGAAGCCCTTGGAGAGCGTGCCGATCGGTTGGTGCAGCACCTCGGCGAGGGCGACGCGCTCGACCGCCTCAGCAACGCGCTTTCGTGCCGCCGCACCGCTGAAACCGCGGATGTGCGCGACGAAATCGAGGAAGGCGGCCGGCGTCATGTCGGGGTAGGCGGGCGCGCCCTCGGGCAGGTAGCCGATCTTGCGCTTGACCGCGATCGGATCCCGCGTCACATCGGCGCCGCACACGATGGCGGTCCCGCCGGAAGGAGCCAGAAAGCCGGTGATCATCTTCATCGTCGTCGATTTGCCGGCGCCGTTCGGGCCGAGGAAACCAAGCACCTCGCCGCGCTCCATGCGAAAGCTCACATCGTCGACGGCGACGATCGGGCCGAATCGCTTGGCGAGGTGTCTTACCTCGATCATCTCGTTCAACTTCGATCCTCCGGCGTATAGGGTGCGCGGCTCGGCCGTGGCTGGAATAGCGGATGCGCTCCGATGGTCTCTTTCCTGCGGGACGCTCGGCGCGCCGCGTCAGGGGTTTAGGGAAAAGGACGAGATTTGCAAGTTAAATTGCATTCATAATCGCAGGGTTGAGCCGTGCGGGTCAGGACGGCGCAAGATTGCCGTGTCGCGGGCTGTTCGCGGCGCGGCGGACGGGAGAGGCGATTGATCAGGCGCATCCGGTTGATCTCTGGGCTGACCCTCTTCAGCTATCTCGTGACGCATTTCGTCAATCACAGCCTCGGCCTCGTCTCGCTCGAGACGATGGACGACGCGCTCTACTGGATCTATCGCTTCTGGTCGAGCTGGCCGGCCAGCATCGCGCTCTACGGCGCGTTCTTGACGCATTTCAGTCTCGCCCTCTACGCCCTGTGGCAGCGCCAGACCTTGCGCCTCGGATTTCCCGAGGCGACCCAGTACACGCTCGGGTTCCTCATTCCCGTCATTCTCGCCGAGCACGTGATGGCGACGCGCGTCTCGGACACCTTCTACGGTTCCGATTTCGGCTATTACCGCTCGCTTCTCACCGTCTACTTCCATGGCTCGCCCGTGCGCGGAATCCTGCAGGGCACGGTTCTCGTCATCGCCTGGATCCATGCCTGTATCGGCCTCAGATTCTGGCTCCGTCTGAAGCCCTGGTACCCGGTGGCGCAACCTTATCTCTTCGCCTTCGCCCTGTTGCTCCCGGTCTTCGCCATGCTGGGATTTCTCGTCGCCGGCGCGCATGTCGCCGCCCTCGCGCAAGATCCCGCATGGGTCCGCGAGACCCTCCAATTGCGCTATCGGCCGCCGCCGGCGCAGCAGGCCCAGATCATGGACATCGCCTGGGCCCTGCGCTTCTTCTTCGTAGCGTCGGTCGGCGCCGTTCTCGTCGCCCGGCTCGCGCGGCGGCGCTGGCAGAAGCGGCACGGCGTCTCGCGCATCAGCTACCCCGACGGCCGCTTCATCGACATCCCGCGCGGCGTCACGATCCTTGATGCCAGTCGCTTGCTTGGCGTGCCGCATGCCTCGGTGTGCGGCGGCAAGGGCCGTTGCTCGACCTGCCGGGTGCGCGTCCAGGCGCCGCCCGCGGCGCTGCCGGCGTCCTCGCCCGAGGAGCTGAAGGTGCTGCGCCGAGTCCATGCCGGACCTGGTGTCCGCCTCGCCTGCCAATTGCGGCCGCTGGGCGACGTTCGCGTGACGCCGCTGCTGCCGCCGCTGGCGCAAGCGAGCGACGGTTTTGCGCGGCCCGGCTACACGCAGGGCGGCGAGCGCGAGATCGGCATCCTCTTCGCCGATCTGCGCGCCTTCACCAAGCTCGCCGAGACGCGCCTGCCCTACGACGTCGTCTTCGTCCTCAACCGGTATTTCGCCGCCATGGGCCAGGCCGTCGAGGAGGCGGGCGGCCATATCGACAAATTCATCGGCGATGGCGTCATGGCGCTGTTCGGCATTCAAAGCGGCGCGGTTGCCGGGTGCCGCCAGGCGCTGGCGGCGGCGCGCCTCATGTCGGAGCGGCTCGTCGAGCTCAATCGCGCGCTGGTCGATGATCTCGAGACGCCGCTCAAGATCGGCATCGGCCTCCATTTCGGCCCGACCATCGTCGGCGAGCTCGGCTACGGCAAGGCGGTCTCGCTCACCGCCGTGGGCGATGCCGTCAACACGGCGAGCCGGCTCGAGGCGGCGGCCAAGGAATATGATTGCGAGCTGGTCGTGTCGGAGGAGCTGATCGCCAAGGCCGCGGCCGATCTCACGGCCTTCCCGCGCCACGAGATCGAGATCCGCGGCCGGCGGCAGATGCTCGCCGTCCGCACCCTGAAGAGCGCGCGGGAGCTGCCGAAGGCCGAGACGCCGAAGAAGGTCGCCGAACCGGCGGATTGATCGGGCGGCCATATCCGCCGACCCGCCAATCAGGTTCTTCAGGAACGCATCGTCAGGCGCCGGTCGCCGTCTGCAGCTCGCGTCTGCCTTGCGGGAAGGCCGAGAACATATCAACATTCACGCGGGATCGGCGGGCATCTGGGGATTCTCGGTGAAGATGACAGCCGATGTGATGGAGGCGCAGCATGCCGAGGGTCGCAAAGCAGGAAGCCCGCGTCTGGATGAAGAACGTGTTCAGGACAAAACTCGAACTGGAGACCGACAAGCTGCAGGAGATGGCGGCGGACGGCCCCGAAGGCGAGGGCACCGTGCGCGGCAGTTCGACATTCTACTACTCGCGCAATATCACCGACGAGGTGCTGGCGAAGATCGGTGGACCGCCAAGATACCTGGATCCCAAGAAACAGGACATTGCGCTGACGATCGGCTGCGACCTGCCGAAAGGCCTGTGGAAGGTGTTCAGCAATGACGGCATTGTTGAAAAAGCCTACTTCCTCGTGAATGGTCTCTCCGCAAAGGCCGTCGATGGTTTCGCGGATACGTATAAGTCATTCGACAGTACCGCGTGGGAGAACCGGCCGTTCGAGGGCATGTCCGGGCAGGAGTTTTCCGCCTCGAAGGAGGCGCTCGCGCGCGCCCAAAAAACGTTCGATGAACGCCGTGAAAAGACGATCGCGGAATTTCAGAAAGAGGCGATGGTCGAGATCGCCAATTTTTTCACCGAGAAAGCCGAGACTTACGCCGACTACAAACGGTACAAAGCGAAGGCGTCCGTCAAGCTTGTTGCCACCAGCGCGGCGCTCGTCGCCAGCTTGGCCGCACTGGCAACGGCGGCGACGCCGGCGGCGCCGGCAACGATTATTCCCGCGATCACCAGTATCGCATCCTCGGCGCAAAGCATAGGCAAACAGATTGCCGACCTCTTCGCTTCCGCCGAGGAAATCGCGGTGGAGATCCGATCTGCGGTCAAAAACCTCAAGATCGAATTTCACGATGGCGCCAGCAACAAGAAAAAAAACCTAGTCAAAGCTGCCGAATTTGGCAAGGGATTTCTTGGAAGTCTCACTGGAAACGTCTCGGAGATTTTCATCCCCTCCATGAAATATTTATTCAATACGGTTGGTCAGCATAAAAGCAAGGTCGACGGGTTGGACGTGGAACTGCACCATATGCGCATCAGCGTAAACCAACTACTCGATGCGCAAGAATCCGCCGAAACAATCTTGAACCGGAACAAAAAGCAGTTGAAGGAAAAATTGGACAGCGGGAGTAGGGGCGATTTCGGCAAGGCCATGACCAACGTCGAAAAGGCGTTGGCGGCGTTAGATGGACTTCAAGCAGAACTGAACCTCATGATCACCGGCAAGATTCCGCACATGATCGAGCGCGTCGAAACCGGCCGGAAAAACAATGCCAAACTTCAGAAGACGCTGAAGGACATCGATGAAATGCTCGGGACAAGAGGGCAGAAGCTGATTGGTCCTGCCGCACTCGGAGAGCTCCTCGGGACACTGGCCTTGATCGGCAGCGGCTTCGCCAGCACTCCGGCGGCAGATGGCGAAATTCTGGAGAAGGCCATGTTCGGGTTGGAGAAAACGATCGAGGGGCTCGACCTCGTTCGCGAGTATGCGCCGGAAGCGTGGGAAAAGATCGTCGGTTAACGACCCGAAAGACGATGCGCGCGCGACGGCGCCGCGCTCCCGGCCGACACCCGACCGGAAGCGATCCGCGTTCCCACCGCAAGGCGGGTCAGTGCAGATTGGCCTGCAGCGCCTTCAGACTTGTGGTCATCGTCGTGCCGATGCTCAATTTCACGCCGAACGGGGTGTCCCCGTCGAGCTTTCGCACCAGCTCGTTCGACTGCGCATAGGCGAGATACTCGTCGATGAGGGCCTTTGCTTCCTTGAGCAACGCGTCGCGCTCCTTCGATGCAATTTTTTCATTGAACATTTCGTCGAGCGTATCGATCAACCGCTCGTCGAAGCTCTGGAGAATGTCGTCGAGCTGGTCAAGCGAATCGAGCGCCGCGGTTTCTTCCGGATCGCCGTCGAATTCATCGGCGACGGCTCGCTTCAAGCTTGCGATTTCCGATGCGACACGCTTGCGCACAGACTCCCAGATCAGGCGGCATTTCTGCATTCGCACGAAGGGATCGGACCCAGACGCCGCTTCTTTGCCAGCTGGCGGCTTCTCGTCGGCGACGGCCTCGGTGCCGAGACGCGCGGCCGGGGCGGTCTGTTTCAGCGCGGTCTTCAACTCGGTGTTCATCGCTTCGAGCGCCGTGTCGACACCGGCATAATCGGCGCCCTCCAGGCGATGTCTCGCCTCGTTCAGATGGGTCGTGGCGGAGACCACGGCTGCCCGAATCTCCGGACGGGTTTGGACCAAACCGGCGATCTTCTTGACCTGTTCTGTGGCCGCCTGGATCTTCTGGCCATAATGGGTCGCCCGGTCATCCGGCGCCGTCGTGCCCGGTGCGTCGGGCTGCGCCTGGGACGGCGCGAGCTCGGCGTCCGCGGTATCGTGCAGGTCCTCGGCGAACTCGACCGCCTCCCACTGGTCGGGCTGCCACAATCTTACCTTCTGGCTCGGCGGCGTGACTTTGTAGAGCTTGAAATATTCGGCGAAAGCCTTCCGCACGGCGGGTTCGTTGGCGGCTTTCAAGACTTTGACATGGACCTCGCCCTCTTCGAAAATCACCTGACCGATCGCCACCGGCTTGAACGCCCCGAGAGATCTCGACATGGTTTGAAGCTCGGACAGTGCGTTCGTCGGTTTCTTGGTCGAGACCAGGATGACCGGTTGCTTCGGCGTTTCGCCGATCACCAGAGACCGGTTCTTGCCCGGTTCCCCGTCCTTCGGCGCCGTCTGCTTGATCAGCGCAGTGAAGGCCTTCGCAGCCACAGCCCCATGCTCCATTTCTCGCCCCCCTCGGATGATCAGGATATCAGCCGACATTCCCCGGATTCCTGATCTAGAGAACCTGATCCTCCGTCCCTGGAGGTTCCGCCGCAACCAGATTCGATTGCGGCCGCTTCTGTTCGCGGCCAAATCGCCTTGGTGCCTACCCGAGAGGTCGGGACCACCGCTTTCCTGTAGGTTGAGGCGAATCTCTGCCGTCGCCCGGATGGTTCGGCGGTTAACCGGACATTCAAATATTCATTGGAGAGTGACGCGGGATCGGATCATCGCCCGGGTTGCGTCCGTGGGGTCGAGCGAGGGAACGCGCGTGAACATATTCAATCGGCTGACGGTGCGGGCGAAGCTTTTCGTCATGTTGGGAGTCTCGGCGTCATCGCTCGCCGGGGCGATCGCGATGGGCGCCTATTTCCTCCATCGCTCGATGATCGACGACCGCCTCGCCCTAGCCCGCTCGGTGGTCGAGACGGCTTACGGGATCGCCGGCTCCCTCCAAAAGGAGGTCGAGGGCGGCAAGATCACCAAGGACGAGGCGCTGGGCCGATTCCGCGAGGTCGTTCATGCGATGCGCTATCGCGACGGGCAGGAATATCTCCTCGCCTATACGATGGACGGCATCTGCATCGCGCATGGCGCAAACCCGCCGCAGGAGGGCACGAACCGGATCGAGGTCAAGGATTCGCACGGCAATCTCATCATCGGCGCGATGGTCGCGATCTTGAAGACCGGCAAGACCGAGGGAACGACGACCTATTGGTACCCGAAACCCGGCGAGAAGGAGCCGTTGCCGAAGCTGACCTACTTCAAGAAGTTCGCGCCGTGGGACGGCTTCATCGGCACCGGCGTCTATACCGACGATGTCGAGGCGGCGTTCCAGGCGATCCTCATCCGGCTCGTGCTTGCCGCGCTGGTCCTCACCGCGGTCGCAGCGGCAATCGCCTTTCTCATCAGCCGCAACATCAGCCGGTCGCTCGACATGCTGAAGGCGAAGATGGAAACCCTCGCCGCCGGCAATCTCGATATCGAAATCGTGGAGGCCGAGCGGCGCGACGAGATCGGCGCGATGGCGAAGGCGGTCCGCGTCTTCAAGGACAATGCCCTGGCCGTGCAGCGCCTACAATCCCAGCAGGACGAGGTCAAGGCGAAGGCGGAGCACGACAAGAAGGCGGCGCTCGCCGCTCTCGCCGATGCGTTCGAGGCACGCGTTCGCGGCATCACCGAGATGCTCGCCAAAGCCGCTTCCGGCGTGCAGGGGACGGCCCGCTCGATGGCCGAAACCGCTGGGGCGACGCGCACGCAGTCGCTTGCCGTCGCGACCGGCGCCAATCAGGCGACGAGCAATGTCCAGACGGTCGCGGCCGCTTCCGAAGAGCTCTCGGCCTCGATCGCCGAGATCGGACGCCAGGTGGTCCAGGCCTCGCAGATCGCCAAGAAGGCGGCCGAGGACGGCGAGCGCACCAATGTGACGATGACCGGCCTCGCCGAAGCGGCGCAACGGATCGGCGACGTGGTGCAGCTCATCAACGACATCGCCAGCCAGACCAATCTCCTGGCGCTCAATGCGACGATCGAGGCGGCGCGCGCCGGTGAGGCGGGGAAGGGCTTTGCCGTGGTGGCCTCCGAGGTCAAGTCGCTCGCCAACCAGACGGCCAAGGCGACCGACGACATCCGCGGCCAGATCGTCGCGATCCAGGCGGAGACGAAGGCCGCCGTCGAAGCGATCCGCGCCATCTCGCAGACCATTCTCGAGGTGAACGAGATCTCCTCGTCGATCGCGGTGGCCGTCGAGGAGCAGTCGGCGGCGACGCAGGAGATCACGCGCAACGTCCAGCAGGCGGCGAACGGCACGCACGAGGTCTCGGAGAACATCGCGAGCGTGAACGAGGCGGTCGACAAGACGGGCGAGGCCGCCGTGGAGATGCGGGGCGCCGCCGACGAGCTCGTCGCGCAAACACAGAACATGCGCGGCGAGGTCGACCAGTTCCTCGCGACGGTGCGGGCGGCCTAAGCAGCCAACCAGCGCGGCTCTCCGCAAGTCTTTGGAGTCTCCGCGTCACGGCGCAGCCAAAAAGGTTTTGAACCACCAAGACACCAAGACACCAAGTTCTTTCTGCGCGCAGCGCCGTGAGATCGGTCGTCGCCCGTGACCTCGATCACCGTCAAATACCGATCGGCGCTTCGCGCGTACGCGTTCCCTTGGTGTCCTTGGTGTCTTGGTGGTTCAAAACCTTTTTGGCTTCGCCCCGAGATGTCAGCGGATCATATATGTAGGGGCCGCAGACTTAACTCGGCAGCAGCCGCTCGATCTCGGCCGTCACTTCCTTGTCGGTCGGTCGCACGCGCGACGGCCACGCGCCGGCGAGGCTGCCGTCGCCGGCGATCAGGTATTTGTGGAAGTTCCAGCGCGGCACGCCGGCATCGCCCAACTCCTCGGCGATCCAGCGGAAGAAGGGATGCGCCTTCGCTCCCACCACCTCCTGCTTCTCGGCGAGCGGAAAGTCGACGGCGTAGTTCGCCTCGCAGAATTGCTTGATCTCGGAGGCGGTGCCGGGCTCTTGCTGGCCGAAATCATTGGACGGAACGCCGAGCACGACGAGGCCGCGGTCGCGATATTTGCGCCACAGCGCCTCGAGATCCTCGTATTGCGGCGTGTAGCCGCAGAACGAGGCGGTGTTGACGACGAGGACGGGTCGGCCGCGATATTGCGAAAGCGGCAGCTTGCCGCCGTCGATCGCGGTGAATTCGAAATCAAAGCCCTGCATGCGCCCGCTCCCGGCTTCCGTTGGTGTCGCGAGGGCGGCGGCGAGGATGCCGCCGGCCGCCGCCAGCACCGCCGCAACTCTTCTGCCCATGATGACGATCCCTCGGAAGCGCGCAAGAGCGGAGCCCTCACGATAGCGGAAGCGAGGCGCCTTGCGCGATCACGCTCCCGCGAGGCCCATCGCCTCTCCTTCCGGCAAATCGGGTTGCATCGCGCGGGGGCAGGCCATATGACTGGCACCCGCCTCATGCCCTCGGGATCAATCCGGCAATGCCAGCCTCTTCATGCTGTTCGTCTTCTTCCTGAAGGGCATCGCCGTCGGCATCGTCATCGCCGTTCCGGTCGGCCCGGTCGGCGTGCTGTGCGTGCGCCGCACGATCTTCGAGGGCCGGCTGTTCGGCTTTCTGTCCGGCCTTGGCGCCGCCAGCGCCGATACCATCTTCGGCATCATCGCCGGTTTCGGCCTCACCGTTGTCGCCGATTTGCTGCTCGGCTATCAGAGCTGGCTGCGCGGCGCCGGCGGCTTCTTTCTCCTCTATCTTGGTGTGACCGCGCTCCGCAGGCACGCCGTCCGTGGCCAAGAGCAGGAAAAGAACGCCGAGAACCTCTTCGGCGCGTTTCTGTCGACCTTCGTCCTCACGATCACCAATCCGGTGACGATCCTGGCGTTTCTCGGCATCTTCGCCGCCGTCGGGTTCACCGGAGCCGAGGCGACCTTGGCGCGCGCCGGAATGCTCGTCGCCGGCGTTCTGTGCGGGTCGCTCTTCTGGTGGCTCGGCCTCAATATCGTCGCCGGGCTCTTCCGAAAATCCTTTCGCGAGAGCCATCTGCTCTGGCTGAACCGCGGCTCGGGTGCGATTCTCGCGCTATCCGGTGTCGGGTTGCTCGTCAGCCTCGTTTACGACAAGCTCGCTTGAGCCGCAGACGGCGTCGTGCTTGAGAGGGTGCCATGGTCTATTTGCCGCCGCATTTCCGCGAGACCCGGCCGGAGGTTCTTGCCGAGATCATCGAGCGCAACAGCTTTGCGACCCTGGTGACCCACGGTCCCGGCGGCTTGATCGCGAGCCAGCTCCCGTTTCTCTACGATGCTGCGGAGGGTCCGCATGGCACGCTTCTGTGCCATCTCGCGCGGCCCAATCCGCAAGTGGCTGATCTCAATAGCGCGACCGAGGCGCTCGTCATCTTCGCCGGGCCGCACAGCTACGTCTCGCCGAGCTGGTACGAGACGCATCCCGCCGTGCCGACCTGGAACTACGCCACCGTTCACGCCTACGGGCACGCGCGCGCGATCGAGGACCCGGCGGCGCTTACCCGCCTCGTCGATCGCTTGGCCCAGGTCTTTGAATCCGGCCGGGTAAATCCATGGCGCCTCGCCGATCAGCCCGAGAAATATGTCGCCGGCATGGTGCGCGGGATCATCGGTTTCTCGCTGCCGGTGAGCCGCCTCGAAGGTAAATTCAAGCTCAGCCAGAATCGCAGCGCGACCGATCGCCGGCGCGTCGCGGCGGCGCTCGACGCCGAGGGCGATCCGTCGGCGCGCGCGGTGGCCGCGCTGATGACAGCGCACGAGCATGCGGGGGCCGGCGCGGAATGAGGTCATTTTGTGGCGCATGACCCGAAAGCTTTGCGGTTTTCCGTCCCGAGGGTAAGCTCCGCACCCATGACGAGCCGGGCCGTTTTCCTCGCCGCCACCGCCTCGATCGCGTGGCGCCGCGCCCTGATGAGCGCGCTTTTTCTGTGCCTTGCCGCGCTGTCGATGGCGGAAGCGCCGCCCGTCGCGGCGCAACAATCGGCCGCCACCGCGCCCGCGCAATCGGCATCGGCGCCGGTGACCGAGGATGAGCTCAACCGCCTTCTCGCCACGCTCCAGGACGAGAAGCAACGCGCCCAGCTCGTCGAGCAGTTGCGCGGCCTCATCGCGGCGCAGCGCGGCGTCGAGCAGCAGCAAGAGGCGGCCCCGGCGACGCTCTTGAACGAACTTTCCACCCGCATCGACGCCATCAGCGGCGAGGTCGTCGCGGCAGCGGGTGTCGTCGTCGACGCGCCCCGCCTCATCGCGTGGCTTCATCTCCAGGCGACCGATCCGCCGGCGCGCGCCTTCTGGCTCGAAGTGGCGCTGAAGCTTGGCGTCGTCTTCGGCTTCGCTCTCTTCGGCGAATGGCTGCTGCGCACCCTGCTGTTGCGACCGCGTCGCTCGCTCGGCAACAACGCGAGCGAACATCTCGTCCTGCGCCTTCTGTTCATCGCCATGCGCGCCGTGCTCGACGCGCTGCCGATCCTCGCCTTCGCCGGCCTCGCCTATCTCATCCTGCCTTTCACCGAGCCGCGCTTCGCGACGGCGCAGGTCGCGACGACCCTCGTCAGCGCCTACGTCACGGCGCGCTTCATCATCGCGATGGCGCGGATCATCCTGCTGCCGCGCCGCTCGGCCTCGCTTCTGCACGGCCTCAGCGAGGAGACGCGCAGCTATCTCTATGTCTGGATCAAGCGCTTCGCCTACACCGCCGTCTGGGGCTATTCGGCGGCGGCTGGGGCATGGTGGCTCGGCGTTCCCGGCGGCATCTACGCGATCCTCCTCAAGCTGAGCGCCCTCGTCGTCGCGACGCTCGGGGTCATCTTCGTGCTGCAAAACCGGGGTCCGGTCGGCGACTGGCTGCGCGGGCGCAGCACGCCGGGCGGGACGGCAAGCGGCTGGCGTCTATTGCGCAACCGCCTTGCCGACACCTGGCACATCCTTGCCATCGTCTACATCGTCGCCATCTTTCTCGTCTACGCGCTGCGCGTCGAGGGCGGGTTCATTTTCGTCCTGCGCGGAACCTTGCTGTCGATCGCCGTCATCCTCGTCGCCCGGCTCATCGTCGGCCTCGTGCGCCGCGTCAGCGGCCGGGGCTTTGCCATCGGCAATGATCTGAAGACGCGGTTTCCGACGCTCGAGTCGCGGGCCAACCGCTATCTTCCCGTCCTCACCATGGTGGTGGCGACGCTCGTCTACGC
>JBGPOZ010000080.1:0-17756 GCA_041488295.1 Allostellaceae bacterium
CGGCCGCTTGCTGCCGAGCGCGATCGCGACGGTGATCGAGCCCGGCCCGACGGTGAGCGGCATGGTCAAAGGATAGAAGGCGCGTCGCAGCGCGATCCGGTCGTCTGCGCCCTCGGCGGTCTTGGGCTCGCGCACATCGTCGCCTTCCTTGAGGAGCTGCCAACCCATCGCCGTCACGACGGCACCGCCGGCGACGCGCATCACCGGCAAGGTGATGCCGAAGAATTCGAGGATGTAGGAGCCGAGCAGCAGCGAGCCGAGCAGCAACAGGAAGCCGTTCACCGCGACCTGCCGGGCGAGGCGACGGCGCGTCGGCACCGTGTAGCCGCCGGTCAGGATGAGGAAAACCGGCGCCGATCCGAGCGGGTTGACGATCGGGAAGAGCGCCGCGTAGACGACGAGGAAGGCGTTGACGAGACTGCTCAAAGTGCCCACTAGGCGCGGCCCGGTGCCGTCTCCTCGGAAGCGAAGTCGAGCTCGACCTTGGCGCCGTTCGGGTCGTGAAGGAAGAGCTGCCAGGCGCGCGTCTCGGCCTGCCGGCGCAAGGTATATTCGAGGCCGCGCCCCTCGATCTTGGCGAGGGTGCCGGGCAAATCCTTCGCGGCGAACGCCATGTGGTCGAGGACGCCGGCCCGATTCTCCGGAAGACCGCGCCCGGCGATGACGTGGAGCACGGCGCGGCCGCCGACATAGAGCCAGGCGCCGGGAAACCCGAGCGGCGGACGGTAGCCCTCCTCGAGGCCGAGAATGTCGCGATAAAAGGCGCGCGTCGCGTCGAGATCCTCGGCCAGCACCGTGAAATGCTCCATTCCCAGAACCGCCATGATCGATCCTCCGGTAGAAAATCTGTCTCACGCATCACCGGCAGCATAGCAGGCGGAGCCGTTGTTCTGCGAGCCGAAGGAGAATGCGGCAAGCCCAGCTTGAATTCGGCGGGGAACGACCGGAAGCAGGGCGCGAGCGCCGCAGAGACGACAGTCGCGATGAGGGTTAATTTTTTCCGTATCGCGCGATCGGCTGAGGAATCCGCTCGGATTCCGCGATCCTTCTACTCAGGCGCGAGCTAAACACTGCCTTTACATATTCTAGCTATGCTAGCGCTCTGTCTCGGACTCTTGTTCGGGTCGCTCTGCCGTCGGCGGCTGGATTGATGAAGGCAGTTGAACGCATCCTCGCGCAAGGCAATCGCCGCCGACGGCAGCAGCGGGACGAATTGCGACCGCTGCGTGGCGCCCATGCCGCGCTTGGCGAGGCGCTCGACGCGCTGGTTGCCGGCGATGATCCGAGGCCGGCTCTATTGCGCCTCGCCGACGAGATCGATGGCACGCGATCCGAGATGGCGGCGGTTCATGCCAAGCTCGATCGGCTCGCGGCGTTGCGCCCTGGGCGACGTGCCGCGGCGGAGGGGGATCGACCGCTCATGGACGGAGAGCGACAGCTCGCCGTCTTCGCCTCGCAACTCGTCGGATTCGCCTTCGGGCTCGTTTTCGGCCCCGGCCGGCGCCTCCGTCTCACCTATACGAGCGAGGGGAGCGCGACGCTCCTTGGCATCAGCGGCGCGAGGCTGGTGCAGGACGAAAGCTTGTTCGCGACGTGCTTTGAGGGTGACGGCGCGTTCGCCGCGTTCCTCGACGGGCTGGCGCGGGCCCAGCTCAGATTGGAGCCGTTCGAGCGGGAGCTTGTCCTGCGTCCGCCGGGCGGGGCGGCCAAATGGGCGAAGATCACCGCGCGCCCGACCCGCCTTTCCGCGGACACGGTCTTGTGGGAAGGGTTGGTGCTCGACATCGACGCGAGCAAATCGACCGAACATGCCGCCGCGGCGGCGCAGGACCAGCTGCGTGACGCCATCAACTCGATCAATGGCGGATTTGCGCTGTTCGACCGTCACGACCGGCTCATTCTGCACAATCAACGCTACATCGACCTTCATCCCGAAGAGTCCCGCCCCGCCCTTGTACTTGGCGTCACATTCGAGGAGATCCTGCGCCACAACGTCGGGCTCGGCCTCGTTCCGGCCACGGGATACGCGTCGACCGAAGAATTCGTTGCGGACCGATTGAAGCGCCATCGCTCGCCGGGGGACCCAATCGAGCGGGCGCTGACCGATGGGCGCACGATCCTCATTGATGAAAGCCGCACGAGCGACGGCGGCGTCGTCCACGTCATCTCCGACATCACCGAGCTGACGCGGCAGGAAAGCGAGCTTCGTCGCCAATCGATGCTGTTGCAGTCGACGCTCGACAGCATCGATCCAGGCATGCGTGTCTGCGACAAGGATCTCCGCGTCGTCGCCTTCAACCGGCGCTTCCTCGAGCTGAGGGGGGCGCCGGAGGCGCTAACGCAGGTCGGCTCGCGGGTCGAGGATTTGATTCGTTACAACGCCGAGCGCGGCGAGTACGGCCCGGGCGAGATCGAGACCCTTGTCGCCGAACGGATCGCGGCGATGCGCATGCCCGGCTCGCATCTCTTCGAGCGGACTCTACCGGACGGCACGACGCTCGAGGTGCGCAGCAACCCGATGCCCGATGGCGGCATCGTCACGATCTATACCGACATCACCGACCGCCGGCGGGCGCGCGAGGCGCTGCGCCAGAGCGAGGAGAGCCTGCGCGAGCGCATCCAGGAGCTGGAGACGACGCGCGAGCGGCTCGAGGCGCAGCGCCGCGAGCTCTCGCAGCTCGCCGAAACCTTGGTTCTCGCCAAGGAGGAAGCCGAGACGGCGAGCCGCACCAAATCCGAATTCCTCGCCAATATGAGCCACGAGCTGCGCACGCCCTTGAACGCCATCATCGGCTTCTCCGACGTGATGCGGCGCGGCATCTTCGGCCCGGTCAGCGAGCGCTACCGCAGCTACGCGCAGGACATCCACGACAGCGGTACGCATCTGCTCGAGATCATCACCGACATTCTCGATCTCTCGAAGGTCGAGGCCGGCCGCCTCACGCTCCATGAAGAGGAGGTGGACCTCGCGAGCGTCGTCGTCACGTGCGAGCGGTTGGTTCGCGAGCGCGCTGACAAGGGCAGCGTGCGGCTGGCGATCGACCTCGCCAGCTTCGCGCGGCTGCCGTGCCTCCGCGCCGATCAGATCAAGCTGAAGCAGATCCTGCTCAACCTCTTGTCGAACGCCGTCAAATTCACGCCGTCCGGCGGTCGGGTCACGATCGCCGGGCGGATCGATCCGGGCGGGCCGCTCGTCATCGCCATCGACGATACCGGCATCGGCATGACCGAACGGCAGCTCCGCCTCGCCCTGCAGCCCTTCCGCCAGGTCGATTCGTCGCTGGCGCGGCGCCATGAAGGGACCGGCCTCGGCCTGCCCCTCACTAAATCGCTGGTTGAGCTTCACCAGGGCGAGCTGGCGATCGACAGCACCTTCGGCAAGGGGACGCGGATCGAGGTCAGATTCCCGAGCGCACGCACGCGGCCGTCGAAACACACGTGAACCGCCGTCACATACCGTTAACGAAAAATAAACCTAAACGCGAATAGCGTTTACCAATCATACGATCGGGAGGCGCAGACCATGTCCATAACCGCATCTGCCCGCGACGATTTGTCGGTTGCGCGTAGCACAACCGTCGACGCCTTCAAATATCCCCGTCACTTCAGATTGGCGGTCATCCTCGGATCATCGGTCGCGCTTTGGGCGCTCATCATCGCCGGCGGCTGGGGGCTCTGGAGCCTCATCGCCTAGCAGCCTGCCATAGGCGTCGCTCGCCTCGCACGGCTTCGCCGGCCACGTCATGGCCAACCACTTGATGATCGGCCGGCCACGCAATCGCTGGATCAGCCGCGGCCCTTGCCGCCGGATTTGGCGAGAATGCCCATGATGTCGCTTTCCTTCATGATCATCAGCTCCTCGCCTTCGAGCTTGATCTCCGTCCCCGACCATTTGCCGAACAGGACCCGGTCGCCGCTCTTCACGTCGAGGGGATGAATCCGGCCATCATCGCCGCGCGCGCCCGGCCCGACGGCGACGACCTCGCCTTCCATCGGCTTCTCCTTGACGGTGTCGGGGATGATGATGCCGCCCGCGGTTTTTTCCGACTGCTCGATGCGGCGGACGAGAACCCGGTCGTGCAACGGTCGAAACGTCATGGTCTGCCTCCCTTCATGCCTTGCATGTCGAGGGCGTTCTTAGCATTCTTGCCGAGGCGATGTCACCCGAGGCGCAGCCGTGCGCGGCGGATTCTCCGCATGCTCCGCCGGCCGGAGATGCCGCCGCCGCGCGACCCTCAGCCGGCGATGAAATGGCGCATCGAATCCGCCTCGAACTCGACCTCCTCGATCCGGCTCTTGACGAGATCGCCGATGCTGACGATGCCGCACAGCGCGCCGTTCTGCATGACCGGCAGATGGCGGAAACGCCGCTCGGTCATCCGCGCCATGAGCTCGCTGACGGTGTCTTCCGGCCGGCACGTGACGACGCGCCGCGTCATCAGCCCGTCGACCCGCATGGAGAGCAGCGCCGCGCCATGCTCGGCGAGAGCATGAACGACGTCGCGCTCGGAGAGAATGCCGACCGCGGTGCGCCCGTCGTCGCTCACCACCAGGGCGCCGATGCCGCGCGTCTTCAATTCGTGAATGGCGGCCGCCACCGTGGTGTCGGACGGGATCGTCGCGACGGCACCGCCCTTGGATCGCAAGATCGCTTCGACGTTCATGGCCTTACCTCCGCATCGCGAGGCGGTGCCGCAGATCGCGGGCAAGGCGGACCTTCACGTCGCGCCCGGCAGCCGTCAATCGAGTGCGGCTCCGTCGATCGTTGGAGCTTACCATAGAACGCCGGAGCCGCCAGATTCGTGCCCTCACGCCACGACGGGCGGCGAGGATAGAGCTGCCGTCACCAGCATCGCGAGGCGCGAGACCGTACGACGCGATCCCGTCGAAAGCGGCTGCCAATCGCGCAGGATCCAAGCGGGGGACGCGATCGCGTCGCTCTTCGAGGGTGGCGGAGCCGAGGATGAGAAATCGAGGGGCATGATCGTTCTCCTATCGAGGTCGACTTTCCAAACCAATAGTTTTTCTATGTTCATAAAATCGACCGGATTTCACTGCATCCTCTATTAATTTAGTGGAAACTCCGGCCAAAAAAAGCGACACTTTCTCATCCAATAGATCAAATAAATTGATGATTTGACATGTCCCGCAAGCTCCCTCCGCTCAATGCGCTGCGCGCCTTCGAGGCGGCCGCGCGCCACCTTAGCTTCACCGCCGCCGCGAGCGAACTGCACGTGACGCAGGCGGCGATCAGCCACCAGATCCGCATGCTCGAGGAACGGCTTGGCCTGACGCTCTTCCGCCGCAGCGGCCGCGGCGTCCTGTTGACCGACACGGCGCAGGCCTATCTGCCGGAGGTCAGCGCCGCCTTCGACCGCCTCGCCGCGGCGACGCACCGCCTCAAGGCGCAGGATGCGAGCGGCGTCTTGAGCGCAACGGTACTGCCGTCCTTCGCGGCGAAATGGCTGCTGCCGCGGCTTGGCCGGCTGCGCCTCGCGCATCCGGAGATCGATCTGCGCATCTCGAGCTCGCCCGATCTCGTCGATCTCTCGCGCGGCGAATTCGATTTCGGCATCCGCGCGGGCTCGGGCGACTATCCCGGCATGCGCAGCGACTTCATCAGCAAGGAGGGGTTCTTTCCGGTGTGCAGCCCGGCGCTCCTTGCCGGCGCCGCCCATCCGCTGCGGGCGCCGAGCGATCTGCGCCACTTCACCTTGCTCCATACCGAGCCGCGCGATCTCTGGCGGATCTGGTTCAGCCTCGTCGGTGTCACCGACATCGATTCGACGCGCGGCCCCGGCTTCAGCGATTCGAGCATGGTGATCTGGGCGGCCATCGAGGGTCAGGGCGTTGCCGTCGCCAGCGCCGCGCTTACCGCCGGCGATCTTGCCGCCGGACGGCTCGTGCGGCTGTTCGATCAGAGCGTGCCTGCCACATATTCCTATTGGCTGGTCTGCCCCGAAGCCACCGCCGATCGCCCGAAGATCGCCGCTTTCCGCGACTGGCTGCTGGCCGAGGCGCGTCAGGCGGAGGAAACCCCCGCCACCGCCCCGGCCACGCTCAGCCGAGCATCGGGTGCAGGCGCTCCAACGCCTCGCTGAGGCGCTCGGGCGCGCTTGCGAAGCAGAGGCGCAGATAACCCTCGCCGGCAGGGCCGAACGCCGCCCCCGGCGCGAGGCCGACCTTGCAGCGACGCACGATCTCCTTCGCGAAGGTGAGGCTGTCGCTCATGCCGTCGACGCGGAAGAAGGCGTAAAAGGCGCCGGCCGGTGCCGTGACGCGGATTCGCGGGAAGCGGGCAAGCCCTTGGATGACGAGGTCGCGGCCGACGCGGCACCGCTCGATCATGCTCTTGACGAAAGGCTCGCCCTCGCGGATCGCGGTCACGGCGGCGGGCTGCAGGAAGGTCGGCGCACCCGAGGTGTTGATCTCGATCAGCTTGTCGAGCACCGGGTGAATGGCCTCGGACGTCACCATCCAGCCCATGCGCCAGCCGGTCATCGCCCAGGATTTGGAAAAGCTGTTGATGACCATGACGCGGTCCTCGGGCTCGGCGATGTCGAGAATGGAGGCCGCCACGGGGCGATCGTAGACGATCCGCTCGTAGACCTCGTCGGACATGAGCCAGATGCCGCGGCGGCGCGTGAAGGCGAGGAGCGCCGCCGCTTCGGCGCGATCCATCATCCAGCCGGTCGGGTTCGAGGGCGAGTTGACGAAGATCGCGCGCGTGTGCGCATCGCACGCGGCGATGACGCGCTCGAGATCGAGCCGCCAGCCGCCCGCCGGCGTCGGCTCGAGCGCGACCTCGCGCGCTTCGCCGCCGAGCGCCTCGACCGCGGCGTTGATGTTGGGCCACACCGGCGTCACGATGACGACATTGTCGCCAGGCTCGACCAGGGTCTGCGCTGCCAGCATGATGGCGCCCATACCGGCGCTGGTGACGACGATGCGATCGGCGGCGACGGGCTTCGCGTGGAGGCGCGTCAGGTATTGCGCGATCGCTTCGCGCAGCGGCGGGATGCCGCGCTTGAAGGTATAGAAGGTATCGCCCTTGCGCAGCGCTTCGACGGCGGCCTCGCAGATGAAGGAAGGGGTCGGCAGATCGCCCTCGCCGAACCACAGCGGCAGGACCGAGGGGTCGCCGAAGCCGACCGCGGCGACCTCGCCGATCTTGGAGGGGGGCAGCGCCTCGATCGCCGGGCGGATGCCGAGCGGGCGCGCGGTCGAAGGAATGACGGAAGATGCGGAACGCAAACGAGCCTCGGACAAGGTTTGGATCTCCTCATTGCATCGCGGCCCACGCGCTGCGCCGCAACTCTTGCCGACATCTTCGCCGAGAGACCCTCATAGACGGTTAACGATCCTGCAAACTGCGTAATTAGCGTCATTGCTGCGGGGACACAACGATCGCGTGCGACCGTCGACCGCGAGCGCGACGCATGAGGGCCGGGAGCCGGGTTCCAACCGAGGGTATCCGCCGCAGCCTGTCCGAGCGAGCATGGCACGCGGAAATGCGACCCGTGAAACCTGTCGTACTCGCCTGTTGGCGCAGCGTCCGCTTTCGCCGTAGTCTCGCGCCGACATGTCCTGGGTCCGTTCCTCGATCTTCTCTTTCGCCAAACTGCCGCCGATCGCCCAGGCAATGCTCTGGATGATCGCGGGCGGCATCACCGGCGGCCTCATGAACGTTATCATCCGCGAGGCGGCGGCGGAGATGCACCCGCTCGAGATCGTCTTCTTCCGCAATCTCTTCGCGCTCGTCTTCATGGTGCCGTTCCTCATCCGCGTCGGTCCCGGCGGCTTGCGGACGACGAAGATCGGCTTCTACATCCTGCGCGCCGCCGTCGCCTTCATCTCGATGGTGACCTGGTTCATCGGCATCGCCCGGGTGCCGCTGGCGACGGCGACTGCCCTCAATTTCACGGCACCGCTCTTCGCGACGATCCTCGCCGCTCTCATCCTCGGCGAGCGCGTGCGCGTGCGCCGCTGGAGCGCGATCGCGCTCGGCCTCATCGGTGTCACGGTGATCCTGCGCCCCTTCGGGCCGGTCGACGCCAACATGCTGCTCATTCTCTTCTCGGCGGCGACGGCGGCGATGGGGGCGATCACGGTGAAGTTCCTGGTGCGCACCGATTCGGCGGCGACGATCGTCGCCTACATGGTGCTCTACCTGACGCCGATCTCGCTCATTCCCGCGCTCTTCGTGTGGACCTGGCCGTCCTGGCCGGTCCTGGGTGCCCTCATCCTCCTCGGACTCTGCGGGATCGCCTCGCATCTGTCCGTGGCGCACGCACTCGCCGTCGTCGATGCGAGCGCGACCGCGCCCTTCGAATTCATGCGCATGCCCTATGCCGCCTTCCTCGGATACGCCTTCTTCGGTGAGCAGCCCGACCGCTGGACTTGGATCGGCGCCGCGATCATCGTTTGCTCGTCGCTTTACGTCGCGCATCGCGAAGCGCGATTGTCGCGCGAGAACCGGGTCGCGGTGAGCGGCGGCCGGCCGCAACCGACGGCGCCGAATTGAACCATTGAGGAGGCTCGGATGGAGGTGAAGAATCATGCCGCGCTGGTCACGGGCGGCGGCTCGGGACTTGGTGCGGCGACCGCGCGTGCGCTTGCCGCTGCCGGCGCCAAGGTGGCGGTGCTCGACATCAACGAGGCGGCGGCGGCGAAGATCGCCGGCGAGATCGGCGGCCTCGCCCTCGCCTGCAACGTCGCCGACGCGTCGAGCGGCGAGGCGGCGGTGGCGAAGGCGCGCGCCGCGCACGGCCCTGCGCGCATCCTCGTCAATTGCGCCGGGATCGGCCCGGCCCAGCGCATCGTCGGGCGCGACGGCGCAATGCCGCTCGACGCCTTCCGCCAGGTGATCGAGGTCAACCTCATCGGCAGCTTCAACATGATGCGCCTTGCCGCGGCCGACATGACGGGGCTCGCGCCCTTGGCCGATGGCGAGCGCGGCGCCATCGTCTCGACCGCCTCGGTCGCTGCCTATGAAGGGCAGATCGGCCAGGCGGCCTATGCCGCCTCGAAGGGCGGCATCGTCGCACTGACCCTGCCGGCGGCGCGTGAATTCGCCAGATCCGGCATCCGCGTCAACACCATCGCGCCCGGTCTCTTCGCAACGCCCCTTCTCCTCGGCATGCCGCAAGCGATCCAGGACGGCCTCGCCGCCAGCGTCCCCTTCCCCTCGCGCTTCGGCGCGCCCGAGGAGTATGCGAGCCTCGTCCTCCACATCATCGGCAACGCGATGCTGAACGGCGAGACGATCCGCCTCGACGGCGCCATGCGCATGCCGCCGAAATAGACGGCCTCGTCAGCCTTCTCGGTCGCGGATCGGCGCCAGCTCGTCGATCGCATGCGCCATCTTGATGTCGCGATCCGAGAGCCCGTCGACGTCATGGGTCGAGAGGGCGATCTCGACGCGATTATAGACGTTGAAAAGCTCGGGGTGATGATCCTGCTTCTCGGCGAGAAGCGCGACGCGGCTCATGAACCCCCAGGCCTCCGAGAATCCCTCGAAATGAAAGCTCTTGCGGATCGCATCGCGGTCGGCGATTTCGGCCCAGCCGTGGAGTTGGTGCAACGCGGTCTTGCGCGCGGCGCCGATCAGCTTCTCGACCATCACCCGTTCCCTCCTCTCGCAATTCATCGAGAGTGAAGTGGACGGGCTTTGTCGGAGCGTCAAGCCGTATTAGTTTCACCCTCATGAATGATGCCGCCCACGCCCCGCCTACCCTCGCCGATATCGAGACCTTGGCTCACGCGGGGCTGAAAACCATCCCCGATGTCCTTGCGCGGGAGCTCGGCCCGGTCGTCATCCGCGTCGAGGAGTTTCCCGACGAGGAGGTCGAGGAGGAGATGGGCCTCGAGAGCCCGTTCGATCTCCTCGGCCTCTATCGCGGCGTGGCCTTGCCGCACAAGAGCGTCTCGGCGACGGGCAGCGGCATCGACATGATCTTCCTCTACCGCCGCCCCATCCTCGATTACTGGTGCGAGACGGGCGAGGATCTGGCCCATGTCGTGCGCCACGTCCTCATCCACGAGATCGGCCACCATTTCGGCTTCAGCGACGACGACATGGAGCGGATCGAGAACGAGGGGTGATTGCACGGTTACAATCATAAGGTGTAAGCTAAAGCATCGGCGAAACGTCGGAAGCAAGACGATGCCGCAGAAATTGGAATGGGCGGGGTGGTATAACATTCGGCGCGATCAGGAGCACCGGTTGCTCTATTTTGCGACGTTTGGTGCCAGCTATATCATCCCCGACGACCGCGAGAAGCCGATCCGAAACAGCGATCTCGCGATCCATATTGTTGCGCTCTCGCTGCTGATCGGCAGCATGCTGCTATATTCCTACTCCAGCGACTACTCGACGTCGCTAACGCCAGCGATACTGCAGCTAACGGCAATGATGCTGCAATGGCTCGGCCCGTTCCTGCTCTCGCGGGGAATGCGGCCGACCGGGGAGCCGTTTCCTAGTGCAGACTTGTGGGCATCGATCCCGACCGGGGTGGTTGCTCGTGATGCTGCATTGTTTGGTTTGGTTGCAGTGTTATTTTTTGCCGTGGCCGCTTTCACTCATCGAGATCTATCTTGGTTCATAGCCGGCGCAATCTTCCTAATTCTGCTTTTCTGGCTTGGATTCCTTGGGTATCGGCTTCGTCCGCGTTAGCTAGCCTCCGTCTGCCATTTCGCTCCGCTCCGAGCGTGTCTTGTCTCGATGCATCGAAAGCACCCGATCCCCGTCGTCCCCGCGCAAGCGGGGACCCAGGAGCCGGTGGATTCCCGCTTTTCGCGGGAATGACGACTGAATAACTCGATTCTGCGAGACCCACCGCCGCTCTATCGGTCGTGCGGGATCTCGACGACCTCCCGCACACGCTCGCGCAGCTCGGGCAGCAGTTCCGACTCGAACCACGGATTCTGGCGCATCCACAGGACGTTGCGCCAGCTCGGATGCGGCAGCGGCAGGTACTCCGGCAGATAGTCGCGAAAGGCGCGGACTGTCTCGGTCATGGCGGCCTTCTTGCGGTCCTTGAGGTAGTGGTCGATGGCATAGGAGCCGACGAGGAGCGTCAGGCGCGCTTCGGCGAAATGCGGCACCAGGCGGTGATGCCAGAGCGGCGCGCATTCCTTGCGCGGCGGAAGGTCGCCGCCCTTCTTGTCGCGTCCGGGGTAGCAGAAGCCCATCGGCACGATCGCGATCCGCGCTTCGTCGTAGAAGGTCTCGCGGTCGATGCCGAGCCAGAGGCGCAAGACGTCGCCGCTGCGGTCGTTGAAGGAGAGGCCGGTCTCGTGAACGCGCGTTCCTGGCGCCTGGCTCGTGATGATGAGGCGCGCCGACGCCTTGCCGCGGACGACCGGCCGGGGCCCGAGAGGCAGATGCGCGGCGCAGACCGTGCACGCGCGAATTTCGTGAAGGAGCACATCGAGGTCGCTTTCGCCGGGCACGGCCCGCGCCTCACTCGGCCGGCGCATAGTGCGCCAGCAGCAGCGCCGCGGTCACGACCGAGAACGCCGTCGTCACCAGCACCGCGGTCGCCGTGCGCTCGACATAGACGCCGTAGCGCTCCGCCAGGATGAAGGCGTTGGCGCCGGCCGGCAACGCCGCGAGGATCGTCGCCACCGCGATCTGGATCGGCGCCAGCGCGAACAATTCGGTCGCGAGGAACCAGACGATAAGCGGGTGGACGATCATCTTGACGACGATGAGGAAGGCGCTTTGCGCAGGATCGCCGGCGATGCGGAAGGTCGTCAACGTCGCGCCGAGCGCGAAGAGCGAGCACGGCGGCGCGGCATCGGCGAAGAGCGCCGTCGCGCGATCGAGCACGATCGGCATGCGCCAATCGAGGAAGCGCGCGATGAAGCCGGCAACGATCGCGAGGAGGAGCGGGTTGCGTAACAGCGCGAGGAGCGTCGTCGGCAGGGAATGGAGAAAATGGCGGCCGGTGCCGGCGCCGAGCTCGACGATCATCGTCGCCAGGGTCAAGAGGATGATCGAGTGAAAGCTGGTGATCAACGTCACCGGCAACACCCCTTGCTCGCCGAAGGCGGCGTAGATGAGCGGAATGCCGAGAAGGACGGTGTTGGAGAAGGTCGAAGCGAAGGCCATGACGGCCTGCTCCTGAAGCGATAAGCGAAAGACGAGCCGGCCGACCGCCATGCTGCCGGCGAAGACGATGAGGCAGCCGGCGAAATAGGCAAAGACGATGGCGAGCTCGTCATGGCCCGCGGCGGCGCCGCGCGAGATGCCGCGGAAGAGCAGCGATGGGATCGCGAAGAAGAAGACGAAATTCGAGAGGCCCTTGGTCGCCTCGATGCCGAAGAGGCCGCACCGCGCGGCGAGGTAGCCGCACAGCATCAAGCCGAACATCGGCAGGACGATGTCGAAGGCGGCGGTCATGGGGGCGCCGCCGATATCGCGCCGGCGACGGCTGCTGCTGATCCGTCACCCTGTCCCGCCTGCGCCTCGGCATTCACACATCTCGAAGAGGCTGCATCGACGCGGTGCGTCCTTCGACTTCGCTCCGGATGAGGTGGGTTTGTGCGTGGCAGTAACAATTGACCTCATTCTGAGCGAAGTCGAAGAACGCATGGTGCCCGATCCGAGGTTCTTCTTTCTTCCTTGCGATCCGAAAGATCTTGGATCCTTCGTAGGAGGGGATTTCGGAGAACGAGGTCGAACCGCCGGTCGCACTCCACCCGCCTCACCTGTTCTTGTAGTTCGGCTTCCGCTTCTCGATGAAGGCGGCCATGCCTTCCTTCTGATCCTCGGTGGCGAAGGTCGAGTGGAAGAGGCGGCGCTCGAATTTGATGCCTTCGCTGAGGCTCGTCTCGAAGGCTCGGTTGACCGCCTCTTTCGCCATCATGACGATGGGGCGCGATTGCTCGGCGATCTTGCCGGCGAGCTTCAGCGCCTCGTCCATGAGTTGTGCCGCGGGCACGAGCCGGCTGACGAGGCCGCTGCGCTCGGCCTCGGCGGCGTCCATCATGCGGCCGGTGAGGCACATATCCATCGCCTTCGCCTTGCCGACGAAGCGCGCGAGACGCTGCGTCCCGCCCGAGCCCGGGATCGTGCCGATGGTGATTTCGGGCTGGCCGAATTTCGCGGTATCGGCGGCGATGATCGTATCGCACATCATGGCGATCTCGCAGCCGCCACCCAGCGCGAAGCCGGAGACCGCGGCGACGATCGGCTTGCGGCAGGTGGTGATGCGCTCCCAGCCCTTGGTGATGAAATCGGCGAGGTAGACGTCCATGTAGCTGCGCCCCGCCATCTCCTTGATGTCGGCGCCGGCGGCGAAGGCCTTCTCGCTCCCGGTGATGACGATGGCGCCGATCGCGGCATCCGCCTCGAGCTCGTCGAGCGCCGCCCCGAGATCGGCGATCAGCGCGGCGGAAAGCGCGTTGAGCGCCTGCGGCCGGTTGAGCGTCACGATCGCGACGGCGCCTTTACGGTCGACGATGACGTTCTGATAGCTCATGGGACAACTCCAGGGTGGCGCGATGGGGCTCAGCGCGGGGACAGTATCACGTCGACCCGCAGATCGCCGTCGCGGCCCTTGAAATCGAGCCGCAGCCCCTCCGCCTCGCGGTGCCATTCATGCTCGCCGTCGGCGACCCAGCCGAGCTGGGGCAGGGTCGCGGCATAGAATTTCTCGACGGCGGCACGCGTGACTCGGCCATGCGTTTCGACCTCGACGATGCGGCCCTCCGGCTTGTCGAAGACGACGAGCCCGTCCTTGACGTTGCGAAGGCCAACCATCAGCGGAATGTCCTCGGTCCCCGCGACGAAACGGTTCGATCGTGTCCCCGCCCATCCCTGCGGCGCTGGCGCGGTTGCGGCCAGCGCGATGGCGAGAGCGAAGGCGGCGGCATAGTGACGCATCGCCCGCACCCTATTCAGCGTTGCCGCTTCGCACAATAGAAAGTCGAACGGCCGCCTTGCACGATGCGCCTGATGCCTGCGCCGCAGTCGCAATCGGGGCAGCGCTCGCCCTCGCGGCCGTACACTGCCCATTGATGCTGGAAATAGCCGAGCTCGCCCGAGGCCTGAACGTAGTCGCGCAAGGAGGAGCCGCCGGCGGCGATGGCGCGCGACAGCACGTCGCGGATGGCAAGAGCGAGGCGCTCGGCGCGCGCGCCGGTCACCGTGGCGGCGGTCCGACGCGGAGAAATCCCGGCCCAGAAGAGGCTTTCCGACACATAGATGTTGCCGAGCCCGGCGACGACCCGCTGGTCGAGCAGCGCCGCCTTGATCGCAGTCATCTTGCCGGCGAGCGAGGCGGCGAGGCTGGGACCGTTGAAGGCGTTGCCGAGCGGCTCGGGCCCGAGCTCGGCAATGAGCTTGTGTCGGTCGAGATCGCCGAGGCTTACCCAATCCATGAGACCGAAGCGGCGCGCGTCGTTGAAGCGGATGACGGCGCCGTCATCCATCGTGAAGACGACGTGATCGTGCGGATCGGGCGGCGGCGCGGCGGCGCCCGGGGTCGTCACGACCATGCGCCCCGACATGCCGAGATGAACGAGGAGGACGCCGTCCGCTTCGACGTGGATGAGAATATATTTGGCGCGCCGGGCGATGCGTTCGACCCGTCGCCCCTCGATCTTCTGACGAAGCCCCACCGGCAGCGGAACGCGCAAATCGGGCCGGTTGAGATCGAGCCGAGCGACGCGGCGGCCTTCCATGTGCATGGCAAGGCCGCGGCACACCGTTTCGACTTCGGGGAGTTCGGGCATGGATCGGGCGACGCTCTGTAGCGCCCTGCAACCGGGCGCGGTATGTTGCAGCATATGACACGAGACGAGACAAGCGCTTCGGCGAGCGGAACGACCGATTTCGGCTTTCGCCAAGTCGGCGAGGGCGAGAAGGCCGGGCTCGTCCGCTCCATCTTCGATCGCGTGGCACCCCGCTACGATCTGATGAACGATCTGATGAGCGGCGGCATCCACCGCTTGTGGAAGGCGGAGCTGATCGATCGCCTCAACCCGCGCCCCGGCGAGACCCTGCTCGACGTCGCGGGCGGCACCGGCGACGTCGCCATCGGCATCGTCGAGCGGCGCGGCCACGACGGCACGGTCATCGTTTGCGACATCAACCGCACCATGCTCGAGGTCGGGCGCGACCGCGCCATCGACCATGGCGTCGTGCGCGGCGTCGAATGGCTGTGCGGCGACGCCGAGCGCCTCCCAATCGCCTCGTCGAGCGTCGATGCCTATACGATCGCCTTCGGCCTGCGCAACGTGACGCACCTCGACGCGGCGCTCGCCGAGGCGCGCCGCGTGCTGAAGCCGGGCGGGCGCTTCTTCTGCCTCGAATTCAGCCACGTCGCGCTCCCGGCGCTGGCGCGGCTCTACGAGCTCTATTCCTTCGAGATCGTCCCGCGCCTCGGCGCGCTGGTGGCGCATGACCGCCCCGCCTATCAATACCTCGTCGAGAGTATCCGCCGATTCCCGCCGCAGGAGGAGCTGCTGGCGCGGATCGTGGCGGCGGGCTTCGAGCGCGGTAAGTACCGCAACCTTACCTTCGGCATCGCCGCGCTCCATTCGGCATGGCGGCTGTGAGGATGGAGTGATGGAGGGCGCTCGTCGCTTCGCCGCGCGCCGGAGTGAACCCTCTCCCGCGTGCGGGAGAGGGCAGGGTGAGGGCTTGCCCGGCTCGCGCCCTCACCCCAACCCTCTCCCGCGCGCGGGAGAGGGAGTCGCTATCCCATCCTAGTCCATGCTCGCGTTCCTGCGCGCCGGCCGCAACCTTGTCCGGCTCGTCCAGATCGGCCTTATCCTGGCGCGGCACGACGCGCTGTTCCTGTTCGAGCGCGTCACCTTCCTGCCGGCCTTCCTGTCGCTGCTGCGCCTGCTGCGCCGGCGCGATCCCGTTTCATCGAACGCGCGTCCGGGGCAGCGTCTTGCCGCCGCCCTCCAGGCGCTGGGGCCGAGCTTCATCAAGCTGGGACAGCTCCTCTCGACCCGCGCCGATCTGCTCGGCGAGCAATTCGCCGCCGATCTGTCGTCGCTGCAGGACCGCCTGCCCCCCTTCTCCGGCGTCGAGGCGCGCGCCATCATCGAGGAAGAGCTGGGCCAGAGGCTCGAGAAATTCTATGCGAGCTTCACTGACGAGGCAGTCGCCGCGGCCTCGATTGCACAGGTGCATTTCGCCGTCACCGCCGCCGGCGAGCACGTCGCGGTCAAGGTTCTGCGCCCCGGCATCGCCGCCGCTTTCGCGCGCGACCTCGACCTCTTCTTCTGGCTCGCCGATCTTGCGGAGCGTTCGCAACCGGCGCTCCGCCGCCTCAAGCCCGTCGAGGTCGTGCGCACCCTTGCCGACAGCGTCCGCATCGAGATGGATTTGCGCCTCGAAGCCGCCGCCGCCTCCGAGCTCGCCGAGAATTTCGCCGGCGACCCCGAGTTCCGCGTGCCGCGCGTCGATTGGCTGCGCACCAGCCAGCGCGTCCTGACGCTCGAGCGCGTCGGCGGCATTCGGGTCGACGACCGCGACGCGCTGGTCGCCGCCGGGCACGACGTGGCGGCGATCCTCGCCAAGGCGGCGCGCGCCTTCTTCAACCAGGTGTTTCGCGACGGCTTCTTCCATGCCGATCTGCATCCCGGCAATCTCTTCGTCGACGAGGACGGCTCGATCGTCGTCGTCGATTTCGGCATCATGGGCCGGCTCGACCGCAAGACGCGGTACTACCTTGCCGACATGCTGCTGGGATTTCTCTCGGGCGATTACCGCCGCGTCGCCGAGGTGCATTTCACCGCGGGCTACGTGCCGGCGAGCCAATCGGTCGACGCCTTCACCCAGGCCTGCCGCTCGGTCGGCGAGCCGATCCTCGGCCGGCCGCTGCACGAGATTTCGCTGGCGCGGCTGCTGGCTCAGCTTTTCCAGGTCACCGAGCAGTTCAAGATGGAAACGCAGCCGCAGCTCCTCTTGCTGCAGAAGACCATGGTGCTGGCCGAGGGGGTGGGACGACATCTCGCGCCTGAGCTCAACATGTGGGCGCTGGCGCAGCCGCTCATCGAGGACTGGATGCGCACCAACCGAGGCCCCGAGGCGCGCCTCGCCGACGCGATCGCCGAAGTCTCGAGCTTGCTCGACCGGCTGCCGTCCTTGGTGCGCAATCTCGAGCGCGCGGCGGCGCAGTTCGCCGAGGGCGGCATGAGGCTGCACCCGGATTCGATCCGGCTCCTGATCCGCACCGGCGAGGATGCGAGCCACCCCCTGGCGTTGCCGCTCTGGATCGGGATCATCGCCCTCGTCGCCATCGCCGTTGCCCTTTGGGCCTAGATCGCCGCCCAGCCTTGCCTTCCTCGCCACTGCGTTGATAGTGTGGCGCGGAGATTTTCCGCTGCTCGATGGTAAAATCCGTGCTGAATGGCCGGCGCATCCTGTTGATCATTTCCGGCGGCATTGCGGCCTATAAGAGCCTCGATCTCATCCGCCGGCTGCGCGAGCGCGGCGCCGCGGTGCGATGCATCATGACGGCGGCGGCGCAGCAATTCGTGACCCCGCTCGCCGTTTCGGCGATCGCCGCCGAGAAGGTCTATACCGATCTTTGGTCGTTGACCGACGAAAGCGAGATGGGCCATCTGCGCCTCTCGCGCGAAGCCGATCTCGTCGTCGTCGCGCCGGCCACCGCCGATCTCCTGGCGCGCATGGCGGCGGGCCTCGCCGACGACCTTGCGAGCACGGCGCTGCTCGCGACCGACAAGCCGATCCTCATCGCGCCGGCGATGAACGTCGTGATGTGGCACCA
>JBGPOZ010000081.1:0-17648 GCA_041488295.1 Allostellaceae bacterium
CGGCAATGAACGGCACAACCATTACTCGCTGCTTGTCGAGGCAGAACATGTTGTTCTTTCCGTTGCTTCCTTTTGGGTATGAAATATCTGCGCGAGAAGAGTTAATCTTCCGTGAATTTATCGATGGGAAGGATAAGTATTCAACAGGAAGTAACTAAAATTTGGCGAGTTGGCGGGATGAGTTTCATCGACCCTTGCTGAGCGTCGGCTCGGCTTAGGCGCGAGATGCCAGCGGCAGGCGGACGGGGCAGCGGCGAGCGAGGAGATCAAGCGGCGGCTGACGCTCTCGTGCTAGGTCAATCGAGCACCGAAGTTGCCAGCGGAATCGGAGACCTTGCGCTTCGAATGACCGCGGCAACGCCTTCGGCGCATGGGTGCGCCACCCGTTGTAGGTGGACTGCCCGCTGCGGAGAGCACAATGGACGGTGCGTCTCCGCGGACGAGCGCTCGATGGATGGAGCCGGCGTGCGCTCGTCCGTCGACGATTCGCTGCGCTGCTCAGTGCAGTCGATTTTGCGTCTTCTGTATGGGACTTATCGGGTCTCGTTAACCATTTCTTTACTGTACCCCGTTTTACTGGGCGAGTTGGCAGCTCGGCTAACTCAAGACTCTTCAAGACTAGATTTTCGGAAATTCTTGATACCCTCGAGAAAACCTATCGCAAAGCGGTCCTGTTGTGGTATGAGAGCCCCGTACCGAAAACGCCTGCGCAACAGGCGGTTATCGAAACGGTCAACTCTCGTGATGCTGCAATCTCCTCCCTGATACTAGGAGTCCTCAAATGAAGGCGCTTGTTACCGCGTTCGCCCTGTTGTCCTTTGTCGCGGCGACGACCATTCCCTACGCCGCCAGCGCGCAGACCAGTGCGCCGACGACGCATACGCACAAGATGACGCATGCGAAGAAGAAGCATGTGAAGAAGGCGTCAACAACCCACAAGAAGACCACCAAGAAGACGAAGAAGCCAGCGACGGCCTAGCCTCCCGGCACCTTCGTTCGAGTACAGCCCCCGGGAGCTTCTCGGGGGCTTTTTTTTTCGATGGCGGCGCGGTCCCAAAAGCCCCGACCAGTGCCGAATCATTCGCCTTCCATGTGAGGCTTCTTGCGGCATTCGGGACGGTCGGCTGCGCGCGCGATCGCCGAAAAAACTGTGAAGGAGCGCGCACCCTCGACGAGGCTCGAGATCCATTGGAGGCGCTCGATTGGGCGGTGCTCCGGCGGCTGAGGGGAGTGCGGTGACGCGATGAGCGAAGTGGCAATGCCGATTGTCGACAGTCACGTGCACCTTTGGGAGCTGGCGCGCGGCGATTATGGCTGGCTCACCCCTGCCTTGCAGCCGCTCTATCGCGATTTCGGTCGCGCCGACCTCGAGCCCTTGCTCGACGCGGCGGGAATCGACGCCATTCTTCTGGTCTAGGCGGCCCCGAGCGAGGCGGAGACCCGATACCTGCTGGATTGGGCGGCGCGTTGGCGGCGTGTCGCGGGCGTCGTCGGTTGGGTCGACATGGCGGCGGCGGATTCCCCGCGACGGATCGCCGCACTTGCCGCCGACCCCTGCCTCAAGGGCATCCGTCCGATGATCCACGACATCGCCGATCCCGAGTGGATGCTGGGCCCGGCCTTGCGGCCGGCTCTCGCGGCGATAGGGCAACACAACCTAGCTTTCGACTGTCTGGTGCGCCCCGCCCATCTGCGACCGCTGCGCCGGCTGCTCGACCGCCATCCTGAATTGCGCGCCGTCATCGATCATGGCGCCAAGCCTGAGATCGCGGCGGGCCACTTTGAACCCTGGGCGGGCGAGATGCGCGGTCTCGCGCGCGAGACCGCCGTCTATTGCAAGCTCTCCGGCCTCGTGACGGAGGCCGGCCGCGACTGGACCGTCGACCGAATGCGCCGCTACATCGATCACCTCGTCGACATCTTCACGCCCGAGCGTCTGCTGTGGGGCAGCGACTGGCCGGTCGTGACGCTCGCGGCGTCTTACGACGATTGGTGGACGGCCGCACATCGCTGCCTCGAAGGCGTCGACCGCGCGGCGCTGGACCAGATTTTCGGCGGGACGGCGGTGCGCTTCTATCGAATTGATAAACGGGCGATTTGATTCACGGGGGCAAGGCGCACGCTCGCTCCCAAGGGCGGATTGACCCGCCGTCGCCTTGGTGACAGGCTTCTGCGTGAGCCGCCGGAGATGTGTTTGTTTTGCGCGGCGGCGAAATCGCCACGACCGCTCCGCCGATGGCGCAACAGCGGCGAGCCCGAGGGAGGAATTGGGCAATGAAGCAGGGACGGGAGCACGACACGAGAATCTCGCGCCGGCGCGTCTTGCAAACCGGCGCCGGAATCGCGGGAATGGCGGCGGCGGGCGGCTTTGCCTTCCCTCGGCCGGCTCTGGCGCAGAGCGGCTTCGATTGGCAGCGCTTCAAGGGCGAGCATATCGAGGTGCTGATGGCGAAGGGCCCGCGCGGCGATCTCTTGCAGCAATACCGCAAGGAGTTCGAAGCGCTGACCGGCATGACGGTCGGCGATGAGCAAGTGCCCGAGCAGCAGCAGCGCCAGAAGACGGCGATCGAGTTCAGCTCGGGCAGCACGAGCTTCGACGTCGTCATGGTGCCGTATCACGTGCAGAAGCGGCTCTTCGGCAGAAACAAGTGGCTCGAAGATCTGCGCCCCTATCTCGCGGATGCGAAGCTTACCGCGCCCGATTATGACGTTGCCGATTTCGCCAAGGGCGCGATCGATTACGCGACCCAGGCCGATGGCCGACTCGATTCGATGCCGATCAATCTCGACTATTTCATCCTTTACTGGAACAAGGAGCTCTTCGAGCAGAAGGGCGTCGCGTATCCGAAGAACTTCGACGAGCTGATGGCCGCTGCCGACAAGCTCAACGACCAGAAGAACGGCATCTCGGGCTTCCTCGGGCGCGGTCTCAAGAACGCCAATGTCGTTCTGTGGACCGACCTGATGCTGGGGTGGGGCAGGGATCCGATCACGAAGGATGGCGGGCTTCCCGACGATGCGGATGCCGTCGCGGCGGCAACCTATTACCAGAAGATCGTCAAGGGCTACGGCCCGCCCGGCGTCGTTCAGTTCAACTGGAACGAATGCCAGTCGCTCTTCGCGCTCGGCAAGGCGGCGATGTGGATCGACGGCATCGGCTTTGCCCTGCCGCTCGAGGACAAGACGAAGTCGAAGATCGTCGGCAAGGTCGGTTACGGCGTGATGCCGCCCGGGCCTAAGGCGCAGCATTCGGCCCTGTTCGGCGACGGCATGGCGGTCTCGGCGATGACCAAGAAGAAAGAGGCCGCCTGGTTCTATGTGCAATGGGCGACCAATAAGCAGATGCAGGCGCGCAATCTGCTCGGCGGCTACGGCTCGCCCGGACGGAACTCGTCCTTCGAAACCGCGAAGACGGCAAGCGACCTCAAGGCACCGCGCGAGTGGGTCGATGCCATGAGCGGCTCGATCAAGATCGCGCGGCCGGGTCTGCCGGAGATCACGGCGGTTACCGAGTTCCGCGACATTTACGGCATCGCCCTCACCAACATGCTGCAAGGGGGCGACCCCGCGACGGAGTTGAAGAAGGCAAGCGATCAGTTCAGGCCGATCCTGGCAAAGACCGAGAACGGCTGAGCCGCCTTCCGGAGCGGCTGATATGACAGCGATGTTCGCAGACAGGGCGGCGGAAGCGACGCCGCGCCGGCGGGCCGAGCGTTTCTCGCGCGACGGACGCAGCCGCTATCTTCTCTTCGTGCTGCCGGCCCTCGCCGTCATGTTGGCCGTGATCATCTTTCCCTGGCTCTTCACGCTGTACATGAGCGTGCATGACTGGCGGATCGGCGGCGCGCACAGTTTCGTCGGCCTCGACAATTACGTGCGTCTCACCGGGGACGAGCGCTTTCGCGGCGCCGTCATCCGCACGCTGTTTTATACCGCGCTCGCCGTCGTCCTGCCGCTCATCCTCGGGGTCGTCTCCGCCCTCGTCTTTCACCGCCAGTTTCCGCTGCGCGGCTTGCTGCGCGGAATCTTCATCATGCCGATGATGGCGACGCCCGTGGCCGTCGGGCTCGTCTGGACGATGATGTTCCACCCGCAGCTCGGCGTCCTCAATTACCTCCTCAGCCTTGTCGGCATTCCGCCACAGCTCTGGGTGTTCGACCAGGCGACCGTGATCCCGAGCCTCGTCCTCGTCGAGACCTGGCAATGGACGCCGCTCGTCATGCTGATCGTGCTGGGCGGACTCGCGGCGCTCCCGACCGAGCCCTACGAATCGGCGTTGATCGACGGTGCGACGCCGTGGCAGCTCTTCCGCCACGTGACGTTTCCGCTGGTGCTGCCCTTCATCATGGTGGCGACGATCATCCGGACGATCGACGCGGTGAAGGCGTTCGACACGATCTTCGTCATCACGCAGGGCGGCCCGGGGACCGCCTCGGAGACGATCAACCTCTTTCTCTATACCGAGGCCTTCGCCTTTTACGAGATCGGTTACGCCTCGGCGGTCGTCGTCGTCTTTTTCGTCGTCATCCTCGCTCTCTGCCTCCTCCTTCTTTACATGCGGCAGCGCGCGCAATGGACATGAGACGCGCGAGCGGCCCGGTCGGGCGAAGCGGCATCAGGGGTCTTGTCAACGGCATCGCCTTCGCCGTTTCGGTTGTCGTCATCGTCTCGCCGGCGCTTCTCGTCTTCCTCTGGATGCTATCGCTCTCGCTCAAGAACGAGATCGACAACATCGCCTATCCGCCGATCTTCATCCCGAATCCGCCGACCTTGAACAATTTCGTCCAGGTGTTCCGCGACAGCCCCTTCCTCCTATACACTTGGAACAGCATCATCGTGACCGGCAGCGCGACCGTGCTTGCGCTCCTCGTCGGCGTTCCCGCCGGTTACGGCATTGCCAAGGCGCGCGCCTGGCGCGTCGGAGTCCTCGTCCTCTTGTCGCGCCTGACGCCGGGGCTCAGCTTCTTGATCCCGCTCTTCATCCTCTTCAAGGCGCTGGGCCTCACCGGCACGCTCTGGCCGCAGATCATCACCCATCTCGTCATCACGGTGCCGATCGTTGCCTGGATCATGATCGGCTTCTTCGAGACGATCCCGCACGAGCTGGAAGAGGCGGCGCTCATCGACGGCTGTACCTTGTGGCAGGCGTTTCGGCGCGTGGCGTTGCCGCTGGCGCGGCCGGGTATCGTCGTCTCGACGATCCTGTCGGTCATCTTCTCGTGGAACAATTTCATCTTCGGCGTCGTGCTGGCCGGGCGCGAGACGCGGACCCTGCCCGTCGCCGTCTACAACGTCCTCTCCTTCGAGCAATTGTCATGGGGACCGCTCGCCGCGGCGGCGCTCATCGTCACGCTGCCGGTGCTGATCCTGACCATCTTCGTGCAGCGTGAGATCGTGACGGGGCTCGCGGCGGGTGGGGTCAAGGGCGGGTAGGCGATCTGTCACAATACAGCATTATTGCTGGCGGGAAGGGGCGGGGGCGGATTTGTCGGCGATCTTGGTGGAGCGTGTCTGCAAGGCGTGGGGCGCAACCCGTGCGGTCGACGAGGTGAGCTTCGCCGCCGCGGCAGGCTCGCTCGTCGTCCTGCTCGGCCCCTCGGGTTGCGGCAAGTCGACGAGCTTGCGGCTCATCGCCGGGCTCGAGGAGGCGAGCTCGGGCCGCATCCTCATCGCCGGACGCGACGTGACAAGCTTGCCGCCGGCGCGGCGTGGCATCGCCATGGTCTTTCAATCTTACGCACTCTTCCCGCACCTCACCGTCGCCGAGAACATCCTCTTCGGCCTGCGCGTGCGCAAGGTGCCGGCCGCCGAGCGGCGCCGGCGCCTCGACAAGGTCGCGGCTCTGCTCGGTCTCGGGCCGCTGCTGGAACGCAAGCCCGCGCAGCTCTCGGGCGGGCAACAACAGCGCGTCGCATTGGGACGCGCCATCATCGCCGAGGCGCCGGTTTGTCTCATGGACGAGCCGCTCTCCAACCTCGACGCGCAGCTTCGTCAGGAGATGCGGCGCGAGATCCGCGAGCTCCAGCAAAGGCTCGGCATCACCATGCTCTACGTGACGCACGATCAGAGCGAGGCGATGAGCATGGCCGACCAGGTCATCTTGTTGCGTGCCGGACGGGTCGAGCAGGATGCCCCGCCGGCCGCGCTCTACGAGCGGCCGGCGACCGCCTTCGCCGCGCGCTTTATCGGCACCCCGCCGATGAACCTCCTGAAGATTGCCGATCGCGGACTCCTTCTCGGTGTCCGGCCGGAGGACATCGCGTTTGCCGAGAGCGGCGACATCGCGGGTCGGATCGCTGCAATCGAATATCTCGGCGCCGATTCGACGGTCGCCTGCACCGTCGGCGACGAGACGGTGATGGTCCGGGCACCGGGGCGCGTGGCGCTGCCGGTCGGCGCCGTGGTCCGCCTCGCTTGGCCGGCGGAGAAGACGCATGTCTTCGACGCCGAGACCGGGCGGCGCCGTGACGATGTGGCATTAACCTGACGTATTCGTCAGCCCAGCGCGGCCTGGATGTGCGTGGTCGGTTTTGTAAACGGGATCGTGCCGCTGGGTGGCGTCGCTTGCGGCGCCGATCTTGGTTCCGATTGTGTCGTGGTTGGAGGTTGCAGGATGGGTTCGGCGGGACGACATCGCCCCGTCGATCAAGGTCCGGCTGCTGCAAATCGACTGGCGAGCAATCGGAAGATCGCGGCGTCGGGGCAGGCCGTCGCGAAGTACAAGAACGCCGCCATCCGACGAGAGCAGCCCGCCATCAAAGGCAACACTCACCTTCTTGCGGCAAATCGCTGGCAGGGAAAACGGCAGGAGGTTATCTTTGTCCATGGCGGGCGTGGCGCTCCGTGATCGTGGGATTTATCCTGTCTCGACAACGGAATCATGCTCGCGTTCATCGGCCTACGCTGCATCCGCAAACCCAAAATGACTGCCGTCCGTGAATCAGGTCGGCTAAGTTTATAACCGGGAGAAACTTCCGGTAGAGTATGCTGGCCTGCTTCCTATGGTCCGTGACGGCGAGATGATCGGATGGGAAAGCGCCTTCACCGCGAGCGAGCGTTGAGCAACGGTTCCTGCCGCTGCGAGCATGAACGGCACGGCGCGACGTTGGGACGATATTCGAAGGCAAGCATATCGGGCATCCGGCAGAGCGCATGAGCAATGCCTCCCGTGTCGTTCACGTCTGGGACGCTCCTACGCGGCTCTTCCACTGGCTGGTCACGGTGCTGGTAGCGGCAGCCTATGCGACGTGGCGGTTAAACTGGATGGTGTGGCACGGCTGGGTCGGTGACGTGTTACTCACCTTGCTGCTGTTCCGGCTGCTGTGGGGTTTCTTTGGCAGCGAGACGGCGCGATTTTCTCGCTTTCTCGCTTCGCCGCGGACGGCCGGGCGATATCTGGTGCATGCGCTACGCGGTGAATCCGACTGCCGGGCCGGGCATAACCCGGCCGGCGGCTGGGCGGTGCTGCTGTTGCTCTTCCTGCTTCTCGGCGAGACGCTGACCGGACTTTACGTCGCCAACGATATAGCCGATGTCGGACCGTTTACTGAGATCACCCCGGCGCCGGCCGCGAACGCGATCGCCGCATTGCACGTGATCTTCTGGGACGCCCTGTTGGCGGCGATAGCGCTGCACCTGCTGGCCATCCTCGCCTACGCGGTGGCAAACGGGCAAAACCTCCTGCTCCCAATGATCACCGGTACAAAGGTTCTGCCGGAAAGCGTGCCCCCGCCGCGCATCGCGAGCCCGGCGCGGGCCGCCTTTCTCATCGTCGGCAGCGCCGCTGCCGCCGCCATCCTCGTCAACTTGCTGTGATTGCGATCAGCTTTTAGGAGGGATCACCTGACCGCGGAGCTCGCACGCGGGATGGGACTGCGTGTGCACGTTCACGTACCAATCGCCTGCGGCGAATTGCTGTGCCTGGTCGGGGGTCAGCGTGGCTTGACCCGTTATCGGGTTTCCGGGTGGGCTACCCTGCGTGGTGAGCCAGATCACCACCGGTCCGTTCTTGCCCTGCGTGGCCGGGCCGTGGAAATGCCCCATCGTGGTCGGGCTCGACAGCCCGCTGTACATGATGTCCCAGGTGACCACCCGGGTTGCCGGGTCGTAGGTAAGGTCAGCCGTTCCCGTGCCGCTTGTCTCGACCGGTGGCAGGCATTGCGCCCCGGTCAGCGGAACCTTAAGTGACGAGGATTCGGCCTGCGCCAACCCCGTCCAGGCGACGCCCATCAATAAAGCGACAAGAATGAGGGCTCGCCGAGAGATCGTGGTATCCACTTTGCCTCCTACCGTGCCGACCACGATGGATCGCTGCGGATCATACGACAGGGCGAGGTTCTGTCATCGCATGATTTGCCCATAGTTCAGACGCCTTTTGCCGGTTCGACAGGGATGGCATAATGCCTCGAAAGCGCGATGCGTGCGATGCAGCGCAGCTTCGGTGAGGGCTCGCTCGTTCCGCGGGCTCCTATGGCGGGCGCCGCGTGTGGGCCGCTCGTCGCGAAGCCGGAGGGGGCAATAGACACTTGGGACAAGCTTGATGCCGCATGTGTCGATCCGCGCACGGCTGATCTTCCTTTCAGTTCTGCTGCTTGTGATCCTCGCCATCTCTTCTGTGCTTCTGATACGGGAACTGGCGCGCGGCTCGCTTAGCCTTGCCGAAGAAGCGCGGCTGGTCTCCATTGTCAGGAATGCCAATACGGCGAGCAAGCACTTCGGCGATTTGAAGTATTGGGTGACCGACTCTGCCGTTACGCAGCTTGCTCGCTCTCAACAAAGTGCCGCCGCTGCAAAGGCGCGGCTGGATGCCGATCTGAAAGCGATCGCCCCAGTCGATCCTGCTGGCGTCACCGCGATCGGACGTGAAGTCGACACCCTGACCGAATTGGCGCGTCAGGCGGGCGAGGCCTACTCAGGCGACGACAGTGCCGGCGGCAACGCCTTGATGGCGCAAGCGCAGAGTCACATTCTCATTATCGATGACGAGATCGACAAGATCGTAGACCGGCTCGAGCAGCAGGCCTTGGGTCGGCGCGATGTGTCGATGCGCCAATCTGCGCGCGCGGTCAAATTCTCGATCATCGGCGGGATAGTCGCCCTGGCGGTCGCGCTCGGCCTGACCGCACTTATCGTGCGCTCGATCACCGTCCCCCTAAAGCGGTTGGAACGAAGCATGGCCTCAATTACGCGCGGCGAACTCGACGTCCCGATACCGCAGGCAGGCGCCCATGAGATTGGGGCGATGACGAGAACACTTGGCATGTTGCGCGACAGCCTGATCGAGCGGGAACATCTCGAACGCGAACGACAGCGCGCCGAAACGGAGATCCGCGCCGCGCGCGACACCGCCGAGGCGGCGTTGCGCGACTTGAAGGCGGCCCAGGCCAATCTGATCCAGGCCGAAAAGATGGCATCGCTCGGTCAGCTGACCGCCGGGATTGCGCATGAGATCAAGAATCCGCTCAACTTCATCAACAATTTTGCCAGCCTCTCGGTCGAGCTGCTCGACGAGCTGAAGGAGGCGGCGGCGTCGGGACTCGCGGCGCTCGATGCGGATAAGCGCGGCGAAGTCGACGAGGTAATCGACACGCTGACCGGCAACCTTAAGCGGATTACCGAGCACGGCAAGCGCGCCGACAACATCGTCAAGAGCATGCTGGCGCATTCGCGTGGCGGCAGCGGTGACCGGCAGATGGTCGACCTCAACGCGCTCGTCGAGGAGTCGCTCAATCTCGCCTATCACGGCGCACGCGCTCAGGATCAGAACTTCAACATCACCCTGGAGCGCGCGTACGGTAAGGACATCGCGCCGGTCGAGCTGGTGCCGCAGGACATCACGCGAGTGTTCCTCAACCTGTTCGGCAACGGCTTCTATGCCGCGAACAAGCGCCGGCGCGAGGCAAGCAATGGGGCGTTCAAACCCGTGCTGACGGTGACGACGCGCGATCTCGGCGACGCGGTCGAGGTCCGGGTGCGCGACAACGGCATCGGCATTCCCACGGAGATCAAGGACAAGCTGTTCCAGCCGTTCTTCACCACTAAGCCGACCGGCGAGGGCACTGGGCTTGGCCTGTCGATCAGCTACGACATTGTCACCCAGCAGCATGGTGGTACGATCAAGGTCGCCAGCGAGGTCGGCGCGTTCACCGAGTTCACCATACGTCTGCCGCGGCGATTCGCCACCAGCGCGGCAGCGGATTCAGCGGGAGCAAGAAGGGAGTCATGACCGTAAGCATCTTGATCGTCGACGACGAACCCGATGTCGCCGATTTGTTTCGCCAGCGGTTTCGCCGCGAGGCGCGGCAGGGCACTTATGTCCTGCATTTCGCGCTCTCGGCCGCGGAAGCGCTCGAACGTCTCTCCGGCGACATCAGGCCGCAGCTAATCGTGATCCTGTCGGACATCAACATGCCGGGGATGGATGGGTTGGCGCTGCTGCGCGAGATCAAGACACGACGGCCTGACCTGCCGGTGATGATGGTGACCGCCTATGGCGACGAGGAACGGCGCCGTCGCGCTGCCGAATATGGCGCCGCCGAGTTCGTCACCAAGCCGGTTGACTTCGATTTCCTGAAGGAGCGGCTGCGCCAGCTGCACGCACCAATAGCCTGAGGGGGCTCACTATTGACCAGCTCGGCCAAGATCCTCGCCGTCGATGACGAGCCCGATTTCGAGCTGCTGATCCGGCAGCGCTTTCGCCGCCAGATTCGCGAGGAAGAATTCGCATTCCGCTTCGCCCATCACGGCGAGGATGCATTGACCGTGCTGGCCGCCGAGCCCGATATCAATCTGA
The DNA here is from genome assembly GCA_041488295.1 of Allostellaceae bacterium. Taxonomy (GTDB): domain Bacteria; phylum Pseudomonadota; class Alphaproteobacteria; order ATCC43930; family CGMCC-115725; genus URHD0088. Next base: position 10,793 of record JBGPOZ010000081.1, read on the forward strand.
TGCTGCTCGACATCAACATGCCGGTGATGGACGGGCTCACCCTACTCAGCGAATTGCGCGAGCGGCAGTCCGCGGTACGGGCGATCATTGTCTCGGCCTATGGCGATATGACTAATCTGCGCACTGCAATGAATCGCGGCGCTTTTGATTTCGTCACCAAACCGGTGGATCTGAACGATCTCGAGATCACCGTCCGCAAGGCGCTGGCCGATATCGCCAAGCTGCGCGAGATGGACCGGCTGCGCGAGGCGGCCGAGCGTGCGCGCAGTAACTTGTCCCGCTATTTCTCGCCGAACATTGTTGAGTTGCTGGCCGCACAGGATGAACCGCTCGGGACGGTCCGCCGGGAAACGGTCGCGGTGCTGTTCGCCGATATTGTCGGCTTCACGCGAATGACCGAGGCCATGCCGCCCGAGGCGGTCGTGACAATGCTGCGCGAGTTCTACGTGCGGATGACGGCACAGATCTTCGCCTGCGGCGGCACCGTCGATAAATATATTGGCGACGCGATCTTCGCTGTGTTCGGCGTGCCGACGGTGAGCGACATTGATGCCGCCAACGCGCTCACCTGCGCCGACATGATGCTCGATGCACTCGAGCGCTGGAATGTCGAGCTCTCGCGGAAGGGAGAGGCGCCGCTCGCTATCGGTATCGGTCTCAATTACGGACCGGCCGTCCTCGGCGATGTTGGCAGCCAGCACAGCATGTCGTTCACGGTGATCGGCGATACCGTCAATACCGCGGCCCGATTGCAGGCGCTGACCCGCACCCTCCAAACGCCGCTGGTCGTTGGCGACCCGCTTGTTAACGCGGTAAGAATAGGATCTTCCAAAATCGCCGCCGCGCTGGCGGACCAATTGCAAGATCAGGGCGAGCAGAGCTTGCGAGGTCGGACCGGCACCATCCGTATTTGGACACGCAAGACGGGCGGACGGCAATTCGGTTCGACTGGCGCATGATCACCTCATCTCGTCATCCGACCCTGGTTAACTGTCGAGACGCTTTGCAACGTGGCAAGCCGCGCCTGATCCGTAAAGATCGGTTCGACGGGTCAAACAGCGGATTGGCCGATATTCTGAGCCCTAACTCAGCGTCGTGGTGAATAAAGCCGGTTAATTCTTTCTCCCCAAGGGGAGAGGAGACGAGCCAGATGAGAAAAGGGAGACTTCGATGCAAATGATGAAACATTGGCTGGGTGCGGCGTGCGGAGCCGTGCTGATGATGACGGGTGCGACGGCCGCACGCGCCGTCGAGCTCACCTTCTACTATCCGGTGGCGGTCGGCGGGCCGATCACCAAGATCATCGACGGCATGGTCGGCGAATTCGAGAAGGCCAATCCCGGTGCGACGATCAAGGCGGTCTATTCGGGGACCTATCAGGAGACCATCACCAAGGCCTTGACCGCGCTGAAGAGCGGCGAGCCGCCGCATGTCGCCGTCATCCTCTCGACCGATATGTTCACGCTCATCGACGAGGACGCCATCCTGCCCTACGACGAGCTCGCGGCTACGTCCGAGGACAAGAAATGGATCGCCGCCTTCTATCCCGGTTTCATGGCGAACAGCCAGACCGGCGGCAAGACCTGGGGCATTCCGTTCCAGCGCTCGACCGTCGTCCAATACTGGAACAAGGACGCCTTCAAGGAGGCGGGCCTCGACCCCGAGCAGGCGCCCAAGACCTGGGCCGAGATGGTGGCGTTCGGCAAGAAGCTGACCAAGCGCGATGCCGGCGGCAAGGTCACGCAATGGGGCCTGCAGATCCCGACCTCGGGCTTTCCCTATTGGCTTTTCCAGGCACTCGCCACCGAAAATGACGCGACGCTCATGAACGAGGCGGGCAACGAGGTTCATTTCGATGATCCGAAGGTCATCGAAGCGGTCCAGTTCCTGGTCGATCTCTCGCAGAAGGACGGCATCATGCCGGCCGGCATCACCGAATGGGGAACGACGCCTGAGGATTTCTTCCAGAAGAAGATCGCGATGATGTGGACGACGACCGGCAACCTCACCAACGTCAAGGCGAAGGCGCCCTTTCCTTTCGGCGTGGCGCAGCTTCCCGCCAACAAGCGGCCGGGCTCGCCGACCGGCGGCGGCAATTTCTACGTCTTCAAGAAGACGACATCCGAGCAGCGCGCGGCGGCGCTCGCCTTCGTCAAATTCATGACGACGCCGGAGCGCGCCGCCGAATGGGGCATCAAGACCGGCTATGTCGCGGTGCGGCCCGATGCATGGGATACGCCGGCGATGAAGGACTACGTCGCAAGCTTCCCCGCGGCGGCGGTCGCGCGCGACCAGCTCCCGAGCGCTGTCGCCGAGCTCTCGACGCATGAGAATCAGCGCGTGACCAAGGCGCTCAACGACGGGCTTCAGGCGGCGCTCACCGGGACGAAATCGCCCGAGCAGGCGATGAAAGATGCGCAGCGCGAGGCGGAGCGGATCCTGAAGCCCTACAAGCATTGAGACGACGGCCGCCGCGCATGAGCCGCTTCAGTCCGCAGATCCATGGCTGGCTGCTGCTCCTGCCGGCGGCCGTGCTGCTTGTCGCCTTCACGCACTACCCGGCCGTGGCGACGATCTGGCACAGCTTCTTCTCGACCGCGCGTGGCGGCCATGCCGCGAGTTTCATCGGGCTCGACAATTACCGCGACATGATCGACGACCCGGTGTTCTGGCAGGCACTGCGGAACAACGCCATCTTCGCGCTCGGCACGATCCCGGCATCGATCGTCCTCGCCCTCGTCATGGCGCTCTGGGTCAACGGACGCATCGCCGGGCGCGGATTTCTTCGCCTCGCCTTCTTCACGCCGACGGTGCTGCCGATGATCGCGGTCGCCAATATCTGGCTCTTCTTCTATACGCCGGGTTACGGCCTCGTCGATCAGATCGGCGGCCTCTTCGGCTTCAGCGAGCACAATTGGCTCGGCAGCAAGGATACCGTCCTCACTTGCCTCATCATCGTGACGGTGTGGAAGGAGGCGGGCTTCTTCATGATCTTCTACCTCGCCGCCCTGCAGCAGATCTCGCCCGTCCTCGGCGAAGCCGCGGCGGTCGAAGGGGCGGGGCGCTGGTACTTCTTCCGCCGCGTCACCTTCCCGCTGCTCATGCCGACGACACTTTTCGTCCTCATCAACGCCGTCATCAACTCCTTCCGCCTTGTGGATCATGTCGTCGCCATGACGAAAGGCGGGCCGGACAACGCCAGCGCGTTGCTGCTCTACTACATCTACGACGTGGGGTTCCGTTTCTGGGACACCGGCTACGCCGCCGCATTGACCGTCGTGCTGCTCGTCATCCTGGCGGCCTCGGCGGTCGGGCAATTCCTCTTTCTCGAAAAGCGGGTGCACTACCAGTGATCACGCGCCCGGCGGGCATCGTCCTCTCGCTCGAGACCTCGGCCGCCTGGCTCCTCGGTCTTCTCTGGATCCTGCCGCTCGCCTACGCCGCATGGACGGCGATCCACCCCGGCGCCTTTGCGACGCATTTCGCTCCGGGCGCGCCGCTCACCACGGCGAACTTCGTCAACGCGTGGAACGCGGCGCCCTTCGCCCGCTACTTCCTCAACACGATTCTGCTCGTGACGATGATCCTCGCGGCGCAGCTCGTCCTGTCGACCCTCGCCGCCTATGCCTTCGCGCGCTTCCCGTTTCGCGGCAGCACGCTTGCCTTCCTGCTGGTCTTGGCGCAGCTCATGATCATGCCGGACGTCCTCATCGTCGAGAACTACGCGACCATGGGGAGGCTCGGCATTCTCGACAGCATCCTCGCGATCGGATTGCCGTACATGGCATCGGCCTTCGGCATCTTTCTCTTGCGCCAGACCTTCAAATCGGTGCCGCGCGAGCTCGACGAAGCGGCCCGCGTCGAGGGGGCGGGGCCGATGACCGTCTTGTTACGGGTCTACGTACCGCTGGCGAAGCCGGTCTATCTCGCCTTCGCCCTCGTCTCGGTCAGCTATCACTGGAACAATTTCCTGTGGCCGCTCATCGTCACCAACTCGGTGACGACGCGCCCGCTCACGGTCGGGCTGCAGGTCTTCGCCTCGGTCGATCAGGGCGTCGATTGGTCGATCATCACCGCCGCGACGCTGATGACCTCAGCGCCGTTGCTGTTCGCCTTCCTACTGTTCCAGCGCCAATTCGTTCAAAGCTTCATGCGCGCCGGGATCCGGTAAGTCCTCGCCGGGGCTCAGAAGACCTCGTAAAGAACGAGGCCGGCAACCCCCCACAAGCTCAGCGACGCGCCGACAATGATAGCGAGCGACAGGCGCACCGAGGAAGGCGTCCGATCTATATCTCGAACCAAAACAGCAGAGTGATGTTGATCTAACGTCGTCATGAAGCGTGATATAATTGATCAATTGCCTAAAACAATTACTTAATAGTTCAAAAGCCAATATTTCAATGAAACCACAGCGTTCATTTTGAATAGTGAGCAATTTGTGTCTGGTTTCTATTTTTGGGTTCGGTGACTTTCAATACTGAATTTCATTTGGATGGCCATGTAGAGGTCACAGGATTTCATGAACTTGATAGATGGGGCCGGTGGGAATGCGATAGCCGGTCGCGACTGCCACGATCTTGTTGAGCCAGAGATAGGCGGCGGCGCTCGTCTCGAAGAAGGGCGCGGTGCGGAAATAGTATTCGGACGGATCGACCGGGGCGCCGCGATTGAGGCGGTCGATGACGGGCGCCGGCCCATGCCGCACGCCGCGATAGGTCATGTTGATGAGGGCGCCGTCCTCGGTCCGCAAGGTCGCTCGGACATCGAGTTGAAGGGCGCCGTCGGCACGCTCGATGATCCAATCCGAGCCGCCGGCAAGGACGGTTCCGCGTAAGCGCGGGCCTTCGAAATGGCCGCCCGTGATTTGCACGATGCGGCGGTCGCCAAGCGGCGTCGTGCCCAGAAACAACGGCGGATCGACCGTGATCGTCACCGCGAAGAGGAATTTCGTCTTGATATCGTTCATGCTCTCGCTCCCGCCTCTGGCGAGGAAATTCGTCGCGGCCGCGCGCCGCGCAGGATTTGGGTCACAGAATTGACATCCCCGACCTCGCTCTCCTTCGCTAGTTTCGCGCCATGATGACGAACCTAGTCAAGCACGACCTTCACCACTCCGTCTGGCGCACCTACCGCCACGCGATCGTTGCCGATGCAAGCTGGGACGCCGCCAAAGCGTTCCAGTCCGCGCTCGATGTCGTCCTGCGCCTGGAACCCGATCTGGATGCGCCGACGGCCTGCCGCGAAACCGCGCGGATGATCATGATGCGGCCACGCGGGGTCGGCAATCACGGGCGCGTCGCCCGCGCCCGCGTGCCGGAAACGCGGCTCGCGGCCGTCGCCTGATCGATGCCGCGGCTGCGGCTCGCAAGGGAGGCGTGACGCCGATCGAAGTCTGGTCAATTCGCTCGCGCCTCGTTACAACACAAATATGCGTCTGTCCGAGCGAGCGGTCGCCCTTGCGGCCGGGTTGGTGCGGTGCGCCAAAGGTATAGGGGCGCGGTTTTTCGTCGCGATCATGCTTGCCGTCGCCGGCTGCTCCTCCGCCGAGCCGCCGCATTCCGACTATTTCCTCGTCTTCTTCGAGCCGACCGGCGCCGGCCTCTTGCCCGAGGGTAAGGCGGCTCTCGCCCGGGCCGTGCACGAAGCCGGGCGCGGCAATCCGCGCGAAATCGCGATCAAGGGCTATGTCAGGGCCGACGGCAACGAGCGGGATTTGTCCGAGCAACGCATGCAGGTCGTCGAACAGACGCTGATCGCCGGCGGGCTCTCGGGGAAGATCATGCGTCGCACGCCCGAGACGGTCGATCCACAAGCCTTCGGCCGGCTTGGAAACGGCGTCGTCGTACAGATCGAGCGCGGCGCGGCGCCAAAGCCGACCGCCGGCGACGCCGCATCGGAATAGACGTCGCGCCTCGGTGTTGCTCTTGGATCGTCGGCGAGCGAGCGATTCACGCGATCGTGATGGGATGCGTAAGGCCGTGATCGCGCCGACGCGGGATTGCCGTTTAGATTTCGGCGACGACTCGGCTGGCATCTGAGGGAATGTAACAATGTCTCTGAAGCAGCAACTCGCCGAATACAGGATCGGCTGGCATCAGCGCGTCCCGGCCGAGCGCAAGGCGGCGATGGAACGCCATATCGAGCAATTGCGTCACGGCGAGGTCGCCAAGGCGATGCTGAAGGCGGGCGACCGCGCACCGGCGATCGTCTTGAAGAATGCGCGCGGCGCCACCGTCGATGTCGCGCGCTTGCTCGAGCAGGGGCCGGTCATCGTCACCTTCTATCGCGGCGGCTGGTGCCCCTATTGCAACATGGAGCTCAAGGCCTATCAGGAGATCCTGCCGGAGATCGCCGCGGCGGGCGCGTCGCTGGTTGCGATCAGCCCCGAGAAACCCGACGACACGCTCTCGACCGCCGAGAAGAACGCGCTCACCTTCGAGGTGCTGAGCGATGAGGGTCAGAAAGTCGGGCGCGCCTTTCGCCTTGTCTATGAATTCACCGACGAGCTGCGCGGCGTCTATCACGGCTTCGGGCTCGATATTCCCGGCAAGAACGGGACGCCGAATGAATGGGCACTCCCGGTCTCGGCAACCTATGTCATCGGCAGCGACGGCGTCATCCTTTACGCCAATACCGATGTCGACTACCGCGACCGCGCCGATCCTCGCGAGGTCCTGGGCAATCTGACCCGCCGCGCCGCAGCCGCCGAGTAGCCTCTCCCGAATTCCGCCCTGAAGTCGCCTTCTTCCCGCAATACGGGGAGAGGGCGATCCTTTTCCATGCCGGGTTACCCGCTCGAAGCAGGCGAGCCATGCGGCGCTCCGGTGGTGCCGCGCCTTGACATGCGCGCGAGCGC
>JBGPOZ010000082.1:0-17545 GCA_041488295.1 Allostellaceae bacterium
ATGAAGGTGAGTTGCAGGCAGCCGACGACGACACCGTCCTCTTCGGCAACGATGAGCAAGTTCCCGCCCTGCTCCGTCATCGCGTCGAAGGCGTCCCAATAGGCCTGCGGCAACGGATCGGAAGCCTCCTCGCGCGTGCCGCCGAGCGGATCGTCGGCGAGAAGCCGGACGATCGCCGGGACATCCTCGCGCCGGGCCCGCCGGATGCCGAGTGTCGGGGTCGTCTCATTCGCTTTCATCTGACCCTGTCATGAGCGGTTGCGGCCCAACTCCAAATCGCTCGTTGCGGACCCTTGCATCGGGAAGATATTTTGACGAACGAGCGAGTCACGACCTTCGAATTTCTAGCCGAGCCAAATTGTCAGCGGATTTCGTCTGGTGAGCTGAAACCTGCCGCTCCGAAGTTGTCGGCAGACGCACAGGGGAATCGAATGGAGACGTTACAGCAAATCTTCAGCTCCGCCGACCTGACCCCGCACGGAGTTTGCCTGCTCTGGCGACCGGACCTTGTCCTGCTCCACGTCGTTTCAGACACCACGATCGGCCTCTCGTACTATGCGATCCCGATATCGCTCACCTATTTCGTCTTGAAACGCCATGACATCGCCTTCGGATGGATCTTCTGGATGTTTGCCGCATTCATTCTTGCTTGCGGCACGACTCACTGGTTTGAGATTTGGACGCTGTGGCATCCCGATTACGGCATGCAGGGTGCGATCAAGCTGGCAACGGCAATCGTCTCCGCGGCAACCGCCCTTGCATTGGTGAACCTGATGCCGCGGGCACTTGCGCTCCCCTCTCCCTCTCAATATCGCCAAGTGAGCACGGCTTTGACGACCGAGGTTCAGCAGCGCCAACGGGTCGCCGAAGCGCTGAAGGAGAGTGAGCAGCGATTCAGACTGCTGGTCAACAGCGTCACCGACTACGCCATCTACTCGTTGGATCTCAACGGGATCGTCATTGATTGGAACAAGGCTGCCGAGCGCATCACGGGATATCGAGCCGATGAAGCGGTCGGACGGCACTTCTCGAGATTCTACCGCCCCGAAGACCTCGACCGTGGCGAGCCGGCGAAAGCACTGGACGAAGCGACGCACAAAGGGCGTTTCGAGAGAGAAGCCTTGCGCATGCGCAAGGACGGATCGCTGTTCTGGGCGAATGTCGTCATCGATCAGATCCATGATCAGTCGGGCACTCTCATCGGCTTCGCGGAGATCACCCGGGACATCAGCCAACGGCGCGAGATGGAGGAGCGGCTCCGCCAGGCTCAGAAGATGGAAGCCGTCGGCAAGCTCACGGGCGGTGTTGCACACGACTTCAACAATCACCTGACGGTCATCTACGGCAGTCTGGAACGCGCCGCAAGCATGGCCCGGGACGACGCGCCTCTGAAGCAGGCATTGGACGCAGCGATGAAGGGCGCGGAGCGAGCGGGCTCGTTGACGCGGCAGCTCCTTGCCTTTGCGCGTCGCCAGCCTCTCGAACCAAAACCGATCAACGTCGGTCGCCTGTTGGCGCAAATCTCGGGATTGCTGGATCGCGTGCTCGGCGAGCGCATAGAGGTCGAAACGCTCCGGACGGGCGGCCTATGGCCCGTTTATTGCGATGGAGCGCAACTCGAGAGCGCTCTCTTGAACCTTGCCGTCAATTCACGCGACGCCATGCCGGACGGCGGCAAGCTGACGCTCGAGGTGAGCAATGCCCACCTCGACGACGACTACGCGGCGACGGAGCCGGATGTGACGCCAGGCGCCTATGTGATGATCGCCGTCACCGACACGGGTCATGGTATGTCGCAAGACGTCATGGAGCATGCCTTCGAGCCTTTTTTCACGACGAAGCCCGAAGGCCAGGGAACCGGCCTCGGGCTGAGCCAAGTTTTCGGGTTCGTCAAACAATCCGGCGGACATCTCAAGGTCTACAGCGAGATGGGTGAGGGCACGACGGTCAAGCTCTATCTTCCGAAGGCGACGGGCGATGGCGGCCCGACCAGCCAGGAGCATGCCGAGGACGTGCCGCTCGGCGCCGGCGAAACCGTCCTGATCGTCGAGGATGATCACGACGTGCGGGCCTCGGTCGCCGCGCTGGTCGGCGGGCTCGGTTATTCCGTGGTGGAATCGGCGGGACCCGAAGAAGCCCTTCGCGTTCTTGCCGCGCGACCGGTGGCCCTCTTGTTCACCGACGTCGTCATGCCGGGATCGATCACGGCGCGGCAACTCGCCGCGCGGGCGCACGAGCTGCAGCCGGATGTCCGAATCCTGTTCACGTCCGGCTATACGCAAGATTCAGTCGTGCATGACGGGCGCCTCGACGCGGGCATTGAACTGCTCAGCAAGCCCTATCGCCGCGAGGAGCTTGCGCGGCGGCTTCGCAAAGTGTTGGCCTCGTCGGGGCCCCTGAAATCGAGATCCGCTTGAGCCGCTCGCCAAGCCGGCGCTTTTGGCATCCGGTCATCGTGCCGATTCCGATCGTCGCCGTGCTGGGGACGCTGATCTCGGATCTCGCCTTCGCCATCTCCGGCGGCGCATTCTGGACCGGCTGCTCGCTCGTTCTGGCCCGGACCGCCGCACTCGGGGGCGTGGCCGCGGCGGCGTTCGGATTTTGCGATTTTCTCAGACGGATCGAGGTGCGCCGAAGCGGCTTCGGCTTCGTCCACTTCTACGCCGCAATCGGCGTCGTCAGCGGAACGATCTGGAATCTGGCGGTTCGCGGCGATGGCGAGTCGATTTCGCCGGCGGCGATCGGCGTCTCATTGCTCGACGTGGCGATCCTCGCGGTCGCCGCGCTCGCAGGGTTGAAGCTGCGCGCCGTTTAGCACCCCGATAGGCGGAACGACGTTCCGGCCGAACCGGCGACGCGGGCGCCCGACCCGGCCGCACCCCGAAGCGAAACTAGAAATTCGGCCGTCGCCGCGCTCCATCAGCAACGCTTTCTTGTCGAACCGTCGAACCGTCGTCGGAGAAGTTTCCTCGTTCTGGCGCCGTGGAAGATGATCGAGAGTCTGAAACGATCCGTCCCGATAGCCATCGCATACATCGGCTTGCCAAGACGCTCTGACCATCGTGTGGCCGTCGTATCATGGTCCGGCTCCGAAGCACGACGCCTCGTTGAATCCATAGCGCTGTCCATCTCGCCCGACAGATCGAGAATTGGAAGGTGACGTGGTTTTTCGACCACGCGCAATGGCTCGTCATCCGGCTGACCCCCGGTTTCGTGGGCGCGACGGCGGTCGGTAGCGTCCTACCCTGTCGTCACCGCCATCTCGCGCGGCGCGCGGCGCGTCAGCAGGAGCGGCCGCTCTTCGGTGACGACGAGGTTCTCCTCATGCACCAGAATCTTGTCGGCGCCGTACATCGCCGACGGCTCGATCGTCAGGACCGTCCCCGGCTTCAGGATCGTTCGATCGATCGGCTTGTTCGAGGGATGTTCGGTCATGACCTTGCCGAGTCCGTGGCCGAAGCGGCCGACATTGCCGAGAACGATGCCTGCATCCTCGAGCACCTTGGCCTGGGCGAAGAAGACGTCGGCCGCCGTGTTCCCTGGCAGCGCGGCGGCGATCCCGGCCTCGGTCGCCAGCCACAAGAGCTCATGGATGCGCTTTGCGTCGTCCGGCGGGTCGCCAATCGCGACGTTGCGGTCGAAGTCGCAGAAATATCCGGCATATTTGGCGCCGGTATCGATGAGAAGGATGTCACCCTTCGCAAGGCGCCGATCGGTCGGTCCCTGAATGATGCTGGCGTAGCCGCCGGGACCGGTCCCGATCGAGGTGTACGGCACCTTGTCCGCGCCGCGCAGCAAGAGATCGGCGGCGAATTTGCGGCAGATCTCTTTCTCGCTGTCGCCGATGCGCACGAGATCGGGGAGATGATCGAACGCATCGCAGGCAATGGTGCAGATGTGCCGATGGTGCGCGATTTCTGCCGGCGACTTGACGAAGCGCAGCTCACGCATCACCGCCGCGCCATCCGCCATCGCGAAGGGCATCGCCGCCTCTACGCGCAGCAGATCGCCCGGCGCCATCCCGAGCCGCGTCTCCGGACCGAGTTCGAGCCCAAAGCGGCCGAAGCGGCGCTTGACCCCCTCGATCGCGGCACCGAGGAGGTCCAGCCCTTCATTCTCTGGCGTCGGAGAAGGCCACGTCAGGACGTTGGAGCACCACGAGGTCTCGAGCCAGTTGGTGAGGCCGATTTCGGGGATGATCGCGACGGCGTCGCCCTCGCGCGGCAGCACGAAGTACCAGGGCCTCGTCGGGCTCGCCCAGGCGAATTGCGTGACAAAGCCGGAGAGGTATTCGAGATTGGGCTCGGACGTCACCATGATGCCATCGAGCTCGAGCTCGGTCATGAGGATTCGCGCGCGTTCGACCCGATCCTCGAACTCGGCCTCGCCGAAGGGCGCGACCTCGCGATGGCCGAGCGCCCACTTGCCGATCCTCGCATCGGATGCGGAGCCTGACGTCATCTCATCCCCTCCAGAAGGCCTCCGAGCAAGCCCCACGCGAGCCCGGCGTTCCGGGCATAGGGTACCTCAAAGCGCGCGTGACGCGATGGCTGAGCTGCTCGGACCGGCTTGCCGGCGGCAACGGATTGGACCAGAGTTGACAGAGTCGCCAGCCGATTCAGATCACCACGGCCACACTGCGCATGTCGCTCGGATCCGAGAAACCCTATGTCCCGCCGCCGCATGGCGGCGCGTGGCGACGCGCCGAGAAGGGCGAGACTGGCCTCGATCCCGCGGCCCTCGCGGCCGCCGTTTCCTATGCGTCATCCCACGTGACCACGTGGTCGCGCGACATCGAGAGCGAGATCATTCGCGGCTTTTCCGAGCCGCCGCCATGGAACGAGATCATCGGCGAAGTGCGGCCGCGCGGCGGGCCGAACGGGCTCGTCCTGCATCGCGGCCTCATCGTCGCCGAATGGGGCGACACGAGCCGGGCCGATATGAGCTTCAGCATCGCCAAATGCTATCTCAGCCTTCTTGCCGGGATCGCCGTCGAGCGCGGCCTCGTCGGCGATCTCGACGAGCCAGTGGGTAAGCTGGTCGATGATGGCGGCTTCGCCTCGCCGCACAATGCCAAGGTCACCTGGCGCCAGTTCCTCGAGCACACCTCGGAGTGGGAAGGGACGCTGTGGGACAAGCCCGATCTCATCGACCGCAACCGCGACCTCGGCGATGAAGGGAGCGCGAAGAAGGGGACGCCGCGCGAATTGCGCGAGCCGGGAACGTACTGGGAATATAATGACGTCCGCGTCAATCGCCTCGCCCTCGCCCTGCTTCGGCGGTTTCGCCGCCCGCTGCCCGAGATCTTCCGCGAGGCGGTGACGGCGCCGATCGGCGCCTCGACCGCGTGGGAGTGGCACGGCTATCGCAACTCCACGGTCGAGATCGACGGGGAACGCATGGAATCCGTCGCCGGCGGCGGTCATTGGGGCGGCGGCGTCTTCATGCATGCGCGCGACCACGCGCGGCTCGGCCTTCTCATGCTGCGGCGCGGACGATGGGGCGACCGGCAGATCATCGCCGAATCCTGGGTCGCGCACTCGACGACGCCGACCAAGCTGAACCCGCAATACGGGTTCATGTGGGCGCTCAACACCGGGCAACGCCTCTACCCGAACGCGCCGGCCGAGGGCTACGCCGCGAGTGGCTCCGGCGGCAATCTGGTCTGGATCGACCCCGTCAACGATCTCGTCGCGGTGCTGTGCTGGACCGACCCCGCGGCGATCGACGGATTTCTCCAGCGCCTCGGCAAGGCGCTGCCTTCCCCGCAACGCTGAACTGGCGCGGCGGCGGCGCCACGACGCATCGTTGCGCCGAGACTCAGCGCGGGCTGGTCGTCCGCGAGAGCAGCCGGGCCGCGATGCGCCGGCGGAACACAAAGGCGGCGGCGACGAGGACGATCGCGCCGATCCACAGCACCTCGAGCGAGCCGTCCCCGCCATCAGGTGCAATTCCGAACCATTGCTCGATGAAATCCACAGCAAGTCTCCCTTCATTCAACGACGCCAAGAACAAGTGGTCCTCGAACTCTGCCCAGGTGTCAAGTCAGCCCGTTATGTGCGCAACGCGATGTTCGCGTGCCATGTCGTTGATCGCAGCGACCTCTCCGGCCAGCAGCGCGTCCAGCTTCGCGATCTCGCCGGCGACGCTCGTCATGAGCTCACGCGAGACGGCATCGGCCGGCGCGGTCGGCGACGTATCCGACATGGCGACCGTGTTGATGAGGTCGATCAGCGTGTCGTCCAACCCCGCGGGGTGGCGCAGCACGTCGCGCGGCGACTGCCGGTGGACATCGACCAGAACGCTCTCGATCTCGAGCAGGCTCGCCACGGCCGCGTTCGCCTTGTCGGCGAGGGCGGGATGAGATTTGCGCACGGCCTCGGCGAGCGTGCCGAGCTGGTGTTTGACGCGCCGGATGCGGTTGACCGCCTCGTTCAGCAACGAGAGCGATTGGGTCAGCTCCTGCAGCAAGGCGAATTGACGCGCATGGGCCTCCGGCGGCGTCGCGAGGCGCGGGTCCTTCACGATCGAGAAATCCGCAGCCGCGGCGATCGATCCGACTGTCAGCTCCACACGGTAGTCGCCCGGCACTGTTAGAGGACCCGACTGCGCATCGGGCTCGGCAGCGAGCGGCTTCACCTTCAGCAGGGCGAGCGACGCGTCGATCTTGACGGGTCCCGGATGACGCATGTCCCAGACATAGCGGTTGAGCCCCTGTCGTGTCCCGGGCCGCCGCTCCGCCGAGAGGGACGTATCGTCGCTGCGCATCGTCGCGATCGGAGTGCCGGCGGCATCGCGGAACGTGAGGGCGACCGGACCCGATGCGTCGGCGCCCAGCCAGTAATAGACGATGGCGCCGATCGGCGGGTTCTCGCCGACGTCGAGATGCTCGCGGATTTTCGTGCCGTCCGGCCGTTCGACAGTGGCGATACCCCCGCCGATGCCGAAGACGAGCGCGAAGGAAACGTCGTGCTTGACGTTTCCGAGCGCGCCGAAACGCATCCGGCTGCGGAACGTGGTTCGCGGCGGGATGAGGCGCGTTCCGGTGTTGCCGTCGGCCAGCGCCCGCAGCGGCGAGATGTCGTCGAGGATCCAGAACGACCGGCCATGCGTGCCGGCGACCAGATCGGCACCCTTGATCTTGAGGTCGTAGACCGGGACCACCGGCAGGCCGCCCGGAAGCCGCGCCCAGCTCTGCCCGTCATCGAGGCTGAAGAAGACGCCCGTCTCGGTGCCGACGAACAGCAAGCCTTGCCGCACCGGATCGGCGCGCACCACGCGGGTGATCTCGCCGGACGGGAAATCGCCGTTGACCCTCTGCCAGGTTCGGCCCGAATCCGTGCTGCGGAAGAGATAGGGCTCGTAGTCCTGAAGCTTGTAGCGGGTGGCCGCCACGTAGATCGTGTCCGGATCATGCGGCGACAGCTCGATGCAGCCGACATAGGCCAGCGCCGGCATGCCGGGCGGCGTCACGTTCCGCCAGGAGGCGCCGTCATCGCGGGTCACATGCACGAGGCCGTCATCGGTCGCGGCCCAGATCTCGCCCTTGCGATGGACCGATTCGACGACGCTGGCGCAGCTGGCATGGACTTCGGCACCGGCGCTTTCGTGGGTGATGTCGCCGCCGGAGTGGCCTTGGCGCGTCACGTCGTTGAGGCTGAGATCGGGCGAGATCTCCTCCCAGCTCATGCCTTCATCGCGCGTGCGGAAGACGTGGTTGCCGCCGGCATAGAGCACGTCGCTGTCATGCGGCGAGAAAACGATCGGGAAGGTCCAGGCGAAGCGGTATCGGAGATCTTTGGGCGCGATGCCGGTCGACTCCTCGGGCCAGACATTGACGAGCTGGATCTGCCCGGTGCGGTAGTCGTAGCGCTGCAGCGCCCCGGCGCCGCCAGGGCTGGAGCCGATGGCGCCGCAATAGACGATGTTGGGATCCCGCGGATGGACGGCGATGAAGCCGCTCTCGCCGGTGCCGGGATAGGTGCAGTCGCCGAGCGTGATCGCGCCCCAGACGGTCGCCGACGGAACCGCGATCGAGGTGTTGTCCTGCTGCGTGCCGTAGACGCGATAGGGATACTGGTCATCGACGTCGATGCGATAGAACTGGGCCGTCTTCTGGTTGTAGATCGATGACCAGGTGAAGCCGCCGTTAAACGTGACGCAGGCGCCCCCGTCATTGCCTTCGACCATCCGGTTCGGATTGACCGGGTCGATCCACAAATCATGGTTGTCGCCGTGCGGCGTGTTGATCTCGGAGAAGCTTGCGCCGCCGTCGGTCGATTTCCACATCCCCAGATTCGTGACGTAGACCGTCTCGGGGTCGCGGGTATCGGCGAAGACGTGGGTGTAGTACCAGGGTCGGTGCATGAGGTCCCGGTTCGACGAGACCTGGATCCAGCGCGCGCCGCAATCGTCGGACCGGTAGAGGCCGGTCTTGTCGCCCATCGCCTCGACCAGCGCCCAGACTCGGCCGGCCCGCGCGGGCGACACGGCGACGCCGAGCTTGCCCAGCGGGCCGTCGGGGAGGCCAGGCGCGCGGGTGATCTCTTCCCAGCTGTCGCCGCAATCGGTGGAGCGGAACAAGCCGCTGCCGGGCCCGCCGCTCGAGATGTTCCAGAAGTTGCGGCGGGTCTCCCAAGAGGTGGCGAAGATGATCCGGGGATTGCCGGGATCCATCGACAGATCGACCGCGCCCGCATCGGCGCTGCGATAGAGCACCTTTTCCCAGGTCTTGCCGCCATCCAGCGTCCGGAAGACCCCGCGCTCCTCATTGGGGCCGAAGATGTCGCCCAGCGCCGCGACGAACACGATGTCGGGATTGCGCGGGTCGATGCAGATGCGCCCGATATGTTTCGTCTGGCGCAAGCCGACATGGGACCAGGTGCGGCCGGCATCGGTCGATTTGTAGACGCCATCGCCATAGGAGACGTCGAGCCGGATGGTGGTCTCACCGGTGCCGGCATAGACGACGTTCGAATCCGAGCGCGCGACGGCGATGGCGCCGACCGCGGCGCTCCCCATGAAACCGTCCGAGACGCAGCGCCAATAGACGCCGCCATCGACCGTCTTCCAGATGCCGCCGGCGCAGGCGCCGAAGTAGGCCACCATCGGATCGGAGGGATCGCCGGCGACGGCGACGACGCGCCCGCCGCGCGACGGACCGATGCACCGCCACTTCAAGGCATCGAGATTCGGGGGAGCGGGGACACGTGAGGATGTTGGCATGATGGGATGGGTCCGCCTTGGGCTTGATCGCCAAGGTAGACTAGAGGCCCTTCGTGTTCCCGCGCAACCCGCAGCGCTGTCGATCTCGCCGCGAGTCGATGATTGGAGGGCAATGTGGCTTCTCGACCACGCGCAAAGGGCCGAGGAACGCGGTTTCCCGCCCGGGACGAGAGCCGCCGGCGGCAGCGAAGAGAGCGTCCGTGTCGGGGCCGGCAACCCGCCGAAATGCGTCTTGCCGGACACTCCGGCGCCGCCGATCTGACATTCGCGACATCCTGAGGCCGCGCTTCCTGCCGCAGATAAGGCCGACCGAATGGAATTACGTGATTGACATCCACGGCGCGTGGGCGGCGGGACGATACCGCTTCATGCAGCGCTACCGGTCGGGCATGGAGCACAATCGCGGCGAGGAGTTCGACGCGCCGTTCGCCCGGATCGACCGCATAGGCCGCGACCGATTCGACATCTACTGGATGCGGCATACGGGGAAATGGTGGCGGCTCCACACCGACGTGACGCTCTTCGAAGCGCTTCGCATTCTCGAGACGGACGGCATCTTGCATCCGGTCTGATCACAGCCACCGGCATCCCGGTGGGGCCGCCGATGCCACCCTGTTGACTTCACGGCGGCGCATCTAGGCGCGGAACGATTGCCGGTCTCTGGTGTGGCCCTTGACTGTTTTGCGTATTTTACATATTATACATATTGTATGGACCGCCACACATAGCTGAGGTGCTTTATGAGAGTAGGAGAGCGTATTATCGTCGCAACCGCTGGAGACTTAGTGCGCAGGTTCTCGTATTATTGCGATGCGGCCCTTGCCGCCCAAACTGTCGTTGTCATCAAGAAAAATGGACGCGCACGCAATGTTCTCATTTCTCTCGAAGAGTATGAACGGCTAAAGCGGCGAGATCAGCAGGCATTCTTCGCGGCGGATACGCCCGAACATTTTCTCTCGGATATTGAAACACTTGCGGATATCTCTAAGCGTTGACCGTCATCGTACCCGAACGCGGGTCGGTCATTCGCTACGCCTATCTTTGGGCGGACGAAAACTTGCGCGGGCAGGAGGAGGGCCGGAAGGATCGCCCCGCCCTCGTACTTGCTTTGTCCGTCAGGGAGATCGATGGCGCCGTCAATGTCCTGGTCCTTGCCGTCACGCGCACGCCGCCGATCGACCCCGCCGATGCGGTGCCATTCCCACAAGACGTCAAGCGCCGTATTGGTCTTGACGACGCGCCCTCATGGATCGTTACGACAGAAGCCAATGCCTTCATCTGGCCTGGACCAGACGTGCGGCCGATTCCCGGGCGGGCACCGACCACGATGATTTACGGGAGGATCCAGGATGCTCTGCTGCAGCAGGTTGCGAGTTCCTATCTGCTGAACCGCCGGAAGCAACGGAGCCGATTGGTACCGCGAACCGAGTAGCAGCCCGCCGACAGTTCGGCGCTAATTCGGCAGCGAATCGAGAATTGGCGGATGGGGCGGGATTCGAACCCGCGAGACGATTCATCACCGTCTACACACTTTCCAGGCGTGCGCCTTCAACCGCTCGGCCACCCATCCCCCGGGGCGCCGCAAGAATAACACGCGCAGGCGCCGGCGAGGGCGCGGAGACTAGCGGAGGCGGCAGCGCCGCGCAACGGCGGCGCCAGGGCGGGCTTATCAATTTCCGGTCGAGTTGTCCGGACGACCGTGACACTGCTAAAATACGTCGTCGCAATGGGGGTGGAGCGCGACCGATGGTGTTCGGGCGTCTCGTGGGCTGGCTGATGGTCCTGTGCGGAATCGTCGTCCTCGGCCGCGATCTCCTCGCGTGGTTCTACAAGGAATCGGACACGCCGATCGTGTTCGGCAAGCTCTGGTACGACCTCAACCCCGGGAGCCTCCAGCTGCTTCAGCCGGCGATCCAGCGCCATATCCACCCGGCGCTGTGGGATTGGATCGTGCAGCCGCTGCTGTTGTTCTGGGCGTTTCCGACCCTGATGGTGGCAGGATCTCTGCTGATCCTCGTCTGCCGTCCGCGCCGCGATCGGGCACGCCGGCGCTGGCGCCCCGAGTAACCTCCTCAGCCGTCGCCCATCTTGAGCGCTGCCAGAAACGCCGATTGCGGGATCTCGACCTTGCCGAACTGGCGCATGCGCTTGCGCCCCTCTTTCTGCTTCTCGAGGAGTTTCCTCTTGCGCGTGATGTCGCCGCCATAGCATTTGGCGAGCACGTCCTTGCGGTACGCCTTCACCGTCTCGCGCGCGATGATGCGGCCGCCGATCGCCGCCTGGATCGCGATCTGGAAAAGCTGGCGCGGGATGAGATCCTTGAGGCGCTCGCAGAGGGCCCGGCCGCGCTTCTCGGCGGCGCCGCGATGGACGATGAGGGCGAGCGCGTCGACCGGCTCCGAATTGACGAGGATGTTCATGAGGACGAGATCGCCCTCGGCGTAGCCGTCGATCTGATAATCGAAGCTGGCATAGCCGCGGCTGATCGATTTGAGGCGGTCGTAGAAATCGAAGACGACCTCGTTCAAGGGCAGACGATAGATCAACATCGCGCGGTTGCCGGCGTAAGTCAGGTCCTTCTGCACGCCGCGCCGGTCCTGGCACAGGGTGAGGACCGGGCCGAGATATTCGTCCGGCACCAGGATCGTCGCCTTGATCCACGGCTCCTCGATATGTTGGATGCGCACCGGGTCCGGCATGTCGGCCGGATTGTGCAGCAGCATCGTCTCGCCGTTGGTCAGATGGATCTTGTAGACGACCGAGGGCGCCGTCGTGATGAGGTCGAGATCGAACTCGCGCTCGAGACGCTCCTGGATGATCTCGAGATGGAGGAGGCCCAAAAAGCCGCAGCGGAAGCCGAATCCCAAGGCCGCCGAGGTCTCCGGCTCGTATTCGAAGCTGGCATCGTTGAGGCGGAGCTTCGAGAGGCTGTCGCGCAGCCGCTCGAAATCGGCGGCGTCGGTCGGGAAAAGCCCGCAGAAGACCACCGATTGCACCGGCTTGAAGCCGGGCAGCGGCTCCGCCGCCGGACGCCGCTCCTCGGTGATGGTGTCGCCGATCCGGCAATCGGCCACGGTCTTGATGCCGGCGGTGATGAAGCCGACCTCGCCGGGGCCGAGCTCGGCGATCGGCACACCCTTCGGCGTGAATATGCCGGTCCGCTCGACCGGGTGGCTGGCGCCGGTCGCCATGAGGCGAATCTTCATGCCGGGGCGCAGGACCCCGTCCTTGACGCGCACCAGGATGACGACGCCGAGATATTGATCGTACCAGCTATCGACGAGGAGCGCCTTCAACGGCGCCTTGGCGTCGCCCTTGGGCGGCGGCAGGCGCTCGACCAGGGCTTCCAGCACCTGATCGATGTTGAGCCCGGTCTTCGCCGAGATCATGACGGCGTTCGAGGCATCGAGGCCGATCACCTCTTCGATCTGCGCCCGGACGCGCTCGGGCTCGGCGGCGGGCAGGTCGATCTTGTTGAGGACGGGGACGATCTCGTGATTGGCCTCGATCGCCTGATAGACATTGGCGAGGGTCTGCGCCTCGACGCCTTGGCTCGCATCGACGATGAGGAGCGAGCCTTCGCAGGCCGCCAGGGACCGGCTCACCTCATAGGCGAAATCGACGTGGCCCGGCGTGTCCATGAGGTTCAGCTCATAGGTTTGGCCGTTCTTCGCCTTGTAGGTGAGGCGCACGGTCTGCGCCTTGATGGTGATGCCGCGCTCGCGCTCGATCTCCATGTTGTCGAGCACCTGCTCGCGCATCTCGCGCTGCTCGAGCCCGCCGCAAGCCTGGATGAGGCGGTCGGCAAGGGTCGATTTGCCATGGTCGATATGGGCGATGATGGCGAAGTTGCGGATGTGCTGGAGATCGGTCATCGGGCGCTCTGTCGGGGACGGCTGGAACATAGGGTTCCGCCGCCCGGAGCGCAACCGGACTGGGCGCTACCCCGGCGAGCGCGTCGCGCCAGCGAACGCCGCCGCCAGCGCCGCTCCGGCGTCGGCGATGGCGCGGCGGGTCGCGTCGATCACTTTGCTCATCCCGAAGAAACCATGGATCATGCCGTCATAGCAGGCGTAACGCGTGGCGACGCCCGAGGCAGCGAGGCGATCGGCGTAGGCCTTGCCCTCGTCGCGCAGGGGATCGAAGCCGGCGGTGACGACGAGGGCGGGCGCCACGCCTGAAAGGTCACGCGCGCGGAGCGGCGAGGCGCGCCAATCGGCGATGTCGGCCGCGTCCCGAAGGTAGTTCGTCGTGAACCAGGAAATGGCATCGCGCGTCAGGAGATGGCCCTCGGCGAAGAGGCTGTGCGAGGGGGCATCGCAGGCAAAGTCGGTCGCCGGATAGATCAGAAGCTGGAAGGCGAGGCGCTCGCCGGCATCGCGCGCCATCAGCGCCAGCACCGCCGCGAGATTGCCGCCGGCGCTGTCGCCGCCGACCGCAACCCGGCGCGGGTCGAAGCCGTGACCGGCACCCTCGGCGAGGAGCCAACGCAATGCCGCCCAGCAATCCTCGATCGCGGCCGGGAATTTGTGCTCTGGCCCCATGCGGTAATCGACCGAGACGACGGCGCAGCGCGCGTCGTTGGCGAGCATGCGGCAGATCGCGTCATGCGTGTCGAGATCGCCGAAGGTCCAGCCGCCGCCGTGGAAATACGCCAGCACCGGCAGGGCCTCTCCGTCACGGCTGCCGAGCGCGCGGTAGAGGCGCAGCCGGATGGGTCCGCCCGGACCCGCGATGGTGCGGTCGACGGCCGCGGCCACCTCAGGCCCCTTCTCCTGAAACAGCGCGCGCGTCTCGCGATAAACCTGCCGCGCTTCGGGCGCGGTCATCGTGTGATATCCCGGCCGCCCCGCTTGCGCCACGAAATCGAGCACGTCTTTCGCCTGCGGATCCAACGCCATCACGCACCTCGTCACGGTCGGGTGCCCTGATAGCGCGCGCAACCTGACTGCCGCAAGAGAAACGACAAAGACACGGCAGCCTTTGAACGGCGCGTGCCGCCGAAAATCACCGGAATAGGCGATCGTGCCGACTGAAATCCCGGGTGCCTTGGTGTCTTTGTGGCTTGGTGGTGATCCTTACCTTTGGCCGTCGAGCCGGGACCGCGTTCGGTCAGGCGGCGCGGATCGGCGGCTTCGATTTCCGCCGCACCGGGCGCTTCTCCCGCGCGTCGCTCGCCTCGGCGATCGCCTTGTCCAGGACCGCGAGCAGGCGCTCGCGATCCAAGGGCTTTTCGAGGACGGCGACGGCGCCGAACATCCGCATCGCCCGGCTGCAAGGATCGTCCTCGGCTCCGGTGCTCCCGGTCATGCCGATGATCGGGATATTCGGAAGAACGCTGCGCAAACGGCCGATCGTTTCGATCCCGTCACATTCCGGCATATAGAGGTCGGTGATGATCGCATCGAAGCGCTCGGCCGCAACGATCCGGAGGATACGGGCGCCGTTGGCCTCAGTCTCGACGACATGGCCGGCATGCGTCAGCACCCGCTCAAGGTATTCGCGGTAGGCCAAATCGTCGTCGATCACAAGCACTTTCGCCACGAACCACCCTCCGAGCCGCGATGCTTTTGTCATGAACGGGCGGGATTATCGCTACAGTTGTATCTTCGTGCCGTGATCGCCGTCACAGGGAAGTGTGACCTTTGTCACAGATCTAGGTCGTACGACCGCGATTCTCGACGTGCGGCTTGCCTCGCTCGGCCCGGGGACGCAATGTGCGGCCCGGTCCGAGGGGCGAGGGAGACAAGGGTGGCGGCGCAAGCGGAGAAGACACTCGGGATCGGCATCGCCGGGCTGGGCGCAATCGGCCGCAAGGTCGCCGTCGCGCTCGCGGCGGGCATTCCCGGGCTGCGCCTCGAAGCCGTCGCCGTCCGTGACGAGGCGAAGGCGCAGGCATTTCTCGCCGAGCGCGCCGTTGCTGCCGACATCGTGCCGCTCGCCGAGCTCGCGCGGCGCGCGGACGTCGTCGTCGAATGCCTGCCCTCGGCGCGCTTCTCCGAAATCGCCGCGCCGGTCATCGCGGCCGGCAAGATCTTCGTGCCGCTCAGCGTCGGGGCACTGCTGGAGCATGAGGCGTTGATTGCGCAGGCGCGGCAGACCGGCGCACGCATCCTGGTGCCGACCGGGGCGCTGCTCGGCCTCGATGCCGTTAGAGCCGCCGCCGAAGGCAAGATCCACAGCGTCAAGATGGTGTCGAAAAAGCCGCCCAGGGGCCTCGCCGGCGCCCCCTATCTCGTCGCCAACAACATTTCGCTGGAGGGGCTGACGGCACCGCTCCGCGTCTTCGCCGGGACGGCGCGCGAGGGCGCGCGCGGCTTTCCCGCCAATGTCAACGTCGCCGCCGCGCTCAGCCTTGCCGGCATCGGCGCCGATGCAACGACGCTCGAGATCTGGGCGGACCCGGCGCTCGAGCGCAACACGCACACGATCGAGGTCGAGGCCGAGGCGGCGCGCTTCACCATGACGATCGCCGGCGTGCCCTCGGTCGAGAACCCGCGCACCGGCAAGATCACCGCGCTCAGCGTCATCGCCCTGCTGCGCGGCCTCGCCTCCACCCTGCGCGTCGGGTCCTGACCTGCTTGGAGCGCAAGACAGCGATGCACGATAGCGTGAGTGGCGGGCGGCGCCGATTGCGCTAGCATCGCGGCAACCTGAACGAGACCTTGTCGCAGCATGGAGGGGAAGGACCCGATGATCGATCTCTACTATTGGACGACGCCGAACGGGCACAAGGTGACGATGTTCCTGGAGGAAACGGGGCTCGAGTACCGCCTTATTCCGATCAATATCGGCAAGGGCGAGCAGTTCCGGTCGGATTTCCTCAAGGTGGCACCCAACAACCGCATTCCGGCCATGGTCGACCACAAGCCGGCGGGCGGCGGAAAGCCGGTCTCGCTGTTCGAATCGGGCGCGATCCTGCTTTACCTCGCCGACAAGACCGGAAAGTTCATTCCTAGGACCGTGCATGGCCGCGCGGCCGCGCTCGAATGGCTGTTCTGGCAGATGGGCGGGCTCGGGCCGATGGCCGGGCAGAACCATCATTTCAGCAATTACGCGCCGGAGAAGATCCCTTATGCCATCGACCGCTACGTCAAGGAGACGAACCGCCTCTACGGCGTCCTCGACCAGCGCCTTGCCGACCACGAATTCGTCGCCGGCGAATATTCGATCGCCGACATGGCGTCGTATCCCTGGATCGTCCCCTATGAGCGGCAGGGTCAGAACATCAACGACTTCCCGCATCTGAAGCGCTGGTTCGAGGCGATCCGCGAGCGCCCGGCGACGAAGCGCGCCTATGACCGGGCGAAGGAGATCAACCCGAACCCGCCGGCGACCATGACCGAGGAGGCGAAGAAGATCCTCTTCGGCCAAACCGCCGCAGTGGTGGCGAAAGCGTCGTAGGGATCCACGTGCACTTCGCTCCCTCTCCCGCAAATGCGGGAGAGGGTTTTTTCAGATGCGGTCAGCCCGCCCCTTTCCCAAGCAACGCCTCACGGAATCGCTGCTTCAGGAGAGTTCCGTCCTTCGGCGGCAGGACCAGCGGAAGCTTTTCCGCGCGCACCTTGATCGCGCAGAAGACGGGGCCAGGCGCCGATCTTATCTTCAGAGCCGCCGCCGCGAGCTCTCGCTTGTCGCGCACCGTTTCCGCCACCGGAAATCCGCAGGCACGGGCGATGCCGGCGAGATCGACGCCCGACGCCGTCGCCGTCTCCTGCATGCCGGTCTCGCCATAGCGCTCATTGTCGAGCGCGACGATCGCGAGATTGGCCGGCCGCTGCACCGCGACCGTGGCGAGGGTGCCGAGCCCCATCAGAAGATCGCCGTCGCCGCTGAGGACGAGGGTGCGCCGCGCGGGCTGCGCCAGAGCGAGGCCGAGGGCGAACGCGACGGCGCCGCCCATCGCCCCCCACATCGGGAAGTTGAGCGGATGATCGCCCGCCGCCGTCACGTCCCATGCCGCCGAGCCGAGGCCGGCGACGACCAGCATGTCGCCACGCTCCTTCAGCAGTGCCGCGACGACGGCCCTGCGGCGCAGCGGGAAATGCTCGCTCGTTTCACTCATCACCGGGCTTCCCGAATGTCTTGGTGCCGATGATGCGCTGCGCAATCAGGACGGCGACCGAGAGACCGCCCTCGAAGGCAAGGCGCGCCGCCGCCTCGACCGTCTCGCCGATGCGGTCCGGTTCGTCGACCGGATAGCTGGTGGTCCCGGCGAGGTGCAGCGTCTCGCCGCCATTCTGCCCCATCGGCACCTGCCACGGGTTGAACTCGCCCCATTGCCCGCGCATCGTCACGACCGAGAGCAGCGGGAAGCGGC
>JBGPOZ010000083.1:0-17533 GCA_041488295.1 Allostellaceae bacterium
CGTCTGGTGCTGATCGACGATGTCTTCACGACCGGGGCCACGGCGGCCGAATGCGCCCGGGTGCTGCGCCGCGCCGGGGCCGCGCGGATCGATGTCCTGACCTTGGCGCGCGTCGTCCGGGGCGGAGCCCAATGAATTGTCTCCCTCGCAAATCGCGCGCGGCGCCGCTATCTTTGCCGGAAAAGGCGAGGTGGCGGTTTATGGTCAAGGTCGAGATGTACACGACGATGTTCTGCCCTTATTGCGCGCGGGCGCGGGGTCTTTTGCAGAAGAAGGGCGTGAGCTTCACCGACATCGATGTCGACGCCGAGACGGAGAAGCGCGCGGAGATGGTCCGACGAGCCGGCGGACGCTCGACGGTGCCGCAGATCTTCATCGACGGCGAGTATATCGGCGGCTCGGACGAGCTCGTCGCGCTCGATCGCGCCGGACTGCTCGATGCCAAGCTGGGAGTTTCCCCATGAACCGCAAATTCACCGTCGGCTGCGTCCAGATCACTGCCGCGCGCGATTTCGCGCCGAACATAGCGGCGACGAGCGATCTCGTCCGCCAGGCGCGCGACAAGGGCGCCGAGTTCATCCTGACGCCGGAAGTGACCGGCATGTTCGAGCCGAAGCGCGAGCTGCACCTCGCGAAGGCCAAGGACGAGGCCGAAAATCCGGCGCTTGCGGCGTTCCGCGAACTGGCAACGCAGACGGGGGCCTGGCTCCTCGTCGGTTCGCTCGCGATCAAGCTCGCCGCCGATCGCCTCGCCAACCGGTCATTCCTCATCGCGCCGGACGGCGCCATCGCCGCGCGCTACGACAAGATCCACATGTTTGACGTCGATCTCAAGAACGGCGAGAGCTACCGCGAATCGGCGCTTTACCGTCCGGGCGAGACGGCGGTCCTGGCCGAGCTGCCCTGGGGCATCCTCGGCATGACGGTGTGCTACGATTTGCGCTTTCCCTACCTCTATCGCGCGCTTGCCCAGGCCGGCGCCGATTTTCTCTCGATCCCGTCGGCCTTCACCGTGCCGACCGGTCGCGCGCATTGGCATGTGCTGCAGCGGGCAAGGGCGATCGAGAACGCCTGCTTCGTCTTCGCTCCGGCGCAATGGGGCGAGCACGCGGAGGGGCGACGCACCTATGGGCACTCGCTCATCATCGACCCATGGGGCGAGGTGCTGGCCGATGCCGGCGAGGAGGTCGGCTTCGTCACCGCCGAGATCGATCCCGCGAGGATCGCCGAAGCGCGCCGGATGGTGTCGGCTCTCCGCCACGACCGAAGCTTTGCCCCGCCGAAGCTGCCACGAATCCTCGCAGCCGAGTAGGGTCAGCTCGGGAGCGGGGACGGACCGGGGGCTTTGACCGCGGCGATCCGCTGAACGACGGCCGGCTTCGGCGCCTCGACGATGCCCTCTTCGAAGGCGATGATCGTGAGCGCCGTCCCGAAGGCGGCGAGAAGCTCGCCTGGGCGAAGCAAGAAGTCGGGATTGCTCGGCTTGCCGAAGCACTCATTCCCGGCGGCGAAGGTTTCGTAGATGAGGATGCCGCCCGGCGCCAGCGCCGCGACCAGGGACCGGAAGAGCGGGCGATGGAGGTAGTTCGTCACGACGATCCCATTGAAATCATTGCCGAGCGCCCAGGGTTGCCCGTCCTCGAGGTCGATCGTGACGATCGCGCAGCCATCCCCTGCGAGCGCGCCGAGCCGGCTCGTGTCGCGGTCGGCGGCGACGACCCGGTGGCCCAAGGCGCGCAGGAAATTGCTGTGCCGCCCGCCGCCGGCGGCGAGGTCGAGGACGCGTCCGCCCGGCGCGATCAGCGGCGCAAAGCGGCGGACCCAAGCCGATGGTTCCGCGGCGGATGGCTGGAACCCGGCGATTTCGCGTTCTGTTAGCACTTATGGACTATGATTGCTAACGGATGTCCCATTGGTGTAACAATTCGTCAGTGGGTTAGGTGACGTCAATGATCGTCTTTGCGCTGCGCTGTGCCGACGAGCATGAGTTCGAAGCCTGGTTTCGCGACGGGGCGAGTTTCGACGCGCAGAGCGCCGCCAGCGAAATCGCTTGTCCGGTCTGCGGCGATCGCAAGGTGACGAAGGCGCCGATGGCCCCGCGCCTCGCCCGCTCGCGCGATACCGAGGATACTCAGGCGGCGGCGCGGATGATGCGCAAGGCACTCGTCGAACTGCGCCAGCACGTCGAAACCAATTGCGACTATGTCGGCGATCAATTCGCTGAGGAGGCGCGGCGCATCCATTACGGCGAGAGCGAGCGTCGCGGCATCTATGGCGAGGCGAGCAAGGACGATGCCGAGAGCCTCGCCGAGGAAGGCATCGAGGTCAGTCGGATTCCCTGGCCGGCGACGACGGACGCCTGAGGCTGTATTCCGGCTTGCCGCTCACTGACGG
Organism: Allostellaceae bacterium; assembly: GCA_041488295.1. Classification (GTDB taxonomy): domain Bacteria; phylum Pseudomonadota; class Alphaproteobacteria; order ATCC43930; family CGMCC-115725; genus URHD0088. The sequence goes on from JBGPOZ010000083.1 coordinate 2,395, forward strand.
GCCACGGCCGTCATCATGTAATTGACGTCGAGGTCGCGTGTCAGCGACCAGGAGCGGGCCAACGGGTCGAAGGAGACGCCGGCCGTCTGCGCGATGCGCAAGCCGTTGCGGCGCAAACCGGCGGCAAGTTCCGACGGTCGGACGAATTTCTGCCAGTCATGGGTCCCGCGCGGCAGCCAGCCGAGCACGTACTCGGCGCCGAGAATGGCGAAGAGCCAGGCCTTCATGGTGCGGTTGAGGGTGGCCGCGACGAGGATGCCGCCCGGTTTCAGCACGGAAGCCGCCGCATCGCAAAACCGCGCGAGATCCGCCACGTGCTCGACGATCTCGAGCGCCAGCACGACATCGAAGCCGCCTTGCGAACCCGCGAGCTCCTCGACGGCGAGCGCGCGGTAATCGATGGCAAGGCCGGACGCGTCGGCATGGCTGCGCGCCATGAGGACATTCTCGCGCGCCGCATCGATGCCGGTCACCGCGAAACCCAATCGGGCCATCGGTTCGGCGACAAGACCGCCGCCGCAGCCGATGTCGAGCAGCCGGAGGCCGGCGAAGGGTCGGAGCGAACCCGCCTCGCGCGCGAAGTGCCGCACCAAAGTCTCGCGCAGGAAGGCGAGGCGCACGGGGTTGAATTGGTGGAGCGGCCGGAACTTGCCTTTCGGGTCCCACCATTCCTCGGCGAGCGCGGCAAAGCGCTCGATTTCCGCGGGATCGACGGTGCTGGCGGGGGGTGCCGCAGCTTCGCGCCGCGCGCTGTTGCTCATTCCACTCTCCGCGCCGTTTCGTCCCGCCATCGGCTTGTGTGGGCGATCCTTGAAAGAGTATGGATTGGCGCCCTTCGATCGGCAATGATGCTCGCCGGTTGCAGAGGGTCGTGCAGGTTCGGAAGAGATGGTGCGGATCGTTCAAAAGTTCGGCGGCACTTCGGTTCGCGACATCGAGCGGATCAAGAAGGTCGCGCTGCGGGTCAAACGCGAAGTGGATGCCGGCACCGAGGTCGCGGTGGTCGTCTCGGCAATGGCCGGCACCACCAATCAGCTCGTCGATTGGGTCGACGAGACGAGCCGTCTGCACGATGCGCGCGAATATGACGTCGTCGTCGCGTCGGGCGAGCAGGTGACGGCCGGGCTCCTCGCCCTTGCGCTCCAGGATCTCGGTGTCAATGCCCGCTCCTGGCTTGGCTGGCAGATTCCGATCAAGACCGATGGCGTCCACGGCAAGGCACGGATCGACGCGATCGCCACCGCGCAGATCGCGCGCCGATTCAAGGAAGGTCAAGTCGCCGTCGTCGCCGGCTTCCAAGGATTTGGCCCCGACAACCGCATCACGACGTTGGGTCGCGGCGGTTCCGACACCTCGGCGGTCGCACTCGCCGCGGCGCTCAAAGCCGAGCGCTGCGACATTTTCACCGATGTCGACGGCGTCTATACCGCCGACCCGCGGATCGTCACCAAGGCGAGGAAGCTCGATAAGATCACCTACGAAGAGATGTTGGAAATGGCCTCGCAGGGTGCGAAGGTGCTGCAGACGCGCTCGGTTGAAATGGCCATGAATCACGGCGTGCGCGTCCAGGTGCGCTCGAGCTTCTCCGATGCGCCCGGCACCTTGGTCGTTGATGAGGACGAGATCGTGGAAAAACAGGTCGTCAGCGGGATCGCCTATAACCGGGACGAGGCGAAGATCACGTTATTGCGCGTGGCAGATCGCCCGGGCGTCGCCGCGACCATCTTCGGTCCACTCGCCGATCATTCGGTGAATGTCGACATGATCGTGCAAAACGTGTCGGAGGACGGCCGTGCTACCGACCTCACCTTCACGCTCGCGAAATCCGATCTTGACCGCGCCGTCAAGCTGCTGGAGGAGCGTCGTTCCGAGCTCGGTTTCGCGGCGCTCAAGCCCGACCCCAACGTCGTCAAGATCTCGGTCATCGGCGTCGGAATGCGCAGTCACGCGGGCGTCGCCAAGCAGATGTTCCAGACGCTCGCCGACAAGGGGATCAACATCCAGGTGATTTCGACCTCGGAGATCAAGGTCAGCGTGCTCATCGCCGAGGAGTACACCGAACTGGCCTTACGGGCGCTCCACACCGCCTACGGCCTCGACGCCGGCTGAGCGCGATGCCGCCATTGGGGGGCCCCGGGCACGCAGATCGCAAGCTCGGCCCGTCTGCCGCCGCCAGCGCTCCGATGCGCGCGGCGGCACGCCGCCGGATCGATCATCTTTGGCGCCGTGGCACGGACTTCCTTGGCTGCGAATTGTCGATCATGGGCGGCGCCATGACCTGGGTGTCCGAGCAGAACCTGGTCGCCGCCATCTCGAATGGCGGCGGCTTCGGCGTTCTAGCGTCAGGCTCGATGAACCCCGACCAGCTTGCCGCCGAGATCACGGCGACGGCGGGGCTGACGGCGCGCCCCTTCGGCGTCAATCTCATCACCCTCCATCCTCGCCTGATGGAGCTGATCGACGTTTGCGTCGCCTCGAAGGTCGGTCACATCGTCCTCGCCGGTGCGTTGCCGAGCAGCGCTGCGGTCACGCGAATCAAGGCGGCCGGCGTTCGGCTCCTGTGCTTTGCGCCGGCCTTCGTCATCGCCAAAAAGCTGGTGCGGATGGGCGCCGACGCCATCATCATCGAAGGGATGGAGGCGGGCGGCCATATCGGGCCGGTCTCGACCGGCGTCCTCGCCCAGGAGATTCTGCCGCATCTCCCGGAGGTCCCGGTTTTCGTTGCCGGCGGCATCGCGCGCGGCGAGGCGATGCTCTCCTATTTGGAGATGGGGGCTGCCGGCGTGCAGCTCGGCACGCGTTTCGTGTGCGCCCATGAATCGATCGCCCACCCGCACTTCAAGAAGGCCTTCATCCGCGCCGGTGCCCGCGACGCGGTGCCGTCGGTCCAGCTCGATCCGCGCTTTCCCGTCATCCCGGTCCGGGCGCTCGCCAATCGCGCGACGCAGCGCTTTACCGAGATGCAACGAGACGTCATCGATCGCTTCAATCACGGCGAGGTCTCGCAAAAAGACGCCCAGCTCGAGATCGAGCATTTTTGGGCCGGTGCGTTGCGGCGCGCCGTCATCGACGGCGACGTCGAATCCGGTTCGCTCATGGCCGGGCAGAGCGTCGGCATGGTGACGCGCGAGCAGTCGACCGGCGACATTCTTGCCGAGCTCGTCGATCAGGCGGTCGAGGCCATCCTGGCGCGCGAACGCGACGGGCGGGAACCGATCGGCACAGATGGCCGCGGCGGCGCCCCGCCGGCGGCCGGATAGATGGAGCAAATCCCGATCCTGACCAGCTCCCGCCGCCTGCTGCGGCGCCTGCGGGACATCATGGCGGGATCGGGGAGTGCGCAGGAACGCCTCGACAATGTCGTCCGCCTCATCGCCGCCGACATGGTCGCCGAAGTTTGTTCGGCCTACATCATGCGGGCGGGCGAGGTGCTCGAGCTGTTCGCGACCGAAGGCTTGCGCCGCGAGGCTGTGCACCGCACGAGGCTGCGGGTCGGCGAGGGACTCGTCGGCGCCATTGCGGCGACGGCGCGTCCGCTCGCCCTTGCCGATGCGCAAACGCATCCCGATTTTGCCTATCGCCCGGAGACGGGCGAGGAAATCTACCATTCGCTGATGGGCGTGCCGGTTCTCCGCGGCGGCCGTGTCCTCGGCGTGCTCGTCGTGCAGAACCGCACCTTGCGCAACTACACCGAAGATGAGGTCGAGGCGCTCCAGACGATCGCCATGGTGATGGCCGAGCTCGTCGCCGGCGGCGAGCTCATCGAGCCGGGCGAGCTTGCCCAGGGCGACGGCATCGCCCTTCTGCCGGTGCGGGTCGAGGGCGTGCGGCTCAATAGCGGCCTCGCGGTCGGGATCGCCGTTCTCCACGAGCCGCGCATCATCGTCCATAGCATCGTCGCCGAAGATTTGGACAGCGAGCTCGCGCGGCTGCGCAAGGCGATCGGCGAGATGCAATCGGCGATCGACGAGCTGTTGGCGGCGAGCGATGTGTCGTCCGGCGGCGAGCATCGCGACGTGCTCGAAACCTACCGCATGTTCGCCGCCGATCGCGGCTGGCTCGCGCGGATGCGCGAAGCGGTTCGCAGCGGCCTCACCGCCGAAGCCGCCGTGCAGAAGGTGCAGGACGACAACCGCGCGCGCATGAACCAGGTGAGCGATCCCTATCTGCGCGATCGGCTCTCCGATCTCGAGGATCTTGCGAACCGCCTGTTGCAGCATCTCGCCGGACGATCGTCGACCGCGGCCGCCAGAGAGTTGCCCGAGGAGTTCATCCTCATCGCCCGCTCGATGGGGCCGGCCGAGCTGCTCGACTACGACCGCCGCCGCCTGAAGGGCGTCGTGCTCGAAGAGGGCTCGCCGACCTCGCACGTCGCCATCGTCGCTCGCGCTCTCGACATTCCTGTGATCGGCCGTGCCAAGGACGTGCTCGCCAAGGTCGAGCCCGGGGATCTCGTCATCGCCGATGGCGACCACGCCCAGATCTTCATCCGGCCCGGCGAGGACATCCAGCAGGCGATCGAGGCCAATCTGGCGATGCGCCGGGTGCGCAAGGAGAAATACGCGGCGATCCGCCTCGCGCCGGCGAAGACTCTCGACGGCGTCGCGGTCGCGCTCCATCTCAACGCCGGGCTCCTCCTCGATCTGCCGCATCTCGACGAGACCGGTGCCGACGGGATCGGTCTCTATCGCACCGAGATCCTGTTCATGGTCGAGCACGCCTTTCCCGACGTCGAGCAGCAGACCGAGCTCTATCGCCGCGTCCTCGATCATGCCGGATCCCGACCGGTCACGTTCCGCACGCTCGATATCGGCGGCGACAAGCTGCTCCCCTATTTGCCGGAGGCCGAGGAAGAGAATCCGGCGATGGGATGGCGCGCCATTCGCATCGCCCTCGATCGTCCGGCGATGCTGCGGCAGCAGATCCGCGCGCTGCTGAGCGCTGCTGCCGGTCGGCGCCTGCGCGTCATGTTCCCGATGGTCGCCGAATTGGCCGAGTTCGAGGCGGCACGCGCGGTTCTCCTCCTCGAATGTCACCGCGCCGAGGCACGCGGTTTCGCCTTGCCGTCGACCATCGAGACCGGCGTCATGCTCGAGGTGCCGGCGCTCTTGTGGCAACTTCCGGCATTGCTGCCCGCGGTCGATTTCGTTTCGGTCGGCAGCAATGACCTCATTCAGTTCCTCTTCGCCTGCGATCGCGGCAACCCGAGGCTGGCCGGGCGATATGATTCGCTGGCGCCGGCGGTCCTTGCGATGCTTCGGAACCTCGGGCGGCAATGCGAGGAGCATCGCGTTCCGCTCAGCCTTTGCGGCGAGATGGCGGGCAATCCGCTCGATGCCATGGCGCTGATCGGCCTCGGGTTTCGCAATCTCTCGATGACCTCGTCTTCGATCGGGCCGGTCAAGATGATGATCCGCAGCCTTCGCCTGGCGCCGCTCGAGGAGTTCCTGGCGTCGCTCATCGCCTCCAACGACCACAGCTTGCGCGGCAAATTGTCGGCTTTCGCGCGCGATCACGGGGTGATCATCTGAGCGCGACCGAATCGGTGCATGGGGCAATTTGCGTTGCGTCGGCTTTTTTTGGTATTTCTTAACCATGGTTGCGGGAAAGTAGCGGCCGGCCCGTCGGCCTCAGGCCGTTTCCCGAATGCGCGGCGGCGGTTGATCGTCATTTGATCCGAAGCAGGGATGGCACTCTTCAAACGTAGGAAGCCGGACAGTCGCGCGGTCCTCGATGAGGCCGCCGCGGGGAAGAGCGCGCGACGTCCCGAGACGATTGGCGAGCTCCTGAAGAGCACCCGCCTGAAATACGGCAAGAGCGTCGAGGACGTCGGCTCGACCCTGCGCATCCGCGCGGCATTCCTCAAGGCGATCGAGGGCGACCAATACACGAGCCTGCCGGGTCCGGTTTATGCGCTCGGCTTCGTGCGTACCTATGCCGACTATCTTGGCCTTGACGCCGAGGCGATCGCGCGGCGCTTCAAGGCGGAGGTGGCGGGTCTCGAGACGAAGCAGGATTTCGCCTTTCCGGTCGCTTTGCCGGAGCGCAGCCTGCCCGGCGGCGCGATTCTCCTGGTCGCTCTCATCGTTGCGGCCTGCGCCTATGGCCTCTGGTATTACCGCGCCTCCGGTGAACGGACCCGCCCCGAACGGGTCGCGGCGGTTCCGGCGCAGCTTGTTCCGCCGCCACCGGTCGCGCCGAGTGCGGCAATCTCGGGGAACGCGGCGAGCGAGACGCCGGCTGCGCCGGCATCGGGAGGGGGAGCTCTCGCCAGCCCGACCGCGCCGATTGGCCCGGCGGCACAGCTTTCCGATATGGCGACCAGCCCGACGCCACCGTCGGACTCCGCGTCGACAAGCGGGCCGCCGCCGATTGTCGTCGCCCCCTCGATCGAAAGCGCACCGACGCCGACCAGCACCGGTCTGGCGCGATTGGCTCCGCCCGCGCAGAGTACGGTGGCACCGGCACCGCCGCCTGTATTGACCGAAACAACCATCCCCGAGCCGCCGGCGACGGCACCCTCCGCGCAGACGCCGCATGTTTATGGGGTCGGCAACGGAGCGGTGCGGATCGTCTTGAAGGCGAAACAGGACAGTTGGATCCAGGTGAAGGACAATACCCAGACCGTGACGATGCGCGTCTTGAAGTCGGGCGAGAGCTACCGCGTGCCCGACCGCCCCGGCCTCATCTTGGTGACGGGCAATGCCGGAGCGCTCGAGGTCTGGGTCGATGGTCATGTCGTGGCGCCGGTCGGTCTGCCCGGCAAGAAGCGCTACGTCGCCCTTGACCCCGACCGCCTGACCAAGGGCACGGCCGCTCAGGACTGATCCCGGCTGCTGCGCCCCATGGCGCGATCCGGTTGGGATTCTGGCTTTTTGCGGCAGGTCGGGCTATAAGCGTGGCGGCTTCTCCCGTGAACCGCGCGAGACTTAGATGAGCGTCCGGCCCTATCGCGACATCCACCGCCGCAAATGTCGCCAGATCCATGTCGGCAACGTCCCCGTTGGCGGCGATGCCCCGATCACCGTGCAGTCGATGACCAATACGTTGACGCATGACGTGAAGGCGACGGTCGAGCAGGTCCAGGCGCTCGAGCAAGCCGGCGCCGACATCGTGCGCATCTCCTGTCCCGACCAGGAATCGGCATTGGCGCTCAAGGACATCGTGCGGCAGGTGCAGGTGCCGATCGTCGCCGACATTCATTTCCACTACAAGCGCGCGATCGAGGCGGCGCAGAGCGGCGCCGCGTGCTTGCGCATCAACCCGGGCAATATCGGCTCGGCCGAGCGCGTCAAGGAAGTGGTGAAGGCCGCGAAGGACCACGGTTGCTCGATGCGGATCGGCGTCAATGCCGGCTCGCTCGAGCGCGATCTCCTGGAAAAATACGGCGAGCCCTGTCCCGAAGCCATGGTCGAGAGCGCGCTCAACCATGCCAAGATCCTCGAGGACAATGATTTCTTCGAGTTCAAGATCTCGTGCAAAGCATCCGACGTGTTCCTCGCCGTGGCGGCCTACCAGCAACTGGCCGAGGCGTGCGACTACCCGCTCCATCTCGGCATCACCGAGGCGGGCGGCTTGCGCGGCGGCACGGTCAAATCTTCGATCGGCCTCGGCATGCTCTTGTGGTCGGGCATCGGCGACACGATCCGCGTCTCGCTCTCGGCCGACCCCGTCGAGGAGATCAAGGTCGGCTACGACATGCTGAAATCGCTGGGGTTGCGTCGCCGCGGCGTGACGATCATTTCGTGCCCGTCCTGCGCGCGGCAGAATTTCGACGTCATCAAGACGGTCGGGATTCTCGAAGAAAAGCTGGCGCACATCACGACGCCGCTCACCCTCTCGGTCATCGGCTGCGTCGTCAATGGCCCAGGCGAGGCGCGCGAGACCGATATCGGTTTCACCGGCGGCGGCAACAACACGCATCAGGTCTATCTGAGCGGCATTCAGGCACATCGCCTCAAGGATCAGAACGTCGTCGACCATCTCGTGGCGCTCGTCGAGAAGAAGGCGGCCGAGATCGAAGCGGCGAAAGAGACCGAGAAGCAGCTCGAGCCGGCGCAATAACCTCGAAGCCGATGTGAATCGCGGGAGCCGGGCTCGACCCGACCCGCACGGGCGGGAACGAGCCCCACCCTTACGGGATCAGAGATCAATCCGTCGCGAAAGCCTTACCATGTCCTCACTTCAACCCGTTCGCGGTACGCAGGATCTGTTGCCCGCGCAAATGCGCCGCCACCGCGCCGTGTCCGAGACCGCGCGCCTCGTCGCGGAACGCTACGGGTTCGAGGAAATGGCGACGCCGATCTTCGAATTCACCGAGGTCTTCAAGCGGCCGATCGGCGAGACGACCGACATCGTCGCCAAGGAGATGTACACCTTCGTCGATCGCGGCGGCGAAGAAGTGACCTTGCGGCCGGAAAATACCGCCGGGGTCATGCGGGCCATCCTGTCGAACGGCCTGACGCAGGCGACGCCGCTCAAATTCTTCTACGCCGGGCCGATGTTCCGCTACGAGCGTCCGCAGAAGGGCCGCTTCCGCCAATTCCACCAGATCGGCATCGAGCTGGTCGGCGTGGCGCAGCCGCAAGCCGACATCGAGGTGATCGCCGCGGGCGCGCGCATTCTCGACGAGCTTGGCATTCGCGCCCGCACCGAGCTCGAGCTCAACACGCTCGGAGATCCGGAAACACGGCGACTCTACCGCGCCCGGCTCGTCGAGTATTACACGAGACATCGCGACACCCTTTCCGAGGACAGCCGCCGCCGGCTCGAAACAAATCCCTTGCGCATTCTCGATTCGAAGGACAAGGCCGATATCGAGATCAATGCCGGCGCGCCGGAGTTTCATCGGCATCTGAATGACGGATCGCGTCATTTCTTCGATACGGTGCGGCGCGGACTCGATGCGCTCGGGATCGACTACCGCCTCAACCCGCGCCTCGTCCGCGGCCTCGACTATTATACTCACACCGCCTTCGAATTTGTGACGCGCGATCTCGGCGCGCAGGGCACGGTGATGGGAGGCGGACGCTATGATGGCCTCGTCGCGGTGATGGGCGGTCCGGAACTGCCCGGGGTCGGCTGGGCCGCGGGGATCGAGCGTCTCGCCATGCTGATCGCCGAACCGAAGGGCATGCCGCGCGCGATCGCCGTGATTCCGGTCGGCGAAGCAAGCGAGCAGCCGGCGCTGCGCCTCGCCGAGCGGTTGCGCCGCGCCGGCTTCGTCGTCGATCATGGCTATTCGGGCAATCTCGGGCGCCGCTTGAAGCGGGCCAACAAGATCGCGGCGCGAGTGGCCCTCCTTCTTGGCGAGGATGAGCTGAAGCGCGATGCGGCGACGTTGCGCGACCTCGATACCGGGGAGCAGGCCGAAATTCCGCTCGCCGCGCTCGAAGAGCGGCTCCAGCCCTATCGCTGAGGCGACGCCATGGCCGATCCCGCCATGACATCGTTCGACGCGGCGCTCGACCGGATGGTTCGACGGCACGCCGAGCTGCGCGACCAGCTTTCGGCACCCGACAAGGATGGCGCGAGCTTCGCCAAGCTCTCGAAGGAATACAGCGAGCTGACGCCGCTCGTCGAAGGCATCGAGGCCTTGCGCAAGGCGCAGGCGGAAGTCGCCGAGCTCGCGGCGCTCGCCGAGGATGGCGGCGGCGATCCGGAGATGCGCGAGCTGGTGCGCGAGGAATTGCAGGCGCTCAAAATTCGCGTGCCCGAGCTCGAGCAGCGGGTGAAGCTCATGCTCCTGCCGAAGGACGAGGCCGACGAGCGCAATGCCATCCTCGAAGTGCGCGCCGGCACCGGCGGCGAGGAGGCGGCGCTGTTCGCCGCCGATCTCTTCCGCATGTATCAACGCTACGCGGCGCTCCACCATTGGCGCTTTGAGCTGCTCGACGTTTCGGAGACGGGGATCGGCGGCTTCCGGGAGGCGAGCGCGGCGATCACCGGGCGGAACGTTTTCGAGCGGCTCAAATTCGAATCCGGCGTCCACCGCGTGCAGCGCGTGCCGGCGACCGAAGCGTCGGGACGCATCCATACCTCCGCGGCGACCGTCGCGGTGCTGCCCGAGGCGGAGGAGGTCGATGTGCATATCGACGAGAAGGATCTGCGGATCGACGTCTTCCGTTCGAGCGGACCTGGCGGCCAGTCGGTCAACACCACCGACAGCGCGGTGCGGATCACGCATCTGCCGACCGGCCTCGTCGTTCAGCAGCAGGACGAGAAATCGCAGCACAAGAACAAGGCCAAGGCCTTGAAGGTGCTGCGCGCCCGTCTCTACGACATGGAGCGGCAGGCGCGCGATGCCGAGCGCGCCGCATCGCGCAAGAGCCAAGTCGGCAGCGGCGACCGTTCCGAGCGCATCCGCACCTATAATTTTCCGCAAGGCCGCGTCAGCGACCACCGCATCAACTTGACGCTCTACAAGATCGACAAGGTGTTGGACGGCGAGGCACTCGACGAATTCATCGAAAAGCTGCTTGCCGAGGACCGCGCGGCGCGCCTCGCCGAGGTGGAGTGAGCGAGAGCGGCAAGGTGAAGCTCGGCGGCACGCCGCCGACGATCGGTGCCGCCGTCGCATCGGTCGCAGCGCAGCTCGTCGCCGCCGGCATCGCCGAGGCGCGGCGCGAGGCGCGGCTCCTTATTGCTGCCGCGCTCGGTTGCGATGCCGCGACCGTGATCGGTTATCCCGAGCGCGGCATGACGATCGAGGCGTCGGCGCGTGTCGCCGCGTTCGCGGCACGCCGAGCCTCGCGCGAGCCGGTGGCGCGGATCATCGGTCATCGCGAGTTCTGGGGGCTCGACTTTGTGGTTTCGCCGGCGACTCTGGTGCCGCGCCCGGATAGCGAGACGGTGATCGAGGCGGCGCTCGAGTTTCTCGCCGACCGGAGCGCGCCGCTCCGCGTCATCGATTTCGGCACGGGAACCGGCTGCCTCCTTCTGGCGTTGCTGAAGGAGCTTCCGGCGGCGACGGGATTGGGCGTCGATCTCGCGCACGAGGCGGCGGCAACGGCACGCTGCAATGCCGAGAGGCTCGGCTTGGCGCAGCGAGCCAAGTTTCTCGTCAGCTTCTGGGGCCGTGCGGTGGCGGGCAGCTTCGATGTGATCCTCGCCAACCCGCCCTACATTCCGAGCGGCGCCATTGCGGGCCTCGCGCCCGAGGTCGCCCGATTCGATCCCGCGCTGGCGCTCGATGGCGGGATGGACGGGCTGGCGAGTTTCCGCCAATTGGCCCCGGATATCGCCCGCTTGCTGCATGAAGACGGCAAGGCCTTTGTTGAACTCGGCGCCGATCAGGCAGGTGCCGTCGCCGCAGTGATGGAACAGACGGGCCTTGCAATTTGCACTGTCCGTCGCGATCTTTCAGGCATCGAACGATGCCTCGTGGTGCGCCGCCGCCCCTGAGGGCGAGTTAAGAAATTGCCAATACGACAAGACGCGGCAGTGAAAAAAACTGTTGGAATGCACGGGTTTCCCGTCTAGGGTGGTCATCCGGAAGGAGCTGAGAGCTCCGAGCGCCTGCGGGCGCCTATGTCGCCCCCTAAGTCATTACTGGATATTCGCAAGGCGGATTATCCCCCGACGCGGCTTCCGCATCTGACGTCTTCTGCAACTAACATACGGATTCCAATGTCTTACCGCGATTTCAAAGGTGTCATGAGACCAGGGCAGAACAAGCGGCGCGGGCGCAACCCCAATAACCCGAACAATCCTAATCCCAACAATCCCAACAATCGGCCGCGCGGTCCGCATCGCGTGCAGACCTTCGACAGCAGCGGCCCGAACGTGAAGATCCGCGGCAATGCCTATCAGGTCTTCGAGCGCTACGTCGCGCTGGCGCGGGAGGCGTCGTCGAGCGGCGACCGAATCGCCGCGGAAAACCTCTATCAGCATGCCGAGCACTATTTCCGCGTCATGAATGCGAATGGCGAGGGGCAAGGGCAGCACGGCGCGCCGCGGCCGATGACGCCGGCGGATACCGAGATGAACGGGCCCGAATCCGACCAGATGGACCAGCCGCAGCAGGCGTACCAGCAGCCGCAGCAGGCGTACCAACAGCCGCAGCAGGCGTACCAACCCTACCAACAGCATCAACCGGTCCAGCCGCAGCCGCAGGTCCAGTCCGAGCCGGCTCCGCCACCGTCGTTGCCGGAATTGCCGATCGATCCCGTTTCCGGGTGAAGAGCTGGCCTCCGCGGGCTTGAGTCGGCTCCGCATCGCCCCCATATCGCCGAGTGGAAGTCGTAGCGCGTCGCCTCGTGGAGGGGCGTGCCGCGTCGGTTCATCGCTCGGGTGCCGCCATGGAGTTCGAAAAATACACCGAACGAGCCAAGGGCTTCGTTCAGGCCGCACAAAATCTGGCATTGCGTAGCGGCCATCAAAGGCTGGCTCCGGAACATATCCTCAAAGTACTGCTCGACGACAAAGAGGGGCTCTGCGCCAATCTCATCGGCGCGGCCGGAGGCGATCCCGGCGTTGCGCTGCGCGGGGTCGACGCCGAGCTGGCCAAGCTGCCGCGCGTCGAAGGACAAGGCGCGGGGCAAGTGTTTCTCGCGCCCGAGACGGCGCGGGTCTTCGAGCAGGCGGAGAAACTCGCCGAAAAATCAGGCGACAGCTTCGTCACCGTCGAGCGCCTCTTGCTCGCGCTTGCCCTTGCCAAAGGGACAGCGGCGGCAAGCACGCTGAGCGCCGCGCATGTGACGCCGCAGAACCTCAACCGCGCGGTCGATGATCTGCGCAAGGGTCGTCGTGCCGACACGGCTTCGGCCGAAGAGGGGTATGACGCGCTGAAGAAATATGCCCGCGACCTCACCGCGGCGGCGCGCGAAGGCAAGCTCGATCCGGTGATCGGTCGCGACGAGGAGATTCGCCGCACGATCCAGGTGCTCTCGCGCCGGACCAAGAACAACCCGGTGCTGATCGGCGAGCCCGGAGTCGGCAAGACAGCGATCGTCGAGGGTCTGGCGCTCCGCATGGTCCATGGCGACGTGCCGGAGAGCCTCAAGGACAAGCGCTTGTTGGCACTCGATCTCGGAGCGCTCATCGCCGGCGCCAAGTTTCGCGGCGAGTTCGAGGAACGGCTGAAGGCGGTGATGTCCGAGATCACCGCGGCGGCGGGCGAGATCGTGCTCTTCATCGACGAATTGCACACCCTCGTCGGCGCCGGCAAGGCGGAAGGCGCGATGGACGCCTCCAATATGCTGAAACCGGCTCTGGCGCGCGGCGAGCTGCATTGCGTCGGGGCGACGACGCTCGATGAGTATCGCAAGCACATCGAGAAGGACGCGGCGCTGGCGCGGCGGTTCCAGCCGGTCTTCGTCGCCGAGCCGACGCTCGAGGACACGATCTCGATCTTGCGGGGCATCAAGGAAAAGTACGAGCTGCATCATGGGGTGCGCATCACCGACGGCGCGATCGTCGCCGCGGCGACGCTCTCCAACCGCTACATCACCGACCGCTTCCTTCCCGACAAAGCGATCGATCTCATGGATGAGGCCGCGGCGCGCCTCCGGATGCAGGTCGATTCGAAGCCCGAGGCGATCGACGAGCTAGACCGCCGTATCATGCAGCTCAAAATCGAGCAGGGCGCGCTCAAGAAGGAAGACGATCAAGCTTCGCGCGATCGCCTCGACAAGCTCGTCAAGGAATTGACCGAGCTCGAAGAGCGCTCGGCCGAACTCACGGCGCAGTGGCGCGCCGAGAAGGACAAGCTGGCGGGTGCGCAGAAGCTGAAGGAACAGCTCGACCATGCGCGCGCCGAGCTCGACATCGCGCAGCGCAAAGGCGATTGGAGCCGGGCGGGGGAGCTGACATATGGCGTCATCCCCGAGCTCGAGCGCAAGCTGAAGGCGGCGGAAGGCGCCGAGACGCATCGCATGCTCGATGAGGCGGTGACCGACAGCCACATCGCTGGCGTCGTCTCGCGCTGGACCGGGGTCCCGGTCGAGAAGATGCTGACCGGCGAGCGCGACAAGCTGCTCAAGATGGAAGAGAATCTACGCCGCCGCGTCGTCGGCCAGGACGAGGCCGTCATCGCCGTCGCGAATGCGATCCGCCGCGCGCGCGCCGGCTTGCAGGATCCCAACCGGCCGATCGGCTCCTTTCTTTTTCTGGGCCCGACCGGCGTCGGCAAGACCGAGCTCACCAAGGCGCTCGCCGAATTCCTGTTCGACGACGAGAGCGCGATGGTGCGTATCGACATGTCGGAATACATGGAAAAGCACTCGGTCTCGCGTCTCATCGGCGCCCCGCCCGGCTATGTCGGCTACGATGAGGGCGGAGCGTTGACCGAGGCGGTGCGCCGCCGGCCCTACCAGGTCATTCTCTTCGACGAGGTGGAGAAGGCGCATCCCGACGTCTTCAACGTGCTCCTTCAGGTGCTCGATGACGGGCGCCTGACCGATGGTCAAGGTCGCACCGTCGATTTCCGCAACACGCTCATCGTGCTGACCTCCAATCTCGGCGGCGAGGCGCTCGCGAACCTTGCCGACGATGCCGATGTCGGCGTGGCGCGCGAGGCGGTCATGGCGGCGGTGCGTGCCGCGTTCCGCCCGGAATTCCTCAACCGGCTCGATGAGATTTTGTTGTTCCGGCGCCTGAGCCGCGCCGACATGACGGGGATCGTCGACATTCAGCTGCAGCGGCTCGGCAAGCTTCTCGTCGATCGCAAGATCGCCCTCGAGTTCGATCCCGAGGCGCGCGAGTGGCTGGCGCGTACGGGCTACGATCCGGTCTATGGTGCGCGGCCGCTGAAGCGGGTCATTCAGCGCGAGCTGCAGAATGCGCTCGCCGAGCAGATTCTGCAGGGGCGCATCGCCGATGGCGAGACCGTGCGGATCGGCGTCGGCGAGGGCGGGCTCGTCATCGGCGCGGAGACGCCGGCGAAAGCCGCGGAGTGAGCCTCGCGCGAGGCTGCGCTCAATCGCATTTTACGTTTGACACTCCGGTGTGCTGGGCATATAAGCCGGCCTCCGCTGCGGGGGCAATCTTTTGCGGCGGCACGTTCTTTGACATTGTTGGTAAGAGGAAGGGATGTGCAGGCGGCGGCGTTTAGGAGCGCTGTCGTTGAGCACATCTTTGAGTGCGTAATGACAGTGCCCTGAGCTTTGGCTGGTTGGGGAACCGACTGGTCTTAAGGCGA
>JBGPOZ010000084.1:0-17455 GCA_041488295.1 Allostellaceae bacterium
CTCGCCGGTGAATGGATCGCCGGAGAGGCCGCGGAAAGCGCGGCGCTTGCCGAGGTGGACGAGCCCTTTGGCGTGATCGAGCGCGAGGCGCGCCGTGACGCCGCTGCCGGTCGGGCTGCAGTCGACCTGGCCCTCGGCGAAGATGCAGAGATTGTGGCTGACCCCGTCAGCGGGCGCGGCATCGCAGGTGAGGATCGTGCCGTAGAGGAAGGAAAGGTCAGGCTCGCTCGGGTGCTCGATCTTGATTTGCGCGCGCGCCTCGTTGGTGATGGCGACGCCGGCGGCGACGAGGTCGGGAAAAGGAGTCTCGAAGATCGAGAGGCCGAGGCGCGAGGCGGGCAGGATCGCGTAGAAGGCGCCGCCATAGGCGACGTCGAGGACGACGCGGCCGAAGCCGCGCGTCTCGATCGTCCGATCGAGGTGCGTTGCGAACGCGGGGACGCTGTCGAACTCGACGGGTCCGACGCGCTCGCCCTCGCGATGGGCGAAGACGCGCACCGGGCCGCACGGGCATTCGAGGGTGAATTCGGCGACGGCGCCCGCGCTCGCCTTGACGATGCCGTGCTCGATCGCCCAGCGCCCGACCGCGATCGTCGCGTGGCCGCACATCGTGCTGTAGCCGGAATTGTGCGTGAAGAGGACGGCGAGATCGGCAAGCGGATGCGAGGGCTTGGTCGGGATGACGCCGTACATGTCGGGATGGCCGCGCGGCTCGAGCATGAGGCGTTTGCGGATGTGGTCGTAATTCTCCGTGGCGTCGCGGCGCTTTTCGAGAATCGTCGCGCCGTGAAGCTCGGGATAGCCGTCGATGATGATCCGCACCGGCTCGCCTGCGCTGTGCATCTCGATGGTGCGGTAGGTATCGCCTCTCATGGTCGGTCCGTTATGGCGGGGCAGCGGCTATTCTCGGTCGAAAAGGGACCGGCTGGAAGAGGCTCGCGTCGAAGCGATGCAAGCAATGTCGACGTCACCGGCGGTCGCGGCCGGTGAAGTCCGGCTCGGCGGGGAACGTGGCGGTCCCGCCGATGCTGCGCCCGAAGAGGCCGCTCGGCCGAAAGATGAGAACGAGGGCGAGGACGCCGAAGACGGCTGCGTCCTTGTAGGCGCTGCTGAGATAGCCCGCCCAGAACGACTCGAAGAGGCCGAGCAGCAGGCCGCCGACCAGCGCTCCCGTCACCGTGCCGAAACCGCCGAGCAAAGCCGCCGTCAGCGCCTTGAATCCCATGAAATAGCCCATAAAGAAATCGGCCTCGCCGTATTGAACCGTGAAGGCGGTGCCGGCGAGCGCGGCGAGCACGGCGCCGAGGGTGAAGCTCCGCCCGACCGTACCCCAGATGTCGACGCCGAGGAGGCCGGCCATCACCGGGTCGTCGGCGCAGGCGCGGTGGGAGCGGCCCCAACGTGTTCGCAGCATCAGGTAGGCCAGCATCACCGTCGACAGCACGGCAAGGGCGAGGATGGCGATCTGGCTCTCGGCGAGATAGACGCTGAAGCCGCCGCCGTCGAAGAGGACGAAGCTGCCATGCCGCATCGGCGGGAGCCACCGGTAGCGTGTCCCTTGCGCCAGACGGACCGCCTCGCGGATCGCGATCGACAACCCGATCGCGCCGATCAGGGTATTGAGCCGACCGGCGCCGAGCAGCGGACGATAGATGAGCCGCATCGTGGCCCAACCGTTGAGCGCGGTGATCGCCGCGGCAACGACGAAGGCGAAGGCGAGGACCGGAACCAGCTCGTGCACGCCGAGGACGCCGAGGACGAAGACGGAATTGAGGAAGAGAAAGGCACCGATCATGAAGACCTCGCCATAGGCAAACTGGATCGTGCCCGTGATGCCGTAGACGAGCGAATATCCGACCGCGACCAGCGCGAAGATGGCGCCCAGCGCGAGGCCGTTGACGAGCTGCTGCGCAAAGTAGGCCGCGTGGGCTGCGGCCGGCAGCTCGGGCTCCGGGAGGGCGAGAAGTTGCGCCGGCGTCGGCAGGCCGAGGAGGTGCCGCAGCAGGATCATGCGGACATCGGAGAGCGCCGCGCCGTCCTCCTCGACGAGCAACAGATCGAGATGATCGGGGCTGAGCGCGCTGCCGGCGAAGCGGCAGGTTATCTGATGCGAACCGGGCGTGGCAGCGCGGGCAAAACCGAAGCGCACCGTCCCCGCATGCTCGACGCCGAGGGCAACGACTTGGCGCGCATCCTCGGCGAGCGCGGCGAGGGCCTGCCGGCAAATCTCGACCTGACGCTGGTCCGCGGCGCAGCCGACCAAGAAAAATGCCAGGATGATCGTGGGGAGGGTTCGCCACCGCATTGCCGCGCAGTATGCGGTGAAGGGGGAGGCGTGCACCAGCGCCGCGCGATATGCAGCACGCGCTCCCCTCCTCGCGACAGCCCGCGGGAAGGGAAGCGCGTCGCCGCCGCCTCAGAAAGCGTGGCCCTTTGCGGTGCGCAGCTCGTCGAGCGAGAGCTTGCCGTCCTTGTTCGTATCGGCGGCGGCAAAGCGCGCCGCGCTGTCGGCAAGGAACTCCGCTTTCGTCAGCTTGCCGTCCCCGGCCTTGTTCATCGCCCTGAACGCGGCCTCGCGACCCGACAACGCCCGTTCCAGGCGCGGCCGGCGCGTTTCGCTCGCGCGGTCGAGGGCACGGCGAAGCGAGGCTTCCCAATCGTCGAGGGTGAGATATCCGCGATGTGCCTTGTCGAGCTTGTCGAAGCGCGCGGCGGCGAAGGCCTGCGCCTCGGCGGCCTCGATGAAGCCGTCATGATCGGTATCGACGCGCGCCATCAACCGCTCGAAGCGATCCGGCCGGGCCGCCGCGTTTTGTTGCGCCGCGGCGGGAAGCACCGTCGCGAGCAGGATGGCGAGGATGGGAAGAGTAAGAAATCTCTGACGCATGACGGGTTCTCCAGCGATGTTCCACTTTTGTTCTATGCCCGTCATGATAGTTATATCCCCGCCATGTTCAACGAAAATCGCGACTGCGGATGGAGAGTCCTGCGGGCTGGCCCGGGCCGCGCGGCAGATCGACGCCGCGACGCAGCCGGCCGAGCCGCGGCGAAAGATCGGCGAGCTGCTCGGCAACGACATGGATGACGAGCCCCTCGCGCTGCAGCTTGCCGGTGCATCGGAGCAGCGAGGCGCCGAGCACGGCGCGGCGGTATTTCTCGAAAATGCCGGGCCAGACGATGAGGTTGGCGACGCCGGTCTCGTCCTCGAGCGTGACGAAGATGACGCCGCTCGCCGTGCCCGGCCGCTGGCGGATCAGCACGAGACCGGCGAGCTGGACGCGGCGGCCCGGCGGCAGACGCGCGAGATCGGCGGCGCGCACCGTGCCCTCGCGGGCGAGCTCGTCGCGCAGGAAAGCCACGGGGTGGCACTTCAGCGAGAGGCCTAACGTCGTGTAATCCTCGGCGACGTGCTCGCCGAGACTCATCCGTGGCAGCGCCGCCTCGGGCACGGCGCGCTCGGGGAGCGCCGCGGCAGCGGCGAAGAGCGGCAGCGGCGGCGGCCCAAGCCCCCTCACCGCCCAGAGCGCCTGGCGGCGGTCGAGGCCCGTCGAGCGGAAGGCATCGGCCTCGGCGAGCGTCTCGAGCGCGCGCGGACCGAGGCGGGCCCGGCGCCAGAGCGCGCGCAGCGTCTCGTAGCCGCCATGCCGCTCGCGAACCAGCGCTTCGGCCTCCGCCGCGGCGAGCCCCTTGATCTGGCGGAAACCGAGGCGGAGGGCGTGGGTGGTCGTTGTTCGTACTCTGTCAGCTCCTGAGTCTTTTCCTCTCCCCTCGGGGAGAGGGCAGGGTGAGGGGGTGTTGCCGCTCGCAGGATCCTCGATCGAGCGACACCCGATCAGCGGGACCTCCCCCTCATCCTCCCCATGCTTCGCATGGGTCCCCTCCCTCTCCCCGGAGGGGCGAGGGATATTTTCCAGCGTGCAGTCCCATTGGCTGTAATTGACGTCGACCGGGAGCACCGCGACGCCGTGCTCGCGCGCGTCGCGGACGATCTGTGCCGGGGCGTAGAAGCCCATGGGCTGGCTGTTGAGAAGCGCCGCGGCGAAGATTTCGGGGAAATGGCATTTGATCCAGGCCGAGACGTAGACGAGAAGCGCGAAGCTCGCGGCGTGGCTCTCGGGGAAACCATAGCTGCCGAAGCCCTCGATCTGCTGGAAGCAGCGCCCGGCGAAATCGCGCGTATAGCCGCGCCGCACCATGCCCTCGATCATCTTGTCGCGAAATTCGTGGATGATGCCAACCTTGCGGAAGGTCGCCATGGCGCGACGCAGCCGGTCGGCCTCGGACGGGGTGAAGCCGGCGCCGACGATGGCGATCTTCATCGCCTGCTCCTGGAAGAGCGGCACGCCGAGGGTTTTCTCGAGCACCTGGCGCAGCTCCGTCGAGGGGTACTCGACCGCCTCCTCGCCGTTCCGCCGGCGGAGATAAGGATGCACCATGTCGCCTTGGATCGGCCCCGGGCGGACGATCGCCACCTCGATGACGAGATCGTAAAAGGTGCGCGGCTTCAAGCGCGGCAGCATCGTCATCTGCGCCCGGCTCTCGACCTGGAAGACGCCGATCGAATCGGCCCGACCCAGCATCTCGTAGACCGCGGGATCCTCGGCCGGGATGTCGGCAAGGCCCATGCGGCGGCCGTAATGCGCGGCGATGAGGTCCAGGGCCTTGCGGATGCAGGTCAGCATGCCGAGCGCCAGCACGTCGATCTTGAGGATGCCGAGAACGTCGATGTCGTCCTTGTCCCATTCGATGACGGTGCGCTCCGCCATCGCCGCGTTCTCGATCGGCACGAGCTCGGCCAAAGGTCCGCGGGTGATGACGAAGCCGCCGACATGCTGCGAGAGGTGGCGCGGGAAGCCGGTCAATTCGCGCGAAAGATCGAGGGCGAGGCGGAGTCTCGGATCGTCGGGATCGAGGCCGATCTCGCGCACCTGCGCCTCGTCGATGCCATCGTTGCTCCAGCCCCATAGGGCGCCCGAGAGCGCCGCCGTCACGTCGCGCGACAGCCCCAGGGCCTTGCCGACCTCGCGGATGGCGCCGCGCGAGCGGTAGCAGATGACGGTGGCGGCGATGCCGGCACGCTCGCGCGTGTACTTCCGATAGATGTACTGGATCACCTCCTCGCGCCGCTCATGCTCGAAATCGACGTCGATGTCGGGCGGCTCGTTGCGCTCGGCCGAGATGAAGCGCTCGAAGAGGAGATCGACGCGCGTCGGATCGACGGCGGTGACGCCGAGGCAATAGCAGACCGCCGAATTCGCCGCCGAGCCGCGCCCCTGGCAGAGGATGCCCTCGGAGCGCGCGAAGCGGACGATGTCGTGGACGGTGAGGAAATAGGGCGCGTAGGAAAGCTCGGCGATGAGGGCAAGCTCGTGCTCGATCTGCGTCTGGACCTTCGAGGGAATGCCGCTCGGGTAATGCTTGGCGGCACCCTGCCAGGCGAGATGCGCGAGCTCCTCCTGCGGTGTCCGCCCCTCTTCCGTGATTTCGTCCGGATACTCATACCGCAGCTCGCCGAGGTTGAACCGACAGCGCTCGGCGATCTCGATCGTGCGCGCCACGGCGTCCGGATAATCGCGGAAGAGACGCGCCATCTCGGCGGCGGGCTTCATGTGACGCTCGGCATGGGCGTTGAGGCGCAAGCCCGCCGCATCGATCGTGCAGCCTTCGCGGATGCAGGTGACGACATCCTGGAGCACGCGCCGCTCCGGCGCGTGGTAGAGCACGTCGTTGGCGGCGAGGAGCGGCAAGCCCAAGCGCGTGGCGAGGTCGGCGAGACGGTGGAGGCGCTTCACATCGTCGCCGCGATAGAGATGCTGGGCCGCGAGATAGGCGCGGCCCTGGAAATCTGCGGCGATGCGTTCGAGGAAGGCGCGGAATTCATCGCCGGGATCGGGCCGGTCCGGCGGCAGCGCCACGACGAGCTGACCGGCGCCGTATTCGGCGAGGTCGGCATACCCCAGATGACATTCGCCCTTAGGCGCGCGACGCTTGCCGACCGTCAGCAGGCGCGACAGCCGGCCATAGGCGGCGCGATCGCCAGGAAAGCACAGGAGGCTTTGCCCATCGGCGAGATCGAGGCGGCAGCCGAGGATGAAGCGCAGACCGGCCTCCGCCGCCGCCTTGTGCGCGCGCACGACGCCAGCGAGGGTATTGCGGTCGGTGACGGCGAAGGCGGCATGCCCCAGCTTCGCCGCCGTCGCCGCCAGCTCCTCGGGATGCGAGGCGCCGCGCAGAAAGGAGAAATTGCTGGTGACCTGCAGCTCGGCATAGGCGGTCATGACCGCGCCTCTCGAGCGGAAAATGCAGGGGAAATGCAGGAAAAAACAACTTTTGAACCACGAAGACACGAAGGGCACGAAGGGATGAATGAAAGCGCGCTTCGCGCGTAAGAAACCTTCTTCGTGCCCTTCGTGTCTTCGTGGTGAAAACTCTTTCGATGACCCGGGCGCCGCAAAATGCAGGTGCAATGCAGGCTCCCGGTCCACCCGCCGCAGCCCCCACCCTGCCCTCCCCCGCGTGCGGGGGAGGGTTGGGAGGGGGAATACCGCATATGGGAGGGGTGTAAGGGGGAAGCGCCCTGAAATGCAGGCGGAATGCAGGGAAGCGTCGTCATGCGAAGACGCCGTGGAGGAACCAGCGCGCCGGGCGATCCGGCCGGTAGAGACCGGCGCGGAAGAGCCAGAAACGTCGCCCGTCCCCATCCTCGATGCGGTAGTAATCGCGGATGTCATCGGGTGCGCCGGCCTCGCCAGATCCTTTGGCACGCCACCATTCGCCGGCGATGCGCTCGGGCCCGTCGGCGCGGCGCACGCGGTGGAGCAGGCGGCGCCAACGGAACAGGATGGGCGGATCGTCCGGCGCCGTCGCCTCGATCGGCTCGGGCGGCGCCAGCAGCCGGATCGGGCGAATCCAGTCCGTCGGCCAACATCCCCTCTCCTCTCCCGGCATTCCCAGCGCGGGCAAGATGGCGACGGCGCGCTCGGGGATATGACTCTCGCGCGGCGCCAGGCGGCGCAAATTGGCAAGACCGAGCCGATTGCCGAGGCGATCGAGGAGAGAAGCGAGCTCGGTGTCGTCGGCGGTTTCGTTTCTCCCTCTCCCGCATGCTCTCGGCGAAGCTTCGCTTCGCCTGTCGCGGCAGCGGAAACCTATGGTTTCCGCGAGAGCGGGAGAGGGTCGAGGTGAGGGCATGGGCGCAATGGCGGCGCCATCGGAGGTCTCAGCGCCAGCCCTCACCCTGCCCTCTCCCGTGAACGGGAGAGGGTTCCGCAACCGCAGCTGCGCCGCAGCGAGGGGTTCGGCAAGGGGCGCGGCGAGGATCATGTCCTCGATGCCGAGGCCGGGATCGATGGCGGCGAGCTTCTCCTCGAGAAGGCGCGCCAGATGCCGCGCCTCGCGATTGGGCCGCGCCGTGCCGATCGCGGCGCGCTCCACCTTGCCGTCGACGCGGTAACAGGCGAGATCGAGGCGGCGCGCCCCCATCCCTTCCGCCGCGAGGCCGCAGCACAGCTCGGCGACGAGGTGGCGGCAGGCGCGCGCCAGATCCTCCGCCGTCGCGATCGGTTCGGCGAAGGCAAGGCGCGCGCGCCGTGCCGGGGCGGGCCGCAACGGCGAAACCGGCTCGTCGACGGTGCCGACCGCCTGATCGAGACGCTGTGCTACCGTCTTGCCGAAACGCAGGGCGAGTGCGGAGCGCGGCATGGCATGGAGATCGCCGATGCGTTTCAGGCCGAGCCGCGCAAGCGAGGCAACGATCTCCGTCGAGAGGCGCAGCGCGGCAATGGGGAGCGGCGCGAGAGCGGCGCGTTCGGCACCCGACGGCACGATCGGGCGCGCGCCGTCGCCGAAGCGGGAGGCCGCCCAGGCGGTGCCGGTCGTGTCGGCAATGGCGGCTCTGCAGACATAGCCTTGGCGCGCGATCCGTTCGACAATTGCCTCGGCAAGCCGTCTCTCGCCGCCCCATAAATGTGCGCAGCCGGTGATGTCGAGAAGGATGCCGTCGGTTCCGTCGGGCACCGTCCACGGGCTCCAACGGCCGCACCATTCGGCAAGACGCCGCAACGCCGCGGCGTCGCCCGCGGGATCGGCCTCGCGGACGGCAAGGCCGGGCAGGAAGGCCTGGGCATCGGCGAGCGGCAGGCCGGGCGCTATGCCGGCGGCGTCGGCCGATTTATTGACTGCCGCGACGAGACGGCGGCTGCCGAGCGTCACGGCGGTGACGAGCGGCGTTTCCTCCGCGGAAGGCGGCTCAACCCGCGCGGCGGCGCGGCGCAGCCGGTCGGTCGACCAGCGCGGCAGCCAGAGCGACATGACCCGTCGCATCGCCTTCCTCCATGAGCCAAGAATCCGGCGCCCCGCCGCGGCAGCGCAGGAGCTCGACCTGCCAAAGCGGGATGCCGACGCCGACGCCATCATCGCGGCTCGGCGCCGCCGCGAGGCGCCAGCGCGTCGCCGCAGCGCTCGGCGTCGCACGCTGGCGCGCCGCCGCCGTGCCGGTTCGCCATCGCCGCAGCACGAAGCTGGTGACGCCGCTCGCTTCGCCGGCGAGTTGGAGGCGGCGGCCGGCGGCCGGCGGCAAGGCGCCGATTTCGCCCAGCACCGCGGCGAGGGCGGCGCTGCGCACCCCCTCCTCCATCGCCCATAAGATCTCGTCATCGCCGCGACAGCGCGCGAGAATGAGCCGCTGCGCCGGCAAGCCGTAACCGGCAAGACCGGGGCCGTAGAGGTCATCGCCGGCGCAGCACCAGAGAATGGCGGCGCCGCGCTGGCGGGAGAGCCGCCCGAGGATGCCGGCGGCGAAGGCGGCGGCGACCGCGCCATCCTCCTCATCCGGCCCCGCCCCCATGACCTCGTGCAACGCGCCGAGAGCAAGACCGCCGCCGGGCAATGCCGCGTCCACCGCCGCGAGGCCGAAGGGCAGCACGCGCAGCGGCGCGGCGCCGCCGCTCTCGAGCGCGCGGATTCGCTGGCGCAAACCAGCGAGATCGGAGGTCGTGGCGCGCATCCTCGGCGAAGCGCTGATCATTTCTGTTGTTCCCTTTTTGTTCTAAATCTTTGAACGAGAGCGGCGACCCTGTCAAGCGCCGCGTTCGCCTGCTGGACAGCAAAGACCGCCTTCGGCACTCTCCCCTGCCCCGATGGAGGAATGCCGTGCCAGCCGATGCCGCCCACGACCCAACCGAGCATGAACAATTGCGCGGATTCAACGTGCTGGTCTATCGCCTTGCCGAATGGCGCGAGGATTTCGCGCGGCTCGAGCTCGCGCTCGACGCGCGGCACCTCAACCGCTCGGGCCTCGTCCATGGCGGCGTCTTGGCGACCATGCTCGACGTCGCGCTGGGCTATACCGGCATCTACAGCGCCGATCCCGGCCGGATGCGCCGCGCCGTTACACTGACAACGACGACGAGCTTCCTCGGCCAGGCGAAATCGGGCGTGCTGAGCTGCCTCGCGCGCCGCCGCGGCGGCGGCAAGACGATCTTCATGGCGACGGGCGAAGTGCTCGACGAAGCCGGAACGCTCATCGCCCTCGGCGAAGGCACCTTCCGCTACATCGCCGATCTGGCGCGATGATCCCCGGGATGACGCGACAATGGCGTATATCTCGGCGAAGGTGGAGCGTCGCGGTGCTTGCGCAATTCGCGCTGCCAGCTCTCCTCGGATGCGTCCCCGCCAAGGCCGAAACCTCCAGTCTTGTCATCACGCCCATCGGCGGTACCGAGCAGCTGCCCGCGACGCTCTTCACGCCGGACGGAGCGGGACCATTCCCCGCCATCGTCATCATGCATGATTGCAGCGGCCTCGGTCCGCGCTCGAGCGGCGCGCCGCGCCGCTGGGCGCAAGAGCTTCTCGCCCAGGGCTATGTCGTGATCATCCCCGACAGCTTCACGCCGCGCGACCTTCCGAACGGTGTCTGCACCACACCAGGAAAGGAGACGCGGAGCGCGAGCGGTTATGTCCGCGCCGCCGACGCCTATGGCGCCTTGGCTTACCTGCGCACACTCCCTTACGTCGACGGCAAGAATGTCGGGCTGATGGGCGGCTCGCATGGCGGCTGGACGACGCTCGCCGCAATGGCCGAATCAAGCGACGACACCCCGCTCGCGCGCGCGAAACGCGACGGATTCGCCGCCGCGGTCGCGCTCTATCCGGCTTGCGGCGCCCCTTTCGGAGCTTGGCGCGTGCGTCGCCAGAACGGCGCCACCGGACCTGTCGTCGACTACGAAGGAACCTACGCGCCAACAGCGCCGCTTCTCATCCTCATCGGCGAGAAGGATGATTGGACGCCGGCCGAGACCTGCCGCCGCCTCGCCGAGGGGAGCCGGGCGGCGGGCTATCCGGTCGACTTCAAGATCTATCCAGGTGCGCTGCACTCCTTCGACAGCGACGCGCCGGTTCGATTCGTCGCCAACCGCAACAACATCAATGTGTCGGACGGTCGCGGCGCCACCACCGGCGGCGACGCCGCGGCATGGGCCGATGCAAGGCAGCAGGTCGACTCTTTCTTTGCGCACTACCTGAAGTCGGCGCCTTAGCCACGAGGCCGAGGATGGGGGTCGCTTCTGCGAGGTCGACAGAAGGCGCGGTTCACCGATTCGCGCGGCGCGGCTTAGAATCGCCGCGTCCCATCGCCGGATCTTCGCAATTTGTGAAGTATTCGCTGATACGAGCCTTGCTGTCGGGTAAAGGGGGCGCTACGCCAACCGCTCGGCGAGACCGCCCAAGGGAGACGGCTTGATGGACGATTCGTGGATGATGCAGCAGGCGATGGCGGAGTGGGGCCGGCTCGCGCACAGGACGATGTCAGGCAATATCGCTGCCTTCACCGCGCTCGGGCTCAATGCGACCGAACAACTTTCGGCGCTCGCCGGCAGCGTCGCCGCTTGCGCGATGAAGCGCCATGGCGCGATGCCAGCCCGCTTCCTGGCGCGGCTCCAGCAACTGACGCGGCCGACCTCGTCCGTTGCATCGCGACACGATGAATTGACGCTTGGCGAAATGCGCGCCGATGCGATTCATGAGGGCCTCGGCTTGCTTGATGCCGGCTTCGACCGGCTCATCGCGAGCCTCGCCGAGGCCGGCGCGCCGGCGGAACGCGCGACCGCGGTCGAGGCCGTGCTGCTGGCGCGGCTTCTCGCAAACTACCGCCCTCACCTCGTTCGCCTTGCCCTGCTTGCCGCCGCGGCAGGGCTGGCACGGCCCGACTACCGCGCCGGCGATCTGGTGCCGTTCCTTGCCGCCGAGTCGGTGGACGAGGGCGGCGCAGCCGCGCCGCAGAGCCAACCCGCAATCGCCCGCGCCGGATAAGGGCGACGCATCGGCGCGGCCCGGTCATCCGCCGGGTTCCTCGCGCTTAGGGAGGCGGCGCCGCCTCGACCGCGCCGCGTGGCAGCAGCGCGCGCCGTCGCTGCAGCCGGTGCATGACAAAGACGAAGATCGTAACCAGAATGAAGATGCCGAGCATCACGAGGCCGAAGGAATCGGCAAATCTGCCGAGCGCCGCTCCGAACACATGGCCGAGCAGATAGCCGGCGCCGACGAACGAGATCGCCCAGATGCCGGCGGCGAGGAAATTGAGCCTGAGAAAGCGCCGCCACGATAGGCCGCTCATGCCCATCGCGAACGAAGAGAAGTTGCGGATTCCGTACGTGAAACGAAAGGTCAGCACGAAGCCGGCGCTATAGCGCCGCAGGAAGGCGAGCGCGCTGTCGACGCCAGGGCGCCAGCGCGGATAGCGCCGCAGCAGTTGACCGCCAAAGCGCCGCCCGATGTAGAAATAGGTTTGATCGCCGGCGAAGCTGCCGAGCCAAGCGCTGACGAGGAGGAGGAGCGGGTCGAGGAGGCCTTGCGCCGCGAAACTGGCAGCGAAGATGACGAAGGTCTCGCCTTCGACATAGGTCCACACAAAGGTGATGAGGTAAAACCACGGGCCGTGCTCGATGATCATCCGACGGATGTCGAGATGGGACAACGAGTTCCAACAGATGCCAAAGACCGTCCATAGATGCAGGAACGGCGGCGCCCAATCGCCTTGCAAAATCATCCGCTCAAACGCCTCCCAGCCGACACCCAAGCATTATTAGCTTTTTGCCCCCCTGGCATCGGCTGTACGTCAGCAGACGAAACCCACGGTGAAAAGTCAAGCTCATCCGGACAACCCATCCGGACGATTCCGCCTCTTGGCCATGTGAGCCGACGGCCGGCACTATTCAATCCCGCCACGCGGCTAAAACGGAGCCGCCGGCGGCTCCGGTGCATCCTGCAGCGTTCGCCAGATGCGATCCATCTCCTCATGGATCGAGGCGAAGGCGGCGAGGATCTGCGGGTCGAAGTGCCTTCGCGGGTCGATGCGACCATCGCCATCGAGGATGATGCGGCACGTTTCTTCATGCCCCAACCCGTCCTTGTACGATCGCGAGGAGCGCAGGGCGTCGTAAATGTCGGCGAGCGCGACGATGCGAGCGGGCAGAGGGATCGCCTCGCCGGCAAGGCCGGCCGGGTAGCCCGACCCGTCCCACTTCTCGTGATGGCAGCGGGCAATGTCCGCAGCCATGGCGAGACGGGGAGATGTGCGCAGAATCTCATAACCGTACAACGGATGGCGGCGCATTTCCTGCCATTCTTCATCGGTCAGCATTCCCGTCTTTTTCAGGACGGCGGCATCGACGCTCATCTTGCCGACATCGTGCAGCTGGGCCGAATAGCGGATCTCGTGGCACCATGCGCGCGGCTTGCCGAGCCGGCTCGCAAGCGCGAAGGAGTATTCGTTGACCCGCAGGATGTGATTGCCGGTGACCTCGTCGTGCAGCTCGGCCGCCTTGGCAAGAAGGCGGATCGACAGCATGAAGGCTTCCTCGGTCTCGGCGTGAAGACCGGCGATGATCGCCCGCTGCTTGCGCAATCGCGCATTCTTGCGCAGCACCGACTCGGTCATCGCGGCGCGCTCGATGGCGCGCCCGGCGAAGTGATTGACCAGCCAGATCAACGAGGCATGGCCACGCTCGAACGGCATTGGCGCCTGGCTGCCCGGCGGCCGGCGGTTGATGAGATGCATCACAGCCACAACTGCGCCATCCTCGTTGGTGAGGGGAAAGCAGAGCATGGTGCGGGCGACGTAACCGAAGCGCGCTCCGACGTCCCGACTGAAGGTGAAGGGACGGTCGGCAATCGCTTGAAGATCGTCGATGAAGACGGTCTCGCCGGTCATGGCGACGTAACCGCCGATCGAATCCTTGTCGAGCGGCAGGACGATGCGCTGCGGACGCCCCAACTCGACCGTGTCGTTCTGGAGACATCCCGCTTCGAGGTGCCGTTTGCTGCCGCGGCCGCGTACCAGGAAGATCGAGCCGGCCTCGGCATCGGTGAGGCGGCGCGCCTTCAGCAGCACGCGATACAGCAGCTCGATCAGCGGCAGCGCCCGGCCGCCTTCGATGAATTCGAGAAAACCGATAAGCACCCCGAGCTCCGGTTCGGGCGCAAGCGCTGGGGCTTGGCTCATCGCCGGCAAGGTGCCCCCCGAAACGGGACCCTCGAGCATGCTTCAACAACCGGAAACGGAGTTCTGCGTTGGGCGGAGTTGACTGCGGGATCGGGGGCATTGTCAATCGCCGAGCAGCGCCGCTTCGCGGATCCGGCGTTTGCGCAGGGTGACGGCTTCGACGATGGCGCCCTTATGCGCCTCGGGCGAGACGGCGAGCAGCTCGTCCGCGGTTTTGATGAGAACGTCCCATTCCTGCTTGTCGTCCTGGCGCGACAAGGGCCGGCCGCGCGAAAATTCGCGAGCGATCCGGTCCCACAGGCCGTCGACGACGAGCGGGAGCCGGCCGGCGGCGATGAGGCTGCGCAGCTTCGTGCTTGGTGCGCCGCCGTTGTCGGCCGCGGTATCGCCGCGCGCCAGCGCCGTCAGGGCGAGAAGCGCCGCGGCAAGGTTCGGTTGATGACCGAGCAGGTCCATGACAAGCTGCGAGCCGTCGAGACAACCGGCGGCGAACTCGTCGAGCAGCGGCGCCATCGCGTCCGGCGCCTTTCCGACAAGGGCATCGAGGGCGAAGTCGAGCTTGGCGAGAGTGCTTTGCGACCCCTGAAAATGGCGGGCGATCGCGACGACGGTGAAGAACCGCCGCGCGGCGCCCTCATAGCGTGCCTTGATGCACTCGGCGAATGTGTCGAGCTGGCCTTCGGCGATGACCGGCAGACGCCTCTCGGCCATCGCGTCGCGCGCATTGGTTTCGACCGCCGCGATCAGGTTCTGCAGCTCGTCGAGCCGCGTCTTCAGATCTCCGCCGCTCGTCCTGACCTGCGCCGTCGCCGTCTGGTGGAGTGCCGCCTGAACCAACGAGCCGCAATCGTTGAGCTTACGGATGTAGGGATAGAAATGGACGAGCTCGAGCGCAGTGATGAGCTGCCGATCGAGATATGCGCGCAGCGAGATGCCGATCACCTTGCAGGCGCGGCGCGAATAGAGCTCCTCCGGGGTGGCACAGGGCGACATCGGGCCATCGTAGCGGCTGACCGTGACCGGCGCCTCACCCTTGCCCGCGCTCGCCTCGCGAAAGAAAATTTCACTGGTGGTCGCGAAACCATCTTCGCGCTCGCGCTCGCGCAGCACCCGAACTGCCTCGAACTCGCCGGCGGCGAGCAGCGCATTGGCCTTATCGAGCACGCCGCGCTCGACCTCTTCGAATTCGCTGCGGTTGATCCGCTCGCAATGCGCGCTCCGCCCATCATCGACGATTTCGGCGATCTGCCAGCGCTTCTCGGACAGCGTATGGATCTCGTAACGCAGCTTGCGGCTTTCGAAGAACTCAGGCACCGCGCGTTCACCCTGAAACAAGCGATTCGGCTGCGTCCGCCGCGATAACGACGAGGCTCGCCGCAATCGCGGGCTCGCCGGATTGTCGCCGGTGACCTTTATTATTCGATTAAGACAGGAACTCTCTTGCCTGAGAGCGAACGGCTATCACCATGCCGCCGCTGCCCGTGGCGGCAGCCACGCGGGCCGATTGCGGGTCGACGCGAAGCGGTAGCTATCGCAGCCCATTAAGTATAAAATAATTTGTGAGACTTGGTTGTTTGGCCAGCGACGGCGGTGCCTTGCCGTCTAGGGGGCGATCTCTTGATCAAAAGCCGTGCTTAACGATACGGTAGCAACCGCACTGCAGAATGCGCTTGTACGAGCTTCGCGGGCATCGGCCAAAGGCGATGAGTCGCCCCGGTACGAGGTCTTGGGAGAGCAAGCGTTGCGAGCAATCTTTCCTTGGCCCCTGGCGGCTCGGCACAATCTGGTGCCGCCGCGGGAGGCCGACGACCTTCCCCGTAACCTTGAACCGTGAGGATCGCCGTGCCTGACTGGAACAGCTGCAAAATCGGGTGGATTGCCGCCATCATGCTGGTCGGCGCGTCGGCCGTCGCCGGCTGCACGCACAGCCCGCCCGAGGCGGATCGGATTGCATCGGCGATCCCCCCGGTCAATCAGCCCGGGCCGGACTATCTGATCGGCCCCGGCGACAATCTCCAAGTCTTCGTGTGGCGCAATCCCGAGCTGACAACGACCGTGCCGGTCCGTCCCGATGGCCGTATCTCGGTGCCGCTGGTCGAGGACATGCCGGCTGTCGGCAAGACGCCGACCGCGCTTGCGCGCGACCTCGAGGGCGTCCTCAAGCAATATGTCCAGGAACCGATCGTCAACGTCATCGTGACCGGGTTCATCGGTCCCTTCGCCCAGCAAGTCCGCGTCGTCGGCGAGGCGGCCAAGCCTCAGGCGATCCCCTACCTCGCGAACATGTCGGTTCTCGACGTCATGATCGACGTCGGCGGATTGACGCGTTTCGCCGCGGGCAACCGCGCCGTGATCGTGCGCCGCAGCGCGGGCACGCCGGTCGAGGAGCGGGTGAGGCTCGACGACCTCCTGAAGGATGGCGATGTGTCGGCAAATGTCAAAATGCTGCCCGGCGACATCCTCATCATACCCCAGACCTTCTTCTGACCGCGGCCACTGCAGCGATCAGACAGGTGGTGCAACGACCGATCTGCGATGGATTTGACGACCGATGAACGACATTTACCATCAACTCATGGCTTACGCCGGTGCGCTATGGCGCAAGCGCTGGTACATCGTTCTCATCGGCTGGCTTATCTGCATTCCCGGCTGGATTGGCATCATGGCATTGCCGAACCGTTACGAGTCGCAGGCGAGGATCTACGTCGACACCGACAGCCTCTTGGCACCGCTGCTGCGCGGCATATCGGTCGAAGGGAACGTCGGCCAGCAGGTCGACTTCATGCAACGGACGCTGCTCAGTCGGCCCAACCTCGAAAAACTGATGCGCTTGACCGATCTCGATCTGACGGTCAAGACGCAGACCGACAAGGACAATCTGATCGCAAGTCTCGCCAGTCATACCCAGCTCACGCAGAATCAGGGACGCAACCTGTTCTCGCTCAGCTTCATCGATCAGTCTCCCGAGGTCGCGCAGCGCGTCGTTCAGTCGCTTCTCTCGATCTTCGTCGAGAGCAATGTCGGCGCCTCGCGCACCGATATCGAAAAGGCGCGGCAGTTCCTCGACGTCCAGCTCGCCCAGTACAACAAGCAGCTCCAGGCGGCCGAATCGCGCCTCGCCGAATTCAAGAGAACGCATCTCGAAGTGCTCTCGCGGAGCGGCGGCTCGTTCCAGCAAGGCCTTGATCAGGCCCGCGCCACCCAAGCCGATCTCCAGGGGCAGCTTGATGATTCCAGAGGACGCCTCGTCTCGCTGAAGCACCAACTCGAGACACTGCCACCGACGGTACCGGTCGAGAGTGCCCCCCAGGTCTATGTGGCGCCGGGACAAAAGGCGCTTCCGCCGGCACTTGCCTCGCTGCAGACGCGCATTGACGAAAAGCAAAAGTTTATCGACGGGCTGCGCATCCGCTTCACCGAGCAGCACCCCGATGTCGTCGTCGCAAGACGCGAACTCGCCGACCTGCAGCGGCAGTATGAGGAGATGGAAAAGAAACTGAAAAGCGAGGGCGGCGACAAGGCGGCAGACGGCCCGAGAGCGGTGAAGACAACCGTGCCCAATGTCGTCTACGAGCAGGTCAAGCTCCGCATCGTCGAAATCGAATCGACGATCAGCACGCTCGAACGGCGAGTCGGCTTGGCGACTGCCGAGGCGAAACGGTACGACGAGCTGGCGAGCACCGCTCCGGCGGTCGAGGCCGAGTTGGCGACGCTCAACCGCGATTACGCTGTCTTGCGCAAGAATTACGACGAGCTGGCGCAGCGCCGCGAAGCGGCAAAGCTGGCCGATGCCGTCGAGACGCAGGGTGACAAGATCCAGTTCCGCGTCATCGATCCACCGCAAATCCCCACCGTACCGAGCGGACCGCCGCGGTTCATTTTCATGTCGCTCGTTCTGCTCGGTGCGCTCGGTGCCGGCCTCGCCGTCGCCTTTCTCGTCTCGCAGCTCGACGACGC
>JBGPOZ010000085.1:0-17375 GCA_041488295.1 Allostellaceae bacterium
ACTATTCAGTGCCGCCGCCCGAGCCGACCCTCCTCGACCGCCTCGTCGCGGCGGGCGGCACGGTCATCGGCATCGGCAAGATTTCCGACATCTTCGCCGGGCACGGCATCACCCGGTCGTTGCCGGCTGCCGACAATTCCGCGACCTGGGACGCGCTTCTTTCATTGACGAACGAAGTGCCCGACAAGTCGCTGACGATCACGAATTTCAACGATTTCGACACGCTCTACGGCCATCGCCGCAATGTCGCGGGATACGCCGCAGCGCTCGAAGCCTTCGATGCGCGCCTGCCGGAGTTCGTCGCGGCGCAGCATCAGGGCGATCTTGCGATCATCACCGCCGATCATGGCTGCGATCCCACCTGGCGCGGCACCGATCACACGCGCGAGCACGTGCCGGTCCTCGCTTTCGGCCCGGGCGTCGCCCCTCGCCCGCTCGGCCGGCGCGACAGTTTCGCCGATATCGGCCAGTCGCTGGCGCGGCACCTCGGAATGGCGCCGCTCGCGCATGGCGTGTCGTTTCTCTGAGAGTCTGACTCGAAATGGTCAGCCGTCCATCACAGCACGCGGCTCCACCGCTACAAATACCGTCATTGCGAGCATAGCGAAGCAATCCATATGTGGACGGCCCCGGCCCCTGGATTGCTTCACCTCCGGCTCGCAATGACGGCGGCAAGGGAAAGCACTGGCGGCAAGCAACTTCCGTGACGCCTCGTGGCGCGGCGTCGGCTATGGTCGCGCGCATGCCCGTCGCGACCCGCCTTGCGCTCTACTATGGTTGCGCGTTTCTGCTCGTCGGCGTGCAGCTTCCGTTCTGGCCGCTCTGGCTCGCCGGACGCGGATTGAGCGCCGGCGAGATCGGCTTCGTGCTGGCCTTCGCCCTTTGGGTCAAGGTTGCGGTCAACCCGCTGGTCGGCATCGCCGCCGACCGCAGCGGCCGGCGCAACGCGGTCATGATCGCCTTGAGCGTGCTCAACCTCGCCGGGTTCCTGCTCTTTCTCTCGGCCGACGGGTTTTGGGCGATCCTCGTCGTCAACGCGCTGACGACGGCCGCGGCCTCCGCCATCATGCCGCTCGGCGACAACCTCGTCCTCGCCATCGCCTACGACAAAAAGCTCGATTACGGCCGGATCAGGCTGTGGGGGTCGGTCAGCTTCATCGGTGCGGCACTGGGCGCCGGCGCACTGCTCACAAATCGTCCGGGCGACATCGTGCTGCCGCTTCTGGTTGCCGCGGCGGCGTTGAACCTCGCCGCCTGCATCCAGCTTCCGGCCCACCCCGTCGCGCGGCGCGGAAGCGGGCGCGGCGCCTGGCGGATTCTTGTCCTCGATCGCAGATCGCTTTTCTTCCTCGCCGCGGCGACCGCGATCCAGGCGAGCCACAGCGTCTACTACGCCTTCGGGACGCTCTTCTGGAAAAGCCTCGGCTATGACGGCACGGCGATCGGCTGGCTGTGGTCGGAGGGCGTCCTCGCGGAAATTGCCCTCTTCGCCTTCGGCGCGCCGCTGGTGAAGCGCCTCGGCCCGACCGGGCTTCTCGTTCTCGCCGGGATCGGCGGGGCGGCGCGCTGGAGCCTCACCGCCCTCGCAACGCAACTGCCCGCCCTCCTCGCTCTGCAGCTCCTGCACGCGTTGACCTTCGGCGCCGCCCATCTCGGCGCGATGCATTTCTTGGCGCGAGCCCTGCCGCCCGAATTGTCGGCAAGCGGTCAAGCGCTTTATTCGGCCACCGTCTCCGGCATCGGTTTCGGCCTCGTCATGGCGGCATCGGGCTCGCTCTACACGGCGGCGGGCGGCGGTGCTTACCTCGCGATGGCCGTTCTGGCCGCCCTCGGCGCTATCGCCGCGTGGCTGCTCGGGCGCATTTGGACCGGCGAGCGGCTCGGCGCGTGAATCCTGCCCGCCAAGGCACCGAATCTTAAGATTTTTCGCCGAGTCTGACCAGTTCGGAGGTTCGATGCGGCTCAAACGGATCATCGCGGCGGATCGCAAGGAAGCGACGGCGCTTGCCGACGCGGCCTATGGCAGCGGTTTTGTCCTGGCCGATGGCGAAACGCAATCCGGCTCCTATCTCGCCCTCGTCGACGAAACCGATGCGGCTTACGGCTTCCCCGCACCCGATTGGCTCGATGAACCGGAGCGTCTCATCGCCGAGGTTCTGGCGCTCCACCAGGTGCCGGCGCCACTCGCCGAGCGCATCCTCACCGCGATCGAGGAGGCGGAGAACCGGCCGATCGGCAATCCCGTCGCCGACCTCGCCGGCGGGCTCGCCGCGTGTCTCTCCTTCGCCGCCTTCGCCGGATTGTGGCGAAGCGGCGGCTCGGTCGCGCTCATCGGCCCTCCGGGGGCCGGCAAGACGACGCTCGCAGCAAAGCTCGCAGCGCGCGCGCGTCGCGGGCGCCCGATCCTCCTCAACGCCGACACCACGCGCGCCGGAACCTTGGCGCAGCTTTCCGAATACGCCGAGATCCTCGGCGCCCGGCTCGAACAGGTCGGCGAGGTCGAGGCGCTGGCGCACTCGCTGCGCGGGCGCGCGCACCGCATCATCATCGACACGCCGGGGATCAACCCGTCGGATGACGGCGCGATCGCCCAGTTGGAGCGCCTCATCGGCGCTGCGCGGGCCGAGCCGATCCTCGTGCTGCCCGCCGATCTCGGCGCCGTCGAGGCCGCCGCGATGGCCGCTTCCTTCCGCCGGCTCCCGATTCGCCGTTTCGTCGCAACGCGGCTCGACATGGTGCGCCGGCTCGGCGGCATCCTCGCCGCCGCGGAAGCCGGCGGCTACGACATCGTCGGCGCCAGCGTGACGCCGCATTTCGCCTATGGGCTGCGCCCGCTGACGCCGACCGTGCTGGCGCGCCGTCTGCTCTCGGCGGCGCTCGACGACCGGCGCTGGCACGCGGTCTGACGCCCGGCCTAAGTGACGCCGCGCCTCAGGCGCGGTGACGCGGGTCGAGCGCGTCGCGCAAGCCATCGCCGAAGAGGTTGAAGGCGAGCACCACGAAAAAGATCGCGAGCCCCGGCCACACCGCCATCCACGGCGCCTGGCTCAAGAAGTTCTTCGCGGTATTGAGCATGCTGCCCCAGGAGGGGGCCGGCGGCTGCTGGCCCAAGCCGAGGAAGGAGAGGCTCGCCTCGGCGATGATCGCGGCGGCGATGGCGAGCGTCGCCTGCACCATGATCGGTGCGACGATGTTGGGGAGGATGTGCCGCAAGACGATGCGCCAATGCGGGTTGCCGACGGCGCGCGCCGCCTCGACGTAATCTTCGACCTTGGCGTTCATCACCTGGGCGCGCGTCAGGCGGATGAAGGCCGGCATCGCCGAGATGCCGATGGCGATCATCGCATTGGTGAGGTTGGGGCCGAGAAACGCCGCAAGCGCGATCGCGAGGATGAGGAACGGGCAGGCCAGCATCGCGTCGGTGATGCGCATGAGGACACCGTCGACGAAGCCGCCGAGATAACCCGAGACGAGACCGATCGGCACGCCGCACAGCAAGGAAATGCACACCGAGACGACGCCGGCGAGAAGCGAGGCTCGGGCGCCGAAGATGACGCGCGCCAGGACGTCGCGCCCGATCTCGTCGGTGCCGAACCAATGCGCCATGGTCGGCGGCTTGCGCACGAGGCCCCAATTGGTGGCGATCGGGTCGTAGGGGCTGATCACCGGCGCCAAGATCGCGATGGCGACGAAAAACACGACGACGAAGAGGCCGAGCATGGCGCCGCGACGCTTGACGAGCCGCTGCAAGGCACGGCGCCACGGCTTCGTCTCGGCGGGTTCCGTCGCTGCGCGCTCGAGCGTGATCGCGGTCATGTAACCCTGCTCCTCACGCGCGCAGGCGCGGGTTGACGAGGAAATAGGCGATGTCGGCGAGCAGATTGAGAAGAATATAGGCCGTCGCGGTGAAGAGAACGACGCCTTGCACCACCGCGTAGTCCCGGTTGAAGACGGCATCGACGATGAGCTTGCCGAAGCCGGGAATGGTGAAGACCTGCTCGGTCAGGACGGCGCCGGACAGCAATTGCCCGAATTCGAGCGCGCCCAGAGTGACGACCGGGACGAGCGCGTTGCGCAGCCCGTGCTTCAAGACGACGACGCGTTCGGCGAGGCCCTTGGCTCTGGCCGTGCGGATATAGTCGGTGCTCATCACTTGCAGCATGGCACTGCGCGTGTGACGCATCATGACGGCGGCGATGGCGTTGCCGAGCACGAAGGCCGGCATGATCATCGCGCTCAAATTCTGGCGCAGGTTCTCGAATGGGCTGACGAAGCCGGAGGCCGGCAACCAACCGAGCTCGACCGAGAACAGCAGGATCATGAGGAATCCGAGCCAGAAATTCGGCGTCGACAATCCCCATAGCGCGAAGATGTTGGCGCCGTAATCCCACGCCGTGCCGTTCTTGACCGCCGACAGCACCCCGGCCGGAATCCCGATGAGGAGCGCAAAGCACATCGCAAGCCCGGCAAGCTCGGCGGTCACCGGCAGCTTCTCGAAGATGAGCTCGCGCACCGGGCGGTTGATGCGGATCGATTCGCCGAGATCGCCATGCAGCACCCCGGCGACCCAGAGCCCGTAGCGCACCGGCAGCGGCTGGTCGAGGTGATATTTCTGGCGCAGGAACGCGATCACCTGCGGATCGCGCTCCTCGCCGGCGAGCGCGAGGGCGGGATCGCCGGGCAGAAGCTGCTGCAGGCCGAAGATGATGATCGAGACGAAGAACAGCGTCGGGATGATGATGGCGATGCGGCGGAGGAGGTAGGCGAACATGACGAGCTATCGCCATGCAACGAGAGAGACCCCTCGCCCCTTGCGGGAGAGGGAGGGGCCCATTGCGAAGCAATGGGAGGGTGAGGGGGATATCGCCGCTTGCGTGCGGTGTTGAAGCACCAAGCATGCGGCAGCAGCCCCCTCACCTTCCCGCGGCTCCGCCGCGGGTCCCCTCCTCTCCCGCGAGGGGAGAGGAAGAGCGTAATGCAGCCTGCACATCACCCGAGCGTCAGCCCTTTGACCCGCACCAGACCGTCCGGGATCGGCGTGAAGCCCTTCAGTTTCGGCGAGAACGCAT
Organism: Allostellaceae bacterium; assembly: GCA_041488295.1. Lineage (GTDB taxonomy): Bacteria > Pseudomonadota > Alphaproteobacteria > ATCC43930 > CGMCC-115725 > URHD0088. The sequence goes on from JBGPOZ010000085.1 coordinate 5,070, forward strand.
AGATCCACTTGTTGTGGTAGAGGTAGATGATCGGATCGTCCTTCGACATCTGCTCGGCGATCGCCTCGTAAATTTTCGCCCGCTCCGCCGCGTTGCTGGTCGTGCGCGATGCGTTGAGTTCCTTGTCGAGGTTCTCGTTGCAGTAATGCCCGTCATTGAGCGTCCCCTTGCAGGCGACGAAGCCGTAGAGGTTGCCGTCGGGATCGGTGCGGCCGCTCCAGCCGATGTAGAAAGCCTGCATTTCGCCCTTCTCCGAGAGATCGAGCGAGCGCGCGAATTCCGTCACCTGGAGCTTCACGTCGATGCCGGCCTCCTTGGCCATCGACTGGATGACTTGCGCAACGCGCTCGTTCTCGGGTCCGGTCGGCACCATCATGGTGAAGGACGGGTTGGGCTGACCCGCCTCCTTCAGGAGCGCGATTGCCTTGGCGACATCGCGCTTCGGCACCGGCACGTTCTTGGCGTAATAGGGATTTCGCGGCGACACCCACTGATTGCCGGGCAAGAATTCGCCGTTGAAGACGACCTGGTTGATGGCGTCGCGGTCGATCGAGAGCTCGAAAGCCTTGCGCAGGCGCGCGTCCTGGCCGAGCGGGTTCTTCGCCATCTCGCCGTTGTTCACATTGATCGTGATGCCCTGGTAGCCGAGGCCGACGATCGAGGTCAGCTCGAGCTTCTTGTCCTGCTTGATGCTCGCCACATCAGTCGCCGCGATCCGCTCGACGAAGTCGAGCTGGCCTGAGCGCAGATTGGCGAGGCGCACGGTCGAATCCGGGATCGGTTGGTAGACGATCTTGTCGATCTTGACGTTGTCCTTGTCCCAGTAATCGGCGAACTTCTCGAGCACGATGCGGTCCTGCGCGACGCGCTCGGCGAATTTGTAGGGGCCGGCGCAAACCGGCTTGGTGCCGAACTTGTCGCCGAGCTCCTTCGAGGCTTTGGGCGACACCATCATGCCGGCCCGATCGGTCAATTGCGCGATGAGCGGCGCGAACGGTGCCGCGAGCTGCAGGGTCACCGTATGGTCGTCGACGATTTCGACCTTCTGCACGGCGCTGATCTCGTTCTTGCGATTGGAGCCTTGCATCGTCAGGTGGCGCTCGATACCGAACTTCACCGCCTCGGCGTTGAAAGGCTCGCCGTCCTGGAACTTGACGCCTTGGCGGAGAGCAATGCTCAGCGACTTGCCGTCGCTCGACCATTCATAGGCAGTCGCGAGCTGCGGCACGATCTTGAGATCGGGCGAGATGTCGAAGAGCTTGTCGCAAAGCCCGGCGAAGACAATGCGGCCGACAAACGTCCGGGCAAGGGTCGGATCCAGCACGTCCGGATCCTCGGCAAGGCCGATCCGCAAGGTCGATTGCGCCGATGCGGCGCCCGCCCAGCCGGCGATGGCGCCAGCCAATATGAGTGTCGTGAAACCTCGCTTCATTTTTGTCCTCCCTTAGGTTTTTCTGAGAGTGCCGCGATCCGCATCGCGCCCGCCACTCCGACGGCCGAAGAAGCCTTGCAGCTTCGCCAGATGCGGGTTGGGTGTCAATTCCTCGGCGCCGGGCAGGAGGCGCGCCGGGAGCTCGATCTCGCGCCAGAAGTGGCAAGCCGTGCGATGCCCCGCGCCGTCATTGGCGAGCTCCGGTTCTTCCTTGCGGCAGCGTTCGCGCGCATACGGGCAGCGCGTGTGGAAGCGGCAGCCGGCGGGCGGGTTGAGCGGGCTCGGCACGTCGCCCTGGAGGATGACGCGTTCCCGCTTCAGCGCCGGCTCGGGCAGCGGGATCGCTGAGAGCAGCGCTTGCGTATAGGGGTGACGCGGCTCGGCGAAGAGGTCTTTCTTGTCGGAAAGCTCGACGATCTTGCCGAGATACATGACGGCGACCTTGTCGGCGATGTGTTTCACGACGGCGAGATCATGCGCGATGAAGACATAGCCGAGGCCGAAGCGGCGCTGCAGATCATCGAGCAGATTGATGACCTGCGCCTGGATCGACACGTCGAGCGCGGAAACCGGCTCGTCGCAGATGATGACGCGCGGCTCGACCGCGAGAGCGCGCGCGATGCCGATGCGCTGACGCTGGCCGCCCGAGAATTCGTGCGGATAGCGCCGCACATGGTGCGGGCCGAGGCCGACGAGCGCAAGCAACTCCTCGACGCGATCCGCGCGCGCCGCGCCGGACGCCAAGCCGTGCAAGGCAAGCGGTTCGGTGAGCATCTCGCCCACCGTCATCCGCGGATTGAGTGAAGCGTAAGGGTCCTGGAAGACGATCTGGAGCGAGCGGCGCAAACCGCGCATCTCTTCGCCGCCGAGCTCGAAGATATTGCGCCCCTCGAAGTAGACGGCGCCGGAGCTCGCCTCGATGAGGCGCAGGATGAGGCGTCCCGTCGTCGACTTGCCGCAGCCGCTCTCGCCGACGAGGGCCAAGGTCTCGCCCGCCGCGACGGTGAAATCGACGCCGTCGACGGCTTTGACGGCGCCCTTGCTGCGGCCGAAGAAGCCGGTCTTCACGGCGAAATGCTTGACGAGCTTTTCGACCCGGAGCAGCGGCGCAGGCGCGGCCCCGTTGCCCGAATGCGTCGCGGTCGCGCCGCTCATAGCACGTTCGCTTCGAGCGGCGCCCGCCAGCAGGCGGAGAAATGCCCGGGCTTCACCTCGGCGAGCGGCGGTTCCTTGGCGCGGCATTCATCGATCGCGAAAGGGCAGCGGGGGTGGAAGCGGCAACCCTGCGGCAGCGCCAGCGGGTTCGGCACGACGCCCTCGATCGTCGTCAGCTCCTGCTGCTCGACGTGGAGCTTCGGAATGGAGCCGAGCAGCCCGACCGTGTAAGGGTGCTGCGGATCGGCGAAGAGGGCGCCGACGGCGGCGCGCTCGACGATCTTGCCGGCATACATGACGATGACGTCCTGCACCAGCTCGGCGATGACGCCCAGATCATGCGTGATGAGCATGATCGCGGCGCCGGTCTCGTCGCGCATCGCCCGCATGAGATCGAGGATCTGCGCCTGCACCGTCACGTCGAGCGCAGTCGTCGGCTCGTCAGCGATCAAGAGCTTCGGGCCGCAGGCCAGCGCCATCGCGATCATCGCCCGCTGGCGCATGCCGCCCGACAACTTGTGCGGGTAGTCGTCGATCCGCTGCTCGGGCGCCGGAATGCGCACGCGGCGCAGCATCTCGATCGCCTGGCGGCGCGCCTCGCGTTGGTTGACGTCGCGGTGGCGGAGGATGACCTCGCCGATCTGGTCGCCGATGGTGAAAGCCGGGTTCAGCGAGGTCATCGGCTCCTGGAAGATCATCGAGATCTTGTTGCCGCGCAACTCGCGAAGTGCAGCCGGCGCGAGGCGGAGCAGGTCATTTCCCTCGAAGTACACCTCGCCGCCGGCGATCCGGCCGGGCGGCTGCGGCACGAGGCCCATGATGCTGAGCGCGGTGACGCTCTTGCCGCAACCCGATTCCCCGACGATGCCGAGCGTCCGCCCCGCCTGCAACGAGAAGCTGACGCCGTCGACCGCGCGGAACTCACCCTCATCGGCGGCAAAATAGGTGCGCAGCCCGCGCACCTCGAGCAGCGGCGGCGCGCCCGCTCCCTGCGACATGGGCTCGCGGGACACTGCGGTCGCCGTCGCGCTCATCCGGGCCTACCGCTTCTGCGCCGCTTGGATACGGGCGATCTCGGCGTTGATGATGTCGCGATCGTAAGTGCCGGCCGGGCAATCGCGCCGGGGCATGAAGCGCATGAACGTCACGAAATGCTCCTGCGCCACCTGATGGAGGCGCCGCAATTCGGCGAGCGGTTCGGGGTGATCATCGACGCGCAGATCGAGGGCCGGGAACTCCTCGGTCGTGTGGATGAGGAGCGCCGCCGATTGCTTGCCGCGCTTGTCGCCACCCGCCGCCTGGCCGGCATCGAGCGCGCCGATCAAGCGCAGGGCGAAGGGAAGGTCGGGACGCGCCGCGTAAGCATCGGCGGTCTTCGACACGACATCGGGACCTGCCAGCATGTTGCCGGCGACGGAGAAGCCGCTGCGAACGACGTGGCCGCACCATCCAACGCAATCCTTGCCGGTATGCGCGGCGCCTCGTCCTTGCGCATCGAGGAGATGCAATTGTCGCGTCTCCCGCCCCGCATCGGCCTCGGTTAGGATCCGCATCGCTTCGGGCGCCGGCACGCCCTCGGCAAGAAGGCGCAGACCGCGTGGGCCATAGAGCGGATTGACGAGCGCCTGGGTCGAGAGTGCACCGATCCCGCTCATGACGTGCGGGCAGAGTGCCCCGACGGCGAAAAATTTCGTCGTGATGGCGACCCCGAAAGCACCGCTGTCAGGGTCGCGTGCGACGATCGACCAGGTCATCGGTCTCTCGACTTACTTGCCCTTCGCCTTCCTGCCGAGCGCGGGGTTTTGCGTGTAGGTGCCGACGATCTCGCCTTTTGCCAGCGTATGCTTGGCGATCGCCTCCATCGCCGCCGGGCCGCCGAAATTGCCGCTGAGCCCCAGGCTCGCCGTATCGAGGGCGTAGACGATGAAGTGATAGTGGTGGAGGCGTTGGTCGTTCCACGGCGGGCACGGGCCGTCATAGCCGCCATTCTTGGCCGAATAATCGTTGATGCCGCGGATCCCGTTCGGCGTCGGGCCCGGGGGCTTGCCGCTCTCGGTGATGCCATTGGAATCCGCCCCCATCGCCAGCGACGACGACGTCGCCGGGATGTCGACCAGGATCAAATGATAGAAATCCCGGCGCTTCATGCTGGCCGGAATGGTCTTGCCTTCCTTGTTCGCATCGTCGAACACCGTCGGCACGTCGGTATCGACGACGATGAGGGCATAGGATTGCGTCCCGTACGGGCCTTTCGACCATTTGATCGATGGGTTCATGTTGGCGCCGGCCGCCGTGTGGCCCTTCGCGGCCGGCACGCAATAGGCGTAGGCGATCGGAATGCGACCGCGATTCTTGATGCCGTCGACGGCGACGGCGAGCTTCTTTGTCGCGGCGGCCGCGGCGGGGTGGTCGACCGCGCCGATCAGGAGCCCCAAACCGGCAGCAACGAGAGCGAATCTTGTCAGAACAGCGGACATCCTCGTTTCCCTCCTCAGTTTTTTTGACTTTTCGCTTGATCGCAACCTATCACGGCACGACACCGCAAGCGAGCGTTCAGCGGCCGATCGCATAGCCCTGCATGCCGCGCGGATTGGCCGCTGCCTTGAGAATCGTGCCGTCGGGCGTTTCCTCCTTGGCGCACGCCGAAAGCCGGCCCTCGGACCAATCCTCGCCGATTTGCACCTTATGGCCGCGACGCGTCAATTCCGCCGCCGTTTCGGGCGGCATGCGCCCTTCGAGGACGAGAACGCCGGGCCGCGCCTCGCGCGGATAGAACGAGCTCGGCATGTGCTCCGTGTGGAAGGACGGCGCATCGATCGCTTCCTGCAAATTCATGCCGTGATGGACATGGCGCAGGAAGAAGATCGTCGACCATTGATCCTGCTGATCGCCGCCCGGCGTTCCGAACGGCATGTAAGGCTTTCCGTCTTTCAGCGCGAACGACGGCGACAAGGTTGTGCGCGGACGCCGTCCGGGCCCCATGCTGGTCGGCAGCCCGTCGGCGATCCAGAACATCTGCGCGCGCGTATTGAGCCCGAAGCCGAGCTCGGGGATTACGGGCGAGCTTTGCAGCCAGCCACCGCTCGGCGTCGCCGAGATCATGTTGCCCCACCGGTCGATGACATCGACATGGCAGGTGTCGCCGCGGTTCTCGCCATTTGCCAGGACGAGCGCCTCGCCATCGCGGCTCATCGTCGGCTCGCCGATGCCGGCGATGGTGGGCTCACCGATGCCGGGGGCCAACCCCGCGGCGTGAGTTGAGCCCCTCGCGAAGAGACGCGGCTCGCGCCCATCGGGCCGGCCGGGGCGCAATTCATGCGACGCCTCGTCGGAGACGAGCTTCCGGCGCCCCTCGATATAGCCATCGCTGAGCAAGGCCGCCATCGGCACATCGACGAAATCGGGATCGCCGAACCACGCCTCGCGATCGGCGAAGGCGAGCTTGGCGCATTCGGCGACGGTGTGGACGAAGCGGGGGCCGAGCGGGTCCATCGCGCCGAGATCGAAGCCTTTCAGAAGCGCGAGCTGCTGGAGCAGGATGGGTCCCTGCGACCACGGCCCGCATTTCGCGACGGTATGTCCGTGATAGTCGTAGGTCAGCGGCGCCTCGATCGTCGCCTCCCAGCGCGCCATGTCGTCGCCGGTGAGGAGGCCCTTGTGGCGCCGTCCGGAGGTGTCCAGCACTTCTCCGTTGCGACAGAACCGATCGATCGCCGCGGCGACGAAGCCCTGGTACCAGGCGCGACGCGCCGCCTCGATCTGCGCGTCGCGATCGCCGCCGGCCGCCTCGGCCTCCTTGACGACCCGCTGATAGGTCGCGGCGATGGCGGCATTGCGGAAGAGCTGCCCGGTCTTCGGCACGTTTCCGCCGGGCAAATAGATCGCGGCCGAGCTCGGCCACTCGGCGAGGAACATCGCCTTCACCGTCTCGATCGCCGCGGGAATGCGGAAGACCAAGGGATAGCCGTTGGCGGCATAGGCGATCGCCGGCGCCAAGATGTCGGCCGGACGCATCGTGCCATAGTCGCGCAAGAGCCGCATCCACGCGCCGAAGGCGCCCGGCACGGTCGTCGCGAGCAGCCCCGTCCCCGGCACCATGTCGAGACCTAGTTCGCGGTAGCGCTGGAGCGTCGCCGCCGCCGGCGTCACGCCCTGCCCGCACAGCGCCTCGACGCGGCGGTTCTTTTGGCTCCACAGCAGCATCGGCACCTCGCCGCCCGGACCGTTGAGATGCGGCTCGACGATTTGCAGCACGAAGGCGGTGGCGACGGCGGCATCGAAGGCGTTGCCGCCGCGCTCGAGAATGCTCATGCCGACCGCCGAGGCGAGCCAATGGGTCGAAGCGACGACGCCGAAAGTGCCGCGCAGTTCGGGACGGGTCGTGAACATCTTGCTTCCTTATGAGACGGGAGGTCGAACGCCGCCCGCTGGCTTAGCGGAAATCGCGGCGGAAGCTAGCGAGGATCGCGCCTACCTGCAATAGTCGCGGTCAAACGACGTTCAATTCGCGGATGGGCGCATTGGCCGCAATCCGGCCATAGCAAAAGCGTCCGAGATCGAGCGTGCGGAAGGCACCGTAAGTCACGAGCTCGCCGACGGCGCGCCCGGCGGCCGGCGATTGCTGCACCCCGTGCCCGCTGAAACCGTTGATGAAATGGAGATTTCCCACCTCCGGGTGCGGCCCCAAGATCGCGTTCTGATCAAAGGTGTTGTACTCGTAAAGACCGGCCCACGCGCTCTGCAGCTTGAGCGCCGCGAACGCCGGCACGCGGTGCGCCAGGACCGGCCAGACCTCGTTCTCGAACCAGGAATAGTCGATCTCGAAATCCTCGCAATCCGGGTCCTTGTCCTCCGGCGGCGAGAGGCCGCAGAGATAGTTGCGGCCCTCGGGTCGCCAATAGACGCCGGTCGGATCGATGACAAGCTGATGGCAGTCGATCCTGGTGCGGCTATCGACGACGAAGACGAAGCGTTTTCTCGGCCGCACCGGCAGATCGATGCCGGCGAGCGCCGCCACCGCGCCCGCCTGCGGACCCGCCGCATTGATGAGCGTGCCGCAGGCGATGGCACCGCCCTCGGCAAGGGTGATCCCGGTGACGCGGCCGCCTTGCCGGGCGATCGCCGTCACCCGGTCCTTGACGTAAGTGACGCCGAGCGAGAGCGCCTTGCGGCGAAAGGCCTGCAGCAGGCCGTAAGGATCGAGCCAACCCTCATGGCGAAGGCCGAGCGAGCCGAGGGCGATGCCGTCCGTGTTGAGCCAGGGAAAGCGCTCGCCAAGCTCATCCGCGGAGAGCAGGACGTTCTCGGCGCCGAGCGGACGCTGGACGCGATGGTTGGCTTCGAGGACCGAACGGCCGGATTCCGTCGCGAGGAAGAGATAACCGCCGGCGACGAGCGAGACCGACGGCACGTCGCCATCGACGGTCAGATAGTCGCCGATCGCCGCCAGGAACTGCGCGCCGAACAGCGACATCCGCACGTTCTCGGGCGTCGAGAATTGCTGACGGATCGAGCCGACCGAGAGCGCGGTCGTCGCCGTCTTATAGGTGGGATCGCGCTCGACGAGGAGGATTCGCCCGGCGAAATCCGGGTTGGCGGCCAGCCAATAGGCAACCGAGCAGCCCATGACGCCGCCACCGACGATCACGACATCATAGCTGCGCTCCATCCCGCTCCTCCCGCATTCGGCCTGATCGCGAGATCGCATATCGCAGCCGATCGGGTCAAGCACGGCGCGCGCCGCCGGATTGCTTCGCTCAGCTCGCAACGATGGTTTGCGCTTTCCCGTTGGTCCTGCCGCTCTCGTCATTGCGAGCCCTTGGCGAAGCAATCCATACGATGGTGCGGGCGCCTGGATCGCTTCGCTGCGCTCGCGACGACGTGGCCCAGCGGACAAAGAGTTGCCCTGGCCTTCGGTCTCGCGTATGCGTCTTCGCGAATCGGGAGAGGCGCAATGGCACCGAACGACCGGCACAGTCATGGCCGCGGCCACGGCCAAATCCAATCCGAGCGCGGCAATTATCAAGGCTTCGTCGACGAGCTCTTTCGCCTCGGCCTCGTCGACGCCGTGAAACGCGATTTCCTGCATCGCGGCCTCGCGGCGGCGGGCGAGGTCGGACCGACGCGGATCGCCAAGCCGAGCTCGGCCGGGATCAGATATTCCGACGCTGCGGCGCGCAACGCCGCCGCGGCGGGGCTCGTTGGCAAGGTCGGCGGACGGACGATCGTCAAGATCGGTCCGGAGACGGTGCATTGGGGTTATCTCTGGGGTGCGGCCGAGCCGATCGCCATCGTCGAGCCCGGCGCCGAGGTTACGATCGACACCGTCTCGCATGAGGGCATCCTCTCGGACCAGGGCGATCCCGTCGGCTTCTTCGCCCGCTTCGGCATCCCGGCCGAGGCGGTGCTCGCCGACGCCGTCACCGTCTATACCAAGGTGCAACATGGCGGCCTCGGCGGGCACATCGTCTCGAGCCCGATCTATGTCGAGGGCGCCGAGCCGGGCGACGTGCTTGCAGTCCGCATTCTCGAGGTGACGCCGCGCACGCCTTACGGCGTCAACACCATGCGCATGAACCGCGGCGGCCTGCCCGGCGAATTCACCTTGAACCGCAGCGTCGTCATCCCGTTCGACATGGCGCGCGGGGTCGCGCAATTCTCGCCCAAGATCGAGATTCCGCTCCGCCCCTTCTTCGGCATCATGGCGACGGGGCCGGCGCGCAGCCTCGGCAAGATCAGCTCCGGCCCGCCGGGGCCGTTCGGCGGCAACATCGATCTGAAAGACCTCGTCGCCGGCACGACGCTGTATCTTCCGGTCCACGTCCCGGGCGCGCTCTACATGTGCGGCGACGGCCATGCGGCGCAGGGCGACGGCGAGGTCGATCTGACCGCGATCGAGACCTCGCTCACCGGCACATTCCGCTTCGATCTGATCAAAGGCGGCCGGCCCCTCGCCTGGCCGCGCGCCGAGACGCCGACGCATTGGATCACCCTCGGGCTCCACGAAGACCTCAACGAGGCGATGAAGATGGCGATCCGCGAGACGATCGACTTCCTCTCGGTCGAGAAGGGTCTCTCGCGCGAAGATGCCTATGCGCTCGCCAGCATCGCCGTCGATTTCGAGGTGACGCAGGTGGTCGACGGCGTCAAGGGCATCCACGGGATGATCCCGAAGAGCATTTTCATCGGATAGGCGGAGCCGCCGCGAACGGCGAGTGCGGCACGGACATCAGGATCAACACGTGAAGGATCTTCGCCCCGCCTTGGCTCGTAGCCAAGAGAGCGTTCCATATCGAGAGCCGAAAGCCGCCCATAGGCCGAGCGCCGACAACATTGCTCCCGGCACTCCGACGATCCACCGTTCGCGCGTCCGTGCCTTGCCGCGCAGCGTGTCCTGCACGAAGCGCTCGCCGCGCGCCATTTCGTTGTAGCTTTGCTGATAGGAGCCGATGCGACGGACCTCCTCGTCGCTCAACCGCTCGCCGCTCCAGCGCGATCGGCGCTCGCGGTCGTTGAGCGTTTCGAGTTCGAGGAGATAGCGCTCCTCGTATTCGTGGGCCTCCCGAAATGCCTCGCGTTCGCCCTGCGACAGGAAGTGCTCCGGTCCGACTCCGCTCGCGGTCTCCGCCAATGCAAGGAGCGGCTGATCTGCCGTCGGCCAAATCATCACCCAAAGGCTCGCCGCGAGAAGCAATATAAGCAACAGGCCGCTCGCCGCTCGCGCGAGGCGGGCTCGATTACGTCGTCGCTCCAGTGACCCGCCGAACGCCAGCACGCGCACGAGCCCAGCCAATACAAGAGTGAGCGCGAAGGCCACCACCATCGCGGCACCAGTCGGCAGATCGAGCAAAAAGGAACCGACAAGGCCGGCGGCGCTGGCGGCGACGCCCACGCCCCAGCCAATGGTGAGCGCGGTTGTCAGACGCTGCGAGAACAGCGTGCCGATCACGGCGGGAATGATGAGGAAGGAGAAGACGAGGAGGACACCCGCTGCAGTGACCGAGCTCGTGACGACGAGGCCAAAGGACAGAAAAAAGACGAGGTCCCAGCATGCCGCGCGCCAGCCGGCGCCGCTTCGCCCCTCGGACGCGGCAAGCAGGGGACGACGGAAGAGCCCGTGGAGCACACCGATCGCTCCGTAGATCGCGGCGAACGTCACGATGTCTTGTGACGTCACCGTAAGGATGCTGCCGACAAGCATTCGCTTCACATGCTCGGCACCTTGCGGAGAACGGTCGATGAGAAGAATCGTAGCGGCGCTGGCGACCACATACAGAATGCCGACGATCGCCTCCTGGCTCACATGGCGCGCGAGATTTCGAGCCAAGGTCAGCAGGATGGCGCCGCTCGCCGTGAGCAGCAGGGCGTAGGCGAAACCCGCAGGACTTCCCGGCTGATATCCGAGAGCGAACGCACCCGTCGCGCCGAGCGCCGAGAGCTGCGCCAGGGCGAGGTCGGCGAAGACGACGCCGCGACGCAGAACGTGAAGACCGAGATAGGCGTGGATGCCAACGAAGATGATCGAGGCCGCGAAGGGCAAGGCGAGGAACGTCAGGACGTCCGACATGATCTATCCGGAGGGACCCGCGAGGATGCGGGCGAGGACACCGATCTCAAAGTCGAAGAGAGCGATGTAGTCGCTGGCCTCGGGCACGGCGCCGACCCCGGGAGCAAGCACGGCGATGCGCGCACCGGTGCGCGAGGCAAGCATCCGCGCGGCATCGTCCGGGGCATAGGTCTCTTGCAGGATCGCCTTCACCTTCGCCGCGCGCATCTTGTCGATAAGCGCCGCGAGATGGGCGGCGCTCGGCGCCACCCCCTCCTTCTGCTCGATCACGTCGACGACGTTGAGGCGAAAGCGCCGCGCCAGATAAGGCCACCCATTGTGATAGCTGATGACCGGGGTTCCAGCGAAAGGCTCCATCACTTTGGTCCATTCGGCGAGCTTCGCATGGAGCCGGGTTAGAAACGTCTCGCGATTGGCAACCACCGCTTCGCGTGCCTCCGGCGCGACCCGGGCGATCCCCTCGACGATCGCGGCGGTGATCGTGACAGCGTTCTCGGGGTCGAGCCAATAGTGCGGGTTTGCAAGGCCGTGCGCATGGCCACCCTCACCGCTCGGACTGCGCCCATGCACCTCGAGCAGCGGGATGCCGGCCGAGGCATCGACATGAGCCTCGCCGCCGCGCATCAGCTCCGGCTTGCCTATTTTCTGCAGCACGCGGTCGAGCCACTCGTCGTAGCCGAGACCGACGCGGATCACGAGATCGGCGCGGGCGAGTTTCTCGATGACCCTGGGTTTCGGCTCGAAAGCCTCGGCATCGGCGCCGGCCGGAACGATCGTGTCGACCGTAGCCGCATCGCGGCCCACCGCCTCGGCAAGGCTGCCCAAATCGAGAGTCGTGGCGACGATGGCGAGCTTGGCGGAGGCCGACGCGCCGGCGCCAACGAGCATGAAGACAGTCGCGGCAACGAATGACGCGCGAAGCCGCGTCACGGGTGGGTGACCCCAAGCTCTATTTGCTCGCGACCCAAAGGCTCTTCGGCACGAGGCACGAGACCTCCTTTTCGGCGCCCTTGGGCGGCAGCAACCGGCAATCCATCGCCATGCTGGCGAGAGCATATGCATCGAGCCGCGACAGGTTCTTTTTCTGATTGAGCAGGTTGATCATCGCCATCGACGCCGTGTTCATCGCCTTGTTGAGGTCGGCATCCTTGGC
>JBGPOZ010000086.1:0-17057 GCA_041488295.1 Allostellaceae bacterium
GCTTCCGGCCCTTCTCGAAAATCCCAAGGTCAGCTCGATCAATGGCGTTCCGCGGGAAGAACTCAAAAAACTATACGACGCGGATCCAAGTGCGGACAAATCGGTCGTCTTTAACCGTATTTGCGAAGCGGAGCTGGTGCGGGACGCGCGGCGCGTGGCGGAAACCGGCGACCCGCAATTGGCTGAGGACCTGCAAGTGCGACAGCGCCGGTTCGAAACGCTCGGGGACCTGCAGGAGCAAAAGCATATGTTCGAGAAGCAATCGGTCGAACAGCACTCGACCGCATCGAAGGACATCGACCACGCCGAGAGCATGCGCGCGAAGCTCGAGGCGCGATCGAGAGGACCGGCTAATGCGAAATCGCCGTGACGGCAAGGATCCCCGAGATCGAGCGCTCGTTGTGCGACCCGTAGCGCTCGTGCCGGCGATCATTTAATGGCAGCTCACTCGTCGCGCGAGGTCGGTCCATGACGAACGACACCATCGCAAGTCTCAAAGAAAAAATTCGGAGGCTCGAAATAAAGCGGCAAGACGCCGCCAACGCCGTTGCCGTCTCATACGAGGACGAGAAGTTATTGGCGCCCGGAGACACCATAGGGCTCGAGAAGGTTACAAAGGATCGAACCGAATCCCGAGACGTTGTGACACAGCTCGACTCTCAATTGGCTGAAGAACGCGGGAAACTCCGAACCCTCGAACAAAAGCCTCCTGAACCGGAACCGGACCCCAAACCGGAACCGTCGCCCGAACCGGAGCCCGAAATCAATCACGCAAAGGGCATCGCGGAAAAGGAAGCCGAGCGCTTGAAGCGACAGGAAAGTGCCGCGAAGAAAGGCCCAGGACTGGTCAAGGGCCCCAAATTTTAGCGACGCCGCGGCGTGCGTGGTCGTCCCTTGATCGCGTTATCCCTGGAACATCGGCCAAAACAGGCTTGCATGGGACGCGATGCATTCCGGCGCGCCCCGCGCGAACAATCCGCAGGTCATCGACCCGCCAAGACTTCGAGCGGCGATCCAGACGACCAACACCACCAGGATCGCGAGGCCCATGCGCCCCAACACACCGGCACCGGAATTGTCGACTATCTTGCCGCCGAAATACCCGAAGAAGGCGTTCGTCAGCGTGCTCCAGATGGTGAACCAGAACTCGTAGGAGTTATGGGCCATGTCGGCATTGTGGAGGGAAATCAGAAAATAGTAGATGGAAAAGAGCACGAAGGCATAGGACATGCCGGTGCCGGCCCCTGCGGCGATCATGCCGATCAGAATGGATAAGGTGAGCACGGCGACTTCCATCGATTGTCTCCCCTCTTTTCCGGCGGGCCGCGATCGGGTCGACATCCCGATCTCGTGCGCGTCGAATGCGGTCCCGGAAGATCGTGTGACCGAGCAGCGCCGGCGACGCATTTCTGCTCAGTCGCCACGTCGGAACAATGCTGGCCAGACCTGAAAGCGATCCGATCGAATACGTTTGTGTTTGCGCCTTTGCGGACGAATTCTCCGCGTAGCCGTGCCGCCGATTCCCCCAATCGCGGTCGCACGCTCGATTATTCTTAGATCGTCCGGCGCGGTTTGCGCAACGGAGTCAGCCATCCCGCTCATATCGGTGCAAGGACGCTAACGGGGTCGCGTCCCGTCCGAATTGCGCATGAGGCGACAGCTCCTGTCGGCGAAGCCGCGAGAATCGATGAAACGACCGAGTTCGAGATGTTGCGGGAACGGACAATCGCACCATCGAAGCGCATCAGCGATGGACACGTTAAGATTGAAATTCATCAAGATGTAACCCCGACATACGGGTGGAGCCTCCTGCCGCAGCGCCCTGCGTCCCAAAATTATGCACCGGACACGGCGTCCAATTAATCGACCGTTCATCGGTATGTTGTCTCCTGTCGTGTCGTTCGACCGGCTTCCCCAATGAAGCATCGATTTTCCCTTGATCGGGTCGAATGGGAGATGCCGATGCAGACCGACGATCCGGAGTCCCCGCTCGGGCAGAAAACGCCCTGGACTTTGGGCGACCGCCTGATGGCGACAAAAGGACCCGCATCGCTGGGTTTCGCCCCCCGGCCGGCCCGGGCGAAGGTGCAGCTCGCATTCGACGAGCTTGCGGCCAGTGACGAGGGCGCCTTCGATCCCGTTGAGCAAAGCCGCGATGCGACCCCACCCTTGGCTCCACCCGCCGCGGGCGATGAGCCCGAGCTGAGCGACATCCTCAACCGACTCGCGGCTCTCTCAGAGCCGGAAAGCGCCGATGGGGCTCAGGCCACGCTCCCCACCGCCACCGCAATTCACCCTCCCGTCGCGGCAAGCGGGACGTCGCCGGCGCGGCGAAGCACGGCCGATCGGGCGATCAGGGTGGCAAATCTTTGCCTGCTCGGCCTCAGTCTCGTCCTGTCGCTCAGCCTCTTCTACCAGAACGCCCCAGCCGATATGCGAGCCGGGTGGGTGCAGCGTCTCAGCGTCCTTCAAAGCACCGTCACCGACATGATCGCGCGGCGCGACGAAGCCCTGCGCGGCGCTGCGAGCGCTGATGTCCCGCCGCGCGCCCCCGAAATCGCTCCGCCGCAGCATGAGCTGGAAGCAGATGCGACCGCCGCACCGGCCGTGCCCACGCCGACGGAAAGCAGCAAGGCCGTGCCCATCGACACCGCAGCCGCGACGGACGAACCGGCCGGGACCGCACCCGTCGGACCCGTGGCGGCGGCAGTCGGCACGGCGACCGCGCCGACCGGCAACACGGCAATCGCGCCGTCGCTTGCGGAGGCCCGACTGCCGCAACCCGCCGCCGCCGATACCCAGATTCCCCAGTTTGCGACACCGGTCGCAACGGCGAAACCGCCGGGCCCCGTCGCCGTCATCGTATCGGAGGCCAAACCGGCGCAAACCATCGCCGCCGAAGTGCCGACCGCGGTAGCCGCGACGGCGCTTGCACCGAACGCCGCGAGCGACAAACTATCCGCCGAGACGATGCGTGCAGGGCCGCAAGTCGACGTCGCCGAGATCGCCGCGCTCATCAAACGCGGGGACGACCTGCTCGGCACGCGGGATATCGGCGGGGCGCGCCTCTTCTATGAACGGGCCGGCGCCGCCGGAAGCGCCCGGGGCGCGATTTCCGCGGGGAAGACCTACGATCCGGTCTATCTTGCCGAGATCAACGTCCGCGGCATCCGCCCGGACCCGGCCAAGGCGATCGAATGGTACGGCAAGGCTCTGGCTCAGGGAGAAACGAGCGCGCAAGCGATGATCGCAAGGTTGCGCTGACCTCAAAGGCGGCGCCGGGCCCGCTGGAGCCGGCGCTGCGCAAGCGGCGACGGTCGGCGCTCCAGCTCTTGCGACGCAAACTGCGCCGCGTCGCCGAGGCGGTGATCCCGGAAGCCATCCTCGGACGCATCGTTCCCCTCCACCCGCCATCGATCGCGACCGCCCGCTGGGACGACGAGCACGCCAGCGGCGCCTGGCGATTTCTCCACGGCGTCCGCGAGCTGCCGCATTACAGCGTCATCATCGGCTACTACAATTTCTTCGCCGGAAATGGCAGCGTGCTCGACATCGGCTGCGGCGAGGGCCTCCTCGCCGAGCGCCTTGCCCCGTTCGGTTATCGGCACTATCTCGGGGTCGATCTCTCGGCGGCGGCGCTCGACCGAGCGGCGCCACGCGCCGACGAGCGCACGAAATTCCAGCAGGCGAAGGCCGAGGAATTCATGGCGCCCGAGCCTTTTGATGCCATCATTCTCAACGAGATCCTCTATTACTGTGCGGATCCCGCAGCGCTCGTCCGCCGCTGCGTCGCCGCCCTCAATCCCGACGGCGTCATCATCGTGTCGATGTATCGCGGCAGCAATTCCTCGGCCCGCATCTGGCGCCGCATCGACGGGATCGTCCCGATTGTCGCCGAGACACGCCTGACGAGCGATGGGCTCACCTGGGTCGTCAAGGTGCTGCGGCCGGCGGTGCCGCGGACCGGTTTCATTTCGCCCAGTCGTTGACCAGCACCTCCAAGTGCTTGACCTTCGGCTCCATGTCGAGGAGGTATTCGGCATCCTTGGGCAGATTGTGGGTTTCCTCGTAGTTCTCGCCAGCGAACCTCTTGATGGCGTCGATCGAGTCCCAATAGGAGATGACGGTAAAGTCGCCATATCGGTCGTCGATCTTGCGGAGCATTTGAGCTCCTCGATTGCCGGGGATCGATTCGATCTTCTTGATGCCGGCCTCGTAGAGATATTTCGTGTATTCCTCGGCCTTGGCGGCCGGGGTGTGGCCGTGCCAGATCCGCGCGATGAGCTTGGCGCTGCTCGGTGCCTGCGCGAGCTGAATGGGTTGCGTGCGCGCCGGACTCGCGACGGTGGCCGCGACGAGCGGGCCCCCCAACATGGCGACGGCGATGGCGGCGAAAAGACGTCTTGACGGCATCATGGAACTCTCCGGGTTGATGAGCGACAGCGCCGGATGGGCTCGCCACCTTGGCGGAGGATCGCGGCGCCGGAAGCCGATCTTTTCGAAGCGTCTATACCTTGTCAAAATCTTTTTATCGGTTAGACAATACCGGCCGGTTCCCGGACGACGGCCGTAGCCTCTATTGGCGCCGCCGGTCGCGCGACCGATGTCACTGCAGGTGCCCCAAGCGAGCCCGCAAACGATGATCAAGCGCTTCGCTCGATCGTCGCTCCTCCGAGTCGCGGCGAAAACCGATCGACGAGCCAAGCGGCCGCCAAACCGTGGCGAGAAAGACAGCTTTCGGTTGAAGGAGTTAGCGACGCCTACCAGATTTTGCGTATTAATTCCGGGCAGCTACCTAATATTGCGTCTCCCGCACCTCAAACTGGGAGATTGCAATGGCCCTACCCGCGCTTGTATCGCGTCAAACTGTAGCTCAGCGCCTTCCCGATCAGATCACCGTCGATCACGGGCCGCGCGAGCTCCTTGGCCGGTTCTTCCTCGAGGCCGACCTCGCGGCACGCAGCCGCGGCGTCTATCTCCACCTTCACGCCGATCTGGAGGGCCTCGTCGAGCTCAATCGACGGATGGCGAATTGGGGATCCCTGACGCCGATCTTCCGGCCCGAATTCGGTCTCGTGAAGCTCGATTCAGCGTTCTGGATCGAAGGCCGCACCGCCGCCGGCGAGGTCGTCGCAACGCAGGCGGCGCGCTTCTACCAATGGCCGGAATCGAACATCGCCGAGGAGTTCGGCTCGCTTCGCGCCTTTTATGCCGAACCCGCGCCGCACCGCGCCGCAGGCGAGACTTGGACCGTCACAGCACCCTGCGCGAGCCGGATTGCCGGACGTGTCGTCTTCTCGGGGGCCGGCTGGTATCGCCCGGACTTCCGCGGCACGGGCCTCTCCTCGATCCTGCCGCGGATCTCGCGGGCCTATGCGTTCACGCGCTGGAACAGCGACGTCACGATCAGCATGGTCGATCCGGTGCTGACGCGGAAGGGCGTCGTCCGATCCTACGGCTATTCAAGGGTCGAGAAGGAGGTGAAGCTGACGGCATCGTTCCGCGGCGACACCAGCTTCGATCTCGTCTGGATGCCGCGCGATGAAATGCTTGCCGATCTCGGGACCTATCTGTCGATCCCGACCGAAAAGCGGGTCCTCACGACCGAGGCGCCGGAAACGAAAGTCGTGCCGTCTGCGGCCTTCCAGGGAAGGAGAAGGCGCTCGTAGCGACTGCGCAACGGTCGTCGTCCCGGCGTGCGAATGACCGCGTCGACGAGTTCGAGACGGGGGCGCTCCGCCAGCGCGACTTCCTCATAGCCCCTGGCCGAGCTCTCGCCATACTCCGGGTCGGGCTGTTCGCAGAGATATCGCCCGACCACGGAGAGGCTCCAGCCCGGCTCGTAGACATCGAGTCGGGGGCCGAAATACTCGACGCGCGCGCCGCCACGCGCGATACGCGTCATGATGGTGCGGCCGACGAGGCCCGGCGCTTGAAACGGCGCCAGCAGATCGCGTGTAAGAAAGCCACGGCGGCTCTTCCACTCCTTGATCAAATCGCGCAGCTGGCGTCGCTTGGGATGACGCAGGCGCCCCAACGAGAGCTCCTCGCCGACGACGATGCTGCCGCAGCGCAATTCGACGACGTCACGAAAGGCTTCGAGCCGGGCAAGCGCGTCATTGAGGTTGCTGACGATCTCGAGATACGGAGAGGTCATGCCGAATTCGAAGACATAGCGATCGCACAGATCATCGATCATCATCCTCGCCGTGGCAGCGACAGCCTTCTGGCCGATCGCGCCTGGCGACAGGCGAATCCGCATCGCCGTGCCGTGCATCCGGACGTGGATACATCCGAAATTGCGGACCGCGTAATCGACCAGGTCGAAATCCGGTTGCGGATAACCGAAATGCCGATGCAGCTCGCGCGAGCCGGCGGTCCAGACCCTGCCCTCATTGTCGATCACATATTGAAACATGCGATCCTCCACTGAGCGGGCGAGAAAAGTGCTATCCGGTTCGTCGCGGCCGTGATCGCGTGAGCGCCCGGATCAAGTTGGCGAGCGCGGTCCGTACATCCTCATCTTCGAGCTGCTTCAGCTCGGAGGCCGTCGCAAGAAGGCTTTCGATGAGCGGCGCACCATCCTCGGAAACCAGTGCCGGATCCTCGGCAAGGCCTTCGAAGAAGGTGCTGACCGGCACCTCGAGCGCGCGGGCCAGCCGATACAGCACCGAGGCGGAGACGCGATTCGTCCCTTTCTCGTATTTCTGGATCTGCTGGAACGTCAAATCGACCATGGCGCCGATGCGCTCTTGGCTCATGCGGCGCGAGATCCGCAGGTAGCGAAGTTGCTTGCCGACATGGACGTCGACCGGATCGGGTCCATAGGCGGGCCGTTCAATCAAGTTGCTCATTGATCTCATCACCAAGTCCTCGGTTGCACAAAACGGGCACCCAATCTCATTGAGACGTGGCGAACAGGGTGACGATAGCACGATCGACGTGGCTTCCTGTCCCGCCTTCCGACGTTGGGTCCTTTCACCCTAGGTTGCAGACTCTGCAGCAAAAGTGCAAGTTTATCGCAACCGGCGCCCTCCCGAACGCTCGCTGCGGTCGGCATCTCACGCATTTTTCCCTTTATCGCCCGTGCCTTGCGAGACGGCGGCGAAGACACTCCCTCGCATCGTATCGGGGCAAAATCGACCGAACTGAATACCAGGACGGGTTTACAGCGACTCTTTTGTGACATTTTTGGGACATTTCTCGCATTGCCGGCGCACGGCGCGCAGCCGCGCGGTCTCAGCTCCGCGGCGCCGCGGTCGATTTGGCGGAGTGCTCCTGGAGGAACTTGACCGCCGCCGCGAGCTGCTTGTCCTTTGCCGTCCCGATGATCGCGGGATCGATCGGCACCTCGTTTGCCGCCGCCTTGGCGCGCTCCGTCGGCGCCGCGCCCGCGGTCGGTGACGTTTGGCCTTGGCCATTGAGGCCGCCGGTATTCTTGAGAGCGCCGCGCAGATCCGCCTCGCGCACGAGGGTTCCCTTGGCGGTTTGCTCCTCGCGCGGCAACGCGACGATGATGTCCGGGGTGATGCCGTGATCTTGGATGGAGCGACCGGACGGCGTGTAATAGCGTGCCGTCGTCAGACGAAGGGCGCCGCGGCCATGCAGCGGAATGATGGTCTGCACCGAACCCTTGCCGAAGCTGCCCGTCCCCATCACCGTGGCACGGTGCTCGTCCTGGAGCGCGCCGGCGACGATTTCCGAGGCCGAGGCCGAGGCCCCGTTGATCAGCACGACCATGGGCACTCCTTTGAGACGGTCGCCCCCGGGCGGCGCGGTGAAGACCTCGTCATCCTGGCTTTGCCGGCCATGCGTCGTCACGACGGTACCACCGCCGAGAAAATCGCCGGCGACATCGACGGCGGCGTCAAGCAATCCGCCGGGATCGTTGCGGAGATCCAAGACGAAACCATTGAGACGGCCGCCCGCCTCGCGCGTGAGGCGCGCAATCGCGGCGACGAGCTCGTCCTGAGTTTTTTCGGTGAACGTACTGATCCGCGCATAGCCGGTCTTGTCCGCCTGAAGCGACGCCTTCACCGAGACGACACGGATGATGGCGCGCGTCAATGTGAGCTCGAAGGGCGAGCGACCGTTGCGCAGGATCGTGATCTCGACATTGGTGCCGGAGGGCCCGCGCAGGCGCTCGACCACATCGTTGAGGTTCATATTCTCGGTCGACTGGCCGGCAATCTTGATGATGAGATCGCCGGACCGGACGCCGGCACGCGCCGCCGGCGTATCATCGATCGGCGAGATGATCTTCGGCAACCCCGTCTCCATGGTGAGCTCCATGCCGAGCCCGCCGAATTCGCCCCGGCTGTCGCTCTGCATCCGGCGATACTCTTTCTCGTCCATGTAGTCGGAATGCGGATCGAGATTCGTGAGCGCGCCCTTCAAGGCGTTCGTCATGAAAATGTTCGGATCGACCGGCTCGACATAGCTCTTCTCGACGCGGCCCAGCACGTCTTGGATGAGCGAGAGATCGGCGGCCTGGGCGGGCGGATCGTCGCGGCGCTGCGGCACGTCATGGCAGGCAAACAGCGCAATGACCGCGAGACAGAGCACGGCGGTTCCGGGGGAGCGTGAGCGCAAGCGCGAAGCAATCTTCATTGCGGCGATCTCGAGTGTGGACGGGGATGGCGACGTCCTATGCTTTTCCACCATATCGGCCTGTGCTTTTCCACCATATCGGAAGGAGTCGGCGTTTTCGCAACGACCGGCATCGCGGATGGCTCGTCCCTCAGTCGCGTGCTTCGAAATTGGCGGCAAAATCCGCCGGTGCCGGTGGCCCCCAGCGGTAAAGCGCGTCTTCGGGCGGATAGTCGGTCGGCCGCCATGACCCGTCCCTCGGGATCTGGTCGATGTCGCAGAAATATTCGGCAAGGCTGTTCCACGGGTCGCGCAAATAGTGGAAGAAGTTGGAGCCGATGACGTGGCGGCCGAACCCCCAGCCATCTTTGTAGCCGGCCTCGATCACGTGGCGCGCACCCATGCCGATCTCGTCGATCGAGCCGACCTCGAAGCTCGCATGATGGAATCCGGGCCGCTCTTGGCTGAGCAGCGCCACCACGTGATGGTCGCCGCCGCCCGGCAAATGCATGAAGGCAATGATCGGGCCGCAGCGATCGGAGAGACGCATGCCGAGCACCGCGCCGTAGAAGCGCATCATCGCCTCGAGCCGAGGCGTGAACAGAAGAACGTGACCCAGCCGATGCGGGCGCACCGCCGCTTGCGGCGGACAGCCCGGCCGCCCGATGCGCGTGTAGTGCCCGGGCGTATTGAGGACGACCGGGTCCGCCATGCGCGCCGGCTCCTGCGCTTGCGTCACGACATTGAGGGCATTGCCGTCGGGATCCTTCAGCCACAGCCCACCGGCGAAAGCACCGTGCGGCGCGTCGATCTCGGAGACGGCGTGCCCCTTCATCCGGGCGCGGATGGCGGCGAGGCCGGCGGCGTCGGTGCCGAAGCGGAGGTGGTCGAGACGCCTTCTTCCGCCCTCGACGAGATGAACCTGATCCTGGTCGCGGCCGAAACAGCGCAAGGCCAACGCATCGCCGCGCTCCTGCGCCTCGAGACCGAAAATCGTGTAAAAGCGGCGGCCTGCCTCGATGTCGGGGACGGCCAGCGCATAGCTCAGCAATGACTGGACGCTCACGGGTCTCCTCCCGATCTGAGAGACGGTGCCTCGAACGGCGAAGAATAGCGCCAATACGGGCATTGCGCACCATGGACGGCACCCGGTCGGCGCCGGCTCCTCCTATGGCGTTGCGCTCGCCACTGGTCGCAAGCTCGGATTGTTGGCGACGAAGGTGAGATAAGGCAGCCGCGACACGCTGCGGACCGTCAACCAATAGGCGAGAACGAGGCCGAGCAGCGATGCCAGGAAATAGCCGTATCCGTAATAGGCATAGCCCATCTCGCGGGTGAGCCAGGTGAAGCCGAAATTCGCCACGAGAAAGACGGTGTATACCAAGAGCACCAGACGGCGCAGGTCGAAATAGGCGAGGATCACCGTCGCGAACAGCATGAGCGCGTGAAAGAGCGCGCCGAGCACACCGAACCGGAAGATGCCGAGTTCGCGGATACTGGCGCCGAGCGCATCGAGCAGCAGCGGCGCCAGCACGGCAATGAGATAGCAGATGACCGTCTGCATCAGCGCGATGTTGCGGAAGCTGGCGGCGAGAAGGCGCATCATACGCCCATGATTGTCGACGATCTGACCGTAGGGCGCGTGGCCGAGCAGATCGCGGTAGAAGCGGAGATACTCTTCGTAAAAGCGCGTCTCGAGGCTGATCATGAACAGCGCCATTCCCGGCACGATCGAGAGATATGCCAGGAACATCGCGCCGTCGTAATCGGGATAGGACATCAGGATTCCGGCGCGGGTATTGCCCTCGGGCGCGAACCACATCACCCATTTGTCGGCCCAGATCGCGAGATTGTAAAAGAGGCCGGCAAGCGCCAGCTCCCAATAACGCAGAAAATAACCGAGGAATGCGAACGGCCGCATCGGCCGATACGGGTATTCGATGAAGATCCGCGCGATGAGCGCAAAGAAGATGAGGGCAAGGCCAAGGTTGAAGCCGGCGAGGAGACCCGTGGCGCCATAGGGCGCAGCGAGCACCAGCGACGCCGTGAAGGCACCGACCATGCCGAAGGCGAAGATCCGGCTGACGGCGCCGAAGCTCTTCAGCGCGGTCAGGAACACCGAGACGAGCCAGATCCCGCCGCTGACGAAGAAACCGACGATCGCCAGGACCCGCATCGGCGCGTCGAGCTCGGCCTCGAAGCCGTAAAGCGGGATGGCGACGAGCGCCTCGACCGCGAAGAGCAGAGCCAGCGCGCCGAGCAGCATGCCCGGCGCCGCGTCGGCCTCCTTGAGGAAGAGGCGATCGGCAAGGAAGCGGTTGGCGATCATGGTGATCGGGCCGGCGATCGCCAGCGAGAACGCGAAATTGTAGATGAGAATGATGCGGAAGAGCGCGAGCAAATCGAGATCGACGAAGCGCGGTGCCAGGATGTCGATCCCGGCGAGGGCGACGATCGTGAAGAGCCAGGGTCCCGACGAAACGAGCGCCGCGTGCGTGTAGGCCGCGGCGAGCCCGCCGAGATTGTCCTGCTGCGTCAGCCGGCGCAGTGCGAAACCGATCCCGGCCATCAGGCAACATCCGCCAGCGGACAGGCGTCGGGCGCCGCGAGCAAAGCGTCATAGAGCTCGCGGTAAGCCACGTCGATGACGCGCTTGTTGTAATGAACTTCGACCCGTGCGCGCAGCGCCTCGCCGCAATCCCGGCGCTTTTGCGGCGAGACGAGCAGCTCGGCCAAGGCTTGCGCCGTCGCCAGCGGATTTGAGAGCGGCGTGACGTATCCGCCAGGTCCGAAGGCAGGCTCCTCATCCGGTCGGCCGAGCAGCATCTCGCGGCAGGCGCCGACATCGGTCGCGACCGCCGGCACGCCGGCCGCCCCCGCCTCGAGGAGGACGAGCGGCTGCGCCTCGCTGATGCTGGTCAAAACGACGGCATCGATCCTGCCGAGGTAGTCTTCGAGCGCGACCTGGCCGACGAAGCGCAACGCCTCGCCGAGGCCAAGATGCGCCGCCATTTGCCGGCATTCTTGGACATAGCCCGGGTCTTCATCGAGTGGCCCCAGGACGAGGCCGACGACATCGGGCACGATGTCGCGCAGGATCGCGAGCGACCGGATATAGGTCTTGATGTCCTTGATCGGGACGACGCGACCGATGAGCGCCACTGTGGGCGGCCGCGGCGTGGTGTCGCGCGGGATCGCCGCCATCGCGTCATAATCGACGCCGTTCGGAATGAGGAGGAGGCGTGAGGGGTCGGCGCCGTCGCGTCGCTGCAAGTCCTGGTTCCCGCCATAGAGCGTGACGATGTGCGTGCACGCCTCGTAGCAGGCGCGCGAGTAGCCGACGAATGCGTCGATCCACAGATCGCGCAGATCGCGACGCGACTTGTCGATGTTGAGCGAGAACGGCATGCGGTCGTTGAGCCACTCGGCCATGGCGATCTCGACGCGCCGCTCGTTCGTGTAGATACCATGCTCGGTGAGAAGCGCCGGACGGCGCGTCTCGAGCGCGGCGCGCGCCAGCATGATGCCGGCATAGCCGGTCGAGACCGCATGGTAGACGCGTGCCGCCGGGAGCTTCGCGAGCACGGTCGAGAAAAGCCCGCCGGCAAGGCCCCGCCAGCTCCAGAAGAAGTCGAGAAAGGAGGCGCCCGGCATCGTCCGGCGGTATATCTCGACGATCATCGCCCATGCCGCCTCCGAGTTGAGGAGGCTCGCTCGATCGGCGACACGCCTTTCGGCATCGCAGGCCTCGATGACCGCCGCGAGGTCGGCGAGCCCGCCCTTGCCGAGCAGACGGCCGAGCGGCGCCTCGACCGCGCCGACCAGGCGGCGGACGGCGCGGCCGTCGGGGCAGGCCGAGACCGGATCCTGCAGCACGACCTCGGTCAGGCCGACGACATTGGGCGGGATCTCGAATGGCATGCGCCGCGCTCTGCGATCGGCGACGAGCGCCACGAGGTGGAAGCGCAGATGCGATTGCGCGCGCAGAAGCTCATGGACCCAAACCGAGACACCGCCCGTGACGTAGGGATAGGTCCCCTCGAGGAAGAGGCAGATATCCGCCGGTCGGCTACGTTCACGCCACCGCATCGGGGTCCATCCACATCGCAATCACATTGCGCATCTCGTCGGAAATCTCCAGCGTGTCCTTGATCGGCGCGCCGTGAGCGCGACAGAGCGCGCGCAGATCGTCAAGGCGGCCGACCCGATAGAGCGCCTCGAGATACCAGACGAAGACCTGCGGCGCGAAGGCGAAGCGCCCGACGACTTGTCCCAGCCAACGCGCCGCCTCCTCGCTGCGGTCGAGACGCAGCAGCAGCCGGCCGCATGTCTTCGCCAGATCCGGATCGTCCGGGCGTTCGTCGGCGCAAGCAAGAAAGAGCTCGAGCGCCCGCTCGCGGGTTTTGCGCGCGCGGCGCACATCGAGAAGCCCGGTATTGGCATGGTCGTCGAGATGACGTGCCAGGGCGAGCCGCGCCTCGATACCGCCGCTCGGACCCGCCACCCAGGCCTCGAGTTGCATTGCACGCTCGAGAAACCTGTTCTCGATACGCGCCACGGCGCTCGCCCCTTGCACGCGCACTGCGGCTTCGCGGTCATTGAGGGCGCGACGCAGCGCGCCGGCATAGGCCGGGCGGAAATGATCGGCGATCAAGGTCAGTGCCGCCTGCTTTTGCGCCACGGTGCCGAGCGATATCACGTCCGAGAATGCGGCGACGGAGCTGGAGCCCTCGCCATGCCGGCCATAGACGATGCGATGGTAGAGTTCCCGCGCCGGCTCCCGCTCGGTCTCGGGAAAGAGCGACACGTACCAGCGCTCGAATGGGGTAATCGAACGCTGGTTCAGCCGCGAGATCATGAGGACGACGAGCGTGCCGAACGGACCCAGCGGCCCCATCGCCGCCGTCGTCAGCAACAGAAGGGCGGCAATGCGGATGCCTTCGTCGCGATGAAGAGTCGAGATGAGCCATGCCGCAAGCAGTGCAACGAGGCAGACATGCCCCGCCAGCGCACGCGGCAACGTAAACCCGCCGGTGAACGCCTCACCTGCGAGGCTCGTGTCGATGACGAGCGCGCAGAGCGAGACGACAAGCACCGCCGCGACGCCGCGAAACGATGTGCCATCCGGGAACGGCAGGATGCCGCCCGGCTTCATCGCCATTTCCGCGATCGCCGCGCCGATGCTCCCGGCCTGCCCGCCATCGGTCGCCGGCAGGTCGATCTCCGAGCGATCGATTTCGGTGCTCAGCGACATTGATGGATGCTTTCGACGAGGTGAGTGACGGGCACGTCGAGATTCGCCGCATCAAGCTGCTGCTTGACGGCGGCAACCAGCTTGCCGAGCGCGAGCGTCGCACCCTTGAGGTCGGTGCCTGGCAATACCACGGCGAAGTCCCAGCCCGACTGGCGGTAATCGAAGCGCAGATCGGTCGTGCGCAGAACGAGGTTGCTTGCCGACGCCACCATCCGGGCATAGGCGATGCGCTGATCCGGATCGATCTCCTCGGTGCCCCCGACGCGCAGATAGATGACGGTGACATTGAAGTTCACGCGAGCCGCCAGTTTGGCAATGATCTCGCGCTGCTGCTCGAAGAAATTCGCCGAGAGCAGATTGCGCAGCGGGTCGAAATACGTCGCGTGCTTGCTTTCCTCAAAGCGCCGCGCATTGGCGAGCGCGGTGCCGATCCACTCGCAGAGAATGCGAAAATTCTGAATGCCGAGAGGTCCGAAATCGAGGAAGCCGAGCTGCTCGATCTTGAGCATTCCGACGATCTCGCCGGTATCGACGCTGGCGAGCGGGCCAGCGAGGACGCCCTGATCGCCGAGGATGTGCGCATCGGCCGGTCGTACGGCGGCCAGCGATTGGCGGCGCGACACCACCGCCTGGAAGAGGGGCGAAGCGGCGTCAAAATCGATGTCGAAGCGGTCCTCGCCCACCCAACCCTCGCTCGACGACATTTCGAGGCGCTCGCCCTTCAAGAGGAAGACGGAGAACTTCGTCGGGTTGAGGATCGATCGGACGAGCTCGCCGATGCCGATGAGGACTTCGCTGGTGCCGAGTTTCTCGATCGCGCGCGCCGCGGCGTAGGTGGAAAAAACGGTGCGCAATTGACCGGCAACGCGCGCCTCCAGCGTCTCCTTCAACCGCTCGAGGCGCCGATAGGCGTCGGCAACGGTGCGCTCGCGCTCCTCCGACTCGCGCAGCTGCAAGCGAAGCGAGCCGCGCTCGCGCCGCTGGCGCTGTTGCAATTCGCCGATGACGAGAGAAGCGGCGAACCAGAGCACCGGCTCGCGCAGTACCCGCATCAGCCAGAGATGAAGGTCCTCGCCGAGCGCCGCGGACGGCACGCTGAAGAGCAGCAGCGCCGCCGAGGCGCAGGCCGCGGCGACGAGCCCCTCGGTCACGCCGTATTGCACGCTGACGAGAACAACGATCGCCCAGAAGGGATGCGGCGTGACGCCGGCAAAGCGCGCGCCGGCGAAGAAGAGCCAATCGATCGCCAGCGCCACCGCGAAGAACACCGCCAGCTCGGCAAGCGCGGAGGCGCGCAGGCCGAAGATCCTGCGAGCGGCGGCCGGGCGCGGCGGTGGAACGGTCTCGGCGGCGAGCGTCGTCATCTCAGAACAGCCACATGAGCGAGCCGCCGATCAAGGTCACGCTCTCGCCGCCGCGGCCGATATGGCGCACCTGCGAGCCGCGCAACTGGGCTTGCACCGGACCTTCATTGAGGGTCAAGGTCACACCGACCAGCGGTCCCGGCCGGCCGAACCGGTCGAGACCCCAGCCGCCGAATCCCTCGACGAGAAGCGAGTGATCGCTGGCCGGGCTGTGGAAGAGATCCTCGGCATAGCTCGCGGTGAGCGTGTGGACTTCGCGCGGCGCCAGCGGGATCGGCTTGAACGTCACCCCGCCCGTCCCGGTGCTTTGCCTGACATGCCACGGGTATTCGCCGTCAAGCGTGTAGACGATGCCGAGATTGTGCGCGCCCGAGAGCAGCGCATAGCGCAGTTCACCTGTCACCGCGCCTGAATCACCGACCCCGCCAAACCCGGGAACCGCGTAGCGCTGAACGCCAGCCTCGAGCCGGCCCGAGAGACGCGCACCGAAATTGTGCTGGCGCGCAACCGAAAGTCGGTCGCGGGTGGCGCCATTCACGAGCCCCTCGACGAAGTCCCAGTTTGGTCGCGAGAATTCGCCATGCGCGGCGATCGAGCCGAAATCATCCGGTCTCTGCCAGTCGAGCCCGATCCCGCCGGAGCGCATGCCGCCATAGGCGGTACCGCGCAGGATTTGGCCATCGAGGAAATCGCGCTGCAGGAACGCCTCGCTGCGTTGACGCACGCCCTCGAAGGGAATCTGGTCGCCGCTGGTGCGCAGGACGGAGCGCGTCGTGACGTAGGCGGTATCGAGCGATCCACCGACGCGCCATCCGTCCTTGACCAAGGAATGACCCCCAAGCCGCGTCGTGTAGACGCGCTCGGCACCCTTCACCTCGCGGTAGTCGAAGTCGAGCCGGAGGCGCGACGTTTCGTTGCGTTCGATCGCGGCGAGCGCAAGGCGGTTCTCCTCATCGTGCGGATCGAGCTCCATCGCCTCGCGATAGAGATCGCGCGCGAGACGCCAATGCCCGGTTTCCTGCTCGATCGCCGCAAGCGCAGTCACCGGCTCGGGATCTCCGGGCGCCGATTTGCGGATGGCGGCGAGGCGCTCGCGTGCCGCGCCCACCTCGCCGCCGAGCGCCAATGCACGCGCTTCGACGAGGCCAAGGCGTCGCGCCGCCCGATCCTCGGACTGGGCGGCGCCAGGTACGGCCGGGGCGGACCCCAGCGCCACGATCAGCACCAAGGTGTCGCCGCGCACCTCGCTGCGTGCGGCGACCGTCTGCGCGAAGCGGAGCAGCACTGAATCGTATCCCGCCGCGACCTCTTCGATGCCGCCGTGACCGACCGTCGATTGCAGCTCCGCCTCAAGCCCTTCCGGCACCGGCCGCGAAAAGCGCAGGACAATTTCGCGATCGCCGATCTCGACGTGTCCGGCGCCAGCGCCCGCTTGACGGAAGATGATCTCGAAACCGCCCTGCCCCTCCGCCGTGCTCAACAGCGACTCGGCACCGTCGGCGCGCAATGTCGCGATCAAGAGCGCAAATCCAGCGAAGGCCGAGCGGATGGCCCGCGCCAAGGATGGCTCGTTTCGATCATGGCGCATCAGCTCTTCACCAGCACCGCGCGTGCCCGGCCGACCTCGCCGAGGTCGATCAGCATCGTCGCATACTTCGCGCGCAAATCCTTGTCGTCCGGGTGACCTTGCAGCAGCGTCGCGTACAGCCGATCGGCATCCGCGATGCGACCCGTGCGATAGAGGAGATGCGCCCGCGCCGTCTCCTCGCGGAAATCGGGCTCAGCGATCTGATCGAGGCGCTGGAGCGCCTGCGCGAAGGCGCGGCGCCACCCCTCGTCCTTCGCGCGCA